>JAGWPW010000043.1 GCA_028870315.1 Sphingomonadales bacterium | reverse complement strand
CGGCGTGTTCACGCGCATCATCGACCGCAACACCACGATCCCGACCAAGAAGGCGCAAACCTTCTCGACCGCCGAGGACAGCCAGAACGCGGTGACCATCCGCGTCTTCCAGGGCGAGCGCGAGATGGCCGCGGACAACAAGCTGCTCGGCCAGTTCGATCTGATCGGCATCCCGCCCGCGCGGCGCGGCATTCCGCAGATCGAGGTGACCTTCGATATCGACGCGAACGGCATCGTCAATGTCTCGGCCAAGGACAAGGGCACCGGCAAGGAGCAGCAGATCAAGATCCAGGCCTCGGGCGGGCTCAACGAGGCCGACATCGACCAGATGGTCCGCGACGCCGAGAAATTCGCCGACGAGGACAAGAAGCGGCGCGAGGCTGCCGAAGCCCGCAACAATGCCGACAGCCTCGTTCACGCCACCGAGCGCCAGCTTGAGGAGAACGCCGACAAGGTCGATCCCGGCCTCAAGGCCGAGATCGAGGCGGCGATCGCCGAGACCCGTGCGGCGATCGAAAGCGGCGATGCCGCGGCGATGACCGCAAAGACCCAGGCCCTCACCGAAAAGGCGATGAAGATGGGCCAGGCGATCTACGAGAAGGAGCAGGCCGCGGCCGCCTCGCCCGGCGGCGATCAGCCGCACGCGCATGCCGGCGGCGAGGACGTCGTCGATGCCGAGTTCTCGGAAGTCGATGAGAACAAGGGCTGAAGGAAAGCAAAGTCAGGCCCCGGAGCGTGCGTTGAAAGCGCGGCTTCGGGGCCTCGATCTCGGGATACCGTTGGAGGGCGACGATGTCGGCCGAGGTTTTTGATTTCTACGAATTGCTTGAAGTCTCGCGTGATGCCGATGATGGTGCGCTCAAAAGCGCCTATCGCAAGCTCGCCATGCGCCATCACCCGGACAAGAACCCGGGGTGCAAGGAATCGGAAGCCCGCTTCAAGTCGATCAGCCAGGCTTATGAATGCCTGAAAGACCCGCAAAAGCGTGCCGCCTATGATCGTTTCGGGCATGAGGCCTATGTCAATGGCGCAAACGGCGGTGGTGCCGGCGCGGGCGGCGGTGGTTTTTCCGACATCGGCGATATTTTCGAATCGATTTTCGGCGCCGGGTTTGGCGGTGGCCGCCAGCAGGCGCGGCGTGGCGGCGATCTGCGCTACGACATGGAGATCTCGCTCGACGAGGCCTATCACGGCAAGAAGGCCGAGATCGAGATCGACGTCGCGCGCCAATGCGAGCCGTGCGGCGGCAGCGGGGCGACACCGGGCACCGGCACGCGGCGCTGCACGCTGTGCGGCGGGCAGGGCAAGGTGCGCACCCAGCAGGGCTTCTTCATGATGGAGCGCAGCTGCCCGACCTGCATGGGGCATGGCGAGGTGATCGAAAAGCCCTGTCGCAGCTGCGGCGGCGAAGGTCGGGTCGATGGCCGCGAGAAGCTTGCGGTCGATATCCCGCGCGGGGTCGATACCGGCACGCGCATCCGCCTGACCGGCAAGGGCGAAGCAGGGCCGCATGGCTCACCGCCGGGCGATCTCTATATTTTCCTCCATATCCGCAGGCACAAGGTGTTCGAGCGCGATGGCGCGACGCTGGTGACGCGCGCACCGATCAGCTTCACGACCGCCGCGCTTGGCGGCGAGATCACCATTCCCGGGCTCGACGGCACGCCGCACACCATCCCGATTCCCGCCGGCATCCAGTCGGGCAAGCAACTGCGCAAACGCGGTGCCGGCATGCCGGTGCTCAATGCGCGCGGGCTCGGCGATCTGGTGGTCGAGATCGCGGTCGAGACCCCGACGCGGCTCTCGCTGCGACAGAAGGAGCTGCTTCGCGAGTTCCAGGCCTGCGAGACCGGCGAGGAATGCCCTGAAAGCAAGGGCTTCTTCGAGCGGCTGAAGGGCGCGTGGAGCGATCTGACCGAATAGGGTATTTGCGCGATCATCCCGGCAGATCCAGCCGCTCGATCACCTCGCGCCTGATCCCGGCGATCAAGCCCCGGTCGGCGACCAGCCGCGCGTCTTCCTCTTCGAGGATGGCGAGGAAGATTTCGCGCTTCGCCCTGCGGATTTCGCGCTCGGCAAAGTGCGCGCCCTCGGGCAGCGCCGAGACCAGAAGGTCGATCATCCGCTCGGCGCCGTGCAGGCGTCCCCAGAGATAGTCGTTCTCGCGATAGGCGCGGCTGAAGAAGGCGCCGAAATTATAGAACTCCACCCCGCGCAGGCATGCCGCGGCGCCGCCCGCGCGGATCGAGCCCGCATCATCGGGCGAGATGCGATCGACCTTCACCGGATCATATTCGCTGAGATCCTCGCCGCGCAGCAACGGCAGGGTGACGATGTCGTAGAAGGGAAAGCCGAGATAGGTCAGCAGCATCCGCCGCCGCAGCGCCTCGGGCATAGCCATCAGCGCGCGGGCGAGCAGCGCATCGGCGCGGCGGTCGATGGCGATGAGGTCGCGCGCGTTGCCGATCGCCGCCAGCACTTCCTGCGGGCGGCTGCCGACATGCGCGGCGATTTCCGCGAAATCACCGATCCGCGAGGGATCGCCGCTGGTGAAATAATGCGAAAGGGCGGCGTAGATCGCGCTGCGCGCCGCTTCGAAGTCACCCGGCGTGGCGGCTTCGGACCGCGTTTCTTCATCCGCGAGGCGGCGCAGCAGCAGCCGCAGCCGGCGGATGCGAAAGGCAAGGTCATGGCTGCGGAAGAATTCGCCCATGGTGCCCGCCGCCGGCGCGCTGGCAGCGGTCATGTCGCGCGCGGCGAGCCAGTCGCACAGCTGGCGATAGACGGTATCGCCTGCGGCGGCACCCAATGTCGGCGCGGCGCCGGCGATGAGCCGCGCCAGGCTGTCGACCACGCCGGCGAATTTGAGCTGGGCATAGCCTTCATAGGCAAAGCCCGCCTCGCTCGCCGCGACCTGCATCGCCCTTGCGCGCCAGCGGCTGAGGCGCCCCGCGCTCGGGCTGTTGAAGAACAGCGTGCGGCGGAAGACACGCTCGACCGCGGCATCGACCTCGGGGCGCAGCGCGCGAACGATGCCTTCGATCCGCGCGCGCTCGCGCGAGCGGCGGTCGAGCGTTTCGAGATTGTCACGGATCGGCTGCTCGCGCGGGATCGCCGAAAGCGAGCCGAAGATCACGGTGAAGAAGCCCGGCAGCCGCGGATCGTTGCGCGCCGCCACTCCGTCCTTGGGGCGCGGGTCGATATAGACGAGGCGGCGATCGACCTCGCGCTGCGCCGGCCGTGCCGAAAGCACCGCCATCGCCGCCGCAAAGGGCGCATTGACCAGCACCGATCCGTCGATCAGCGAGACGTTTTCCGCCTCGCCGCGTGCGAGCTGTCCGGGAAGCACCCGCGCGACAAAGGCCTCGCGGCCCGGCCATTGCTGCTCGCGCTCGGCAAGCAGCGCGTCGATCTCGGCAAGGCGCAGCGGCGGAAAGGCGCCGGGGAAACTGGCGGTGGCGCGCGCTGCAAAGACCAGCTCGGGAAGCGCGGCAAGCGCGCCGCCACCCTGGTGCGGGGTGCGCCTGGCAAAGCCGATCGACAGACGATGCTCGCTTTCCTCGGCTTGCGGCGGACTGTGCAGCACCAGCCGTTCGGGCCGGCCGGCGAAATCGGTGGCGGTGACGAAGAGATCGAGCGGATGGCCGGGTGGCAGCAGTGGTGCCCCCCGGGTCTGGGCCATGGCGTCGAGCGCCTCGGCGAGCAGCCGTGAGAAGCCGATGCCGCCGAAGGGCGGGGCGAACCAGCGCGCACCGATCAGCCGGGCAAGCTTGGCGCGGACCTCGGTTCGGGTTTCGGGGGCGACCGAAGTGGAGACGACATTCCCCGGCTGGGTCAGCAGCATGCGCAGCAGCGGCACCAGCCAGACCTTGGCCGGGCGCGTCCAGCTGTGCGCCTCGGGATCGAGCAGCACCTCGACATCGGCGCGTTCGAGCCACAGATCTGTCAGCGGATCGAGTGATTGGCCCGAATGCACCGCCTGCGCCAGAAACACGCCATTGATCCCGCCCGCGCTGGCGCCGGCAATGATGTCGCACAGCACCCTGAGATTGACCGCGTAATCGCGCGCGAAGCGGCGCAGCAGCGCGAGATAGACCCGTTCGCTGCCGGCCAGCGGTTCCACATCTCCAGCGTGAAAGGCGCGGCTGGCGCGCGCCAGCTTCCACACCTCCTTGGTGACGCCGTGCATGTAGACGGCAAGGCTGATGCCGCCATAGCAGACAAGGCCAAGCCGCAGTTCCTTGTGGCGCATCGCTTCTCCTGAACAGTCGCAGCGCGCGGGGCCGCACAACCGGCGATGCGACGTCGTCGCCCGGCATGGCAGAGCGGGGCGCGCCGCGTCAACCCGCTTGCGTTCGATGTTTGTTCCGATTATGCCGCATGCATGGCCAAACCCCGCCGCCGCTATGCCTGCACCGCCTGCGGCAGCCTCGCCCAGCGCTGGCAGGGGCAATGCCCCGATTGCGGCGAATGGAACACGCTGGCCGAAGAGGCGCCGGCCACGGTGTTCTCGGCGCGGCATGATCTGTCCTCGGGCGGCCGGGCGATCACCTTTGCCGCGATGGACACCGCCGATGCCGCGCTGCTGCGCCGTTCGACCGGGCTTGCCGAATTCGATCGCGCGCTCGGCGGCGGGCTGGTGCCGGGAAGCGCGGTGCTGATGGGCGGCGATCCGGGGATCGGCAAGAGCACGCTTCTGTTGCAGGCCGCCGCTGCGGTCGCGAAAGGCGGCGCCAGCGCGATCTATATCAGCGGCGAGGAGGCGGCGAGCCAGGTGCGGCTGCGCGCCGCGCGGCTCGGGCTTTCCGACGCGCCGATCAGCCTTGCCGCGGCGGGTTCGGTGCGCGACATCCTGACCAGCCTCCATGCGCTGCCGCCGCCGGCGCTGCTGGTGATCGATTCGATCCAGACGATGCATTCGGACACGATCGAAGGCGCGCCGGGAACGGTCAGCCAGGTGCGCGGCTGTGCCTTCGAACTGATCCGCTATGCCAAGGAAAGCGGCGCGGCGCTGGTCCTCGTCGGCCATGTCACCAAGGATGGCGCCATCGCCGGACCGCGCGTGCTCGAACACATGGTCGATGTGGTGATGAGCTTCGAGGGCGAGCGCAGCCACCAATATCGCATCCTGCGCAGCCTCAAGAACCGCTTCGGCCCGGTCGATGAGATCGGCGTCTTCGCGATGGAAGGGGCAGGGCTTGTTGAGGTGGCGAACCCCTCGACACTGTTCCTCACGACCTCGCAGGAGCCGGTCTCGGGCAGCGCGGTGTTCCCGGCGCTGGAAGGGACGCGACCGGTGCTGGTCGAGATCCAGGCGCTGATCGTGCGGCTGGCGAGCGGGGCGACGCCGCGGCGTGCGGTCGTCGGCTGGGATGGCGGGCGGCTCGCTATGCTGCTTGCGGTGCTGGAGGCGCGCTGCGGCCTCAATTTCGCCAGTGCCGAGGTTTATCTCAATGTCGCGGGCGGTTATCGCCTCGCCGATCCGGCTGCCGATCTGGCGGTCGCGGCGGCGCTGGTCTCGGCGCTCGCCGACAAGCCGCTGACGAGCGGCGCGGTCTGGTTCGGCGAGGTCTCGCTTGCCGGCGAGGTGCGCAGTGTCGCGCATGCCTCGCTGCGCCTGCGCGAGGCGGCCAAGCTCGGCTTCGAGTCCGGCCATGGCCCCGGCGATCCATCGGCCGGCGAGGGCGGCTTGCGCTTCTGTCCGGTGCACCGCCTGCCAAATCTCGTTGACCGGATCATGGGCGGGGAATAATCGCTCAAGGGATGACGGGCTTCGACATTGCCGTGCTGGTGATCGTGGGGTTTGGTGCGGTCACCGGCTTCCTGCGCGGATTCGTGCAGGAATGCCTCGCGCTCGCGGCGTGGATCGTCGCGGTGCTGGCGATCCATCTCCTGCTGTCGCCGCTCGGCGATCTGCTGCTGCCTTATGTGCGCTCGACCAGCGGCGCGGCGGTGCTCGCCTTTGCTATCCTGATGCTGGTGCCTTATGTCGGCATCCGTTTCATTGCCAACTGGCTGGGCCGCGCGACGCGCAATTCGGTGATCGGGCCGGTCGACAGGCTGCTCGGCTTCGGCTTCGGTGCGGTCAAGGGCACGCTGGTGGTGGTCCTGGCCTTCGCGGTGGTGACGCTGGGCTATGATGTCGCCTGGGGCGCGGCGGGCCGGCCCGCCTGGCTCACCCAGTCGCGCACCTATCCCTTCATCAACGCCTGCAGCGACAAGCTGGTGGCGGCGGTCGCGGCCCGGCGCGAGGCGGCGGACGGCACCGCGAGCGGCGATCCGGGCGATGCGGGCGCAACCCCCGAGCCCTCGCCGCAGCCGCGCCACCATCACCGGATCGAGGGATGAGGCGAAGCCGTACCGCCGCGCTTTACACCCCCGAAGTCCTGGAACTGGCCGCCGGGCTCGCCGCCTTTCCGCAGGACGAGGCGCTGCCGCTCGCCGGAAGCGCGCGATCGGCAAGCTGCGGCAGCAGTCTTGCGCTGCGGCTGGCGGTCGGTACCGACGGCACGATCGACGCGATCGGGATCAGCGCCCATGCCTGCGCGATCGGTCAGGCGGCGGCGACGCTTTTCGCGCGCGCCGCGCTTGGCCGCTCGCCCGCGCAGATCGCCGAGGCCGAAGCGGCGGTGGCGCGCTGGCTTGCCGGCGAAGCGCCGCTCGCCGACTGGCCCGGTCTTGCGGCGATCGCCCCCGCCGCGGCCTGGCCGGCCCGTCACGGCGCGATCCTGCTTGGCTGGCGGGCGGCGCTTGCCGCGCTTTCCAGCGACGGACAGGCCCGCTAGGTCCGCGGCGACAAAGGGGGGACGACAATGACCGAGCCGGCACGCCATCCGGACATCCAGCCGACGATGGCCGACATGCGGCTCGTCATCGCCGCGAGTTCCATGGGCACCATCTTCGAATGGTACGATTTTTTCATCTATGGCACGCTCGCCGCGATCATCGGCAAGACCTTTTTCCACACCGCCGACCCGACGTTGCAGTTGCTGCTCGCCTGGGCCGGCTTTGCCATCGGCTTCGCCTTCCGCCCGCTGGGGGCGATATTGTTCGGCTTTCTTGGCGATCGACTCGGACGCAAATACACCTTCCTCGTCACCGTCACGCTGATGGGCATTGCCACCTCGGGGGTCGGGCTGATTCCCTCTGCCGCGCGCATCGGCATTGCCGCACCGCTGCTGGTGCTGGCGTTGCGCGTCATGCAGGGGCTGGCGCTGGGCGGCGAATATGGCGGCGCGGCGATCTATGTCGCCGAACATGCCCCGCCGAGCCGGCGCGGCTTCTTCACCGGTTTCATCCAGGCGAGCGTGGTCGGTGGATTCGTGCTGAGCCTCGTCGTCGAGCTTGGCTGCAAGGCGCTGATGAGCGATACCGTGTGGAACGCGTGGGGCTGGCGCACGCCCTTCCTGATCAGCACGCTGCTGCTTGCCATCTCGCTGTGGATGCGGCTCAAGCTGTCGGAAAGCCCGGTGTTCCGCGCGATGCAGGCGGAGGGCGAACTCGCCGGCAACCCCTTCACCGAAAGTTTCACCTACCCGGGAAACAAGCGCCGGCTGTTCATCGCGCTGTTCGGCATCGCCGCCGGGCTGACCGTCATCTCCTATACCGCGATGTTCTCGACGCTGAGCTTCCTCAAGAGCGCGGCGCGGGTGAACGACACCAGTGCCGAAATCATCGCCGGGCTGGGCGCCGCGCTCGGGATGGCGAGCTTCGTCTGGTTCGGCCGGCTGTCGGACCGGATCGGGCGCAAAAAGCCGATCGTGCTTGGCTATGCGGTGACGCTGCTGGCGCTGTTCCCGCTGTTCTGGGCGATCGGTCATGTCGCCAATCCGGGGCTCGCGGCGCAGGCAGCGCGGGCGCCGGTGGTGGTGTCCGGACCCGATTGCGACTACCAGCCCTTCTCCTCCGAGCAGGCGACGAATTGCGGCAAGCTGCTGTCCGATCTCGCCTCGGTCGGCATGCCCTACACCCTGCGCGACGGGACGACGCTGGCCGTCACCGTCGCCGGTGCCCCGCTGCCGCTCGCCGGCTATCCCTGGGCGGACAAGGCGGCGCGGCCGAGGGTGCTGCAGGACGATTTCGCGCGTTTCGGCTATAAGCTGGGCAAGGTCGAGCCGTCGCGCAGCGCGGCGCTGCTGCTGATCGTCCTGCTCGCGGTGGTGATGGGCCTGTCGGGGGCGACCTATGGCCCGGTCGCGGCGCTGCTTTCGGAGATGTTCCCGGCACGCATCCGCTATTCCTCGATGTCGATCCCCTATCATATCGGCACCGGCTATTTCGGCGGCTTCCTGCCGCTGATCGCGAGCTATATCGTCGCCAGGACCGGCAATCCCTATGCCGGTCTGTGGTACACCTGGGCGGTGGTGGTGGTCGCGCTGCTGGTGGCGCTGTGGGGGCTGAGGGGCGGTCCGCCGCGCGATTTCGCAGACGATGCCGTCCCCACCGCCTGATCCCGCGCTTCGCCTGCGCATCGATCGCGCGGCGCTGGCGGCGAACTGGCGTGCGCTTGACGCGCTGTCGGGCGCGGCGCGCGCCGGCGCCGCGGTCAAGGCCGACGCCTATGGCATCGGCGCAAGGCTCGCCGCAATCGTGCTGCGCGAGGCGGGCTGCCGCGATTTCTTCGTCGCGCATTGGCGCGAGGCGGCGGAACTGCGCGATCTTCTTGCGCCGCAAGACATCGCCGTGCTCCACGGACCGCTGACCGGCGACGAGGCCCGTTGGGCGCGCGCGGCGGGGGTGCGGCCGGTGATCAATTCGCTGGCGCAGGCGCAGCGCTGGCTCGAAGCCGGCGGCGGCCCCTGCCATCTGATGATCGACAGCGGGATCAACCGGCTCGGCCTGCCGATGGCCGATCTCGGCGCCGAGGCGATCGCCCGGCTCGACATCGACATGCTGCTCTCGCATCTGGCAAGCGCCGACGAGGATAGCGCGCTCAACCCGCTTCAGCGTGCGCGGTGGAGCCAAGCGCGCGCGCTTGTGCCGCACCGCCGCGCCAGCCTTGCCAACAGTGCCGGGATCGCGCTTGGCGCCGAATATCACGGCGACGTCACCCGGCCGGGGCTGGCGCTGTATGGCGGGGTGCCGCGTCCCGAAATGGCCGGCCATCTGCGCCAGGTCGCCTGGCCGCAGGCGGCCGTGATCCAGCTGCGCGAGATCGGTCCGGGCGAGAGCGTCGGCTACAACGCGACCTTTGTCGCACCGCGGCGCATGCGGCTGGCGGTGATCGCGCTCGGTTATGCCGACGGCTATCTGCGCTGCTGGTCGGGGCGCGGCGCGATGCGCTGGCAGGGCGCGCGTCTGCCGGTGATCGGCCGGGTGTCGATGGACATGTCGGTGCTCGACGCGGCCGCCGCGCCCGATCTCGCAGAGGGCGACTGGATCGAGGCCGATTACGAGCTGCCCGCGGCCGCGGCCGCCTCGGGGCTGTCGCAATATGAATTGCTGACGCTGCTCGGCCGCCGTTTCGGCCGCGAGTCGGGGTGATCGCCCGCTTTTGCTGCGCCGCATTTTGTTGCGCCGCACCGTGCGCCGGTGATAGGTTGCACCAGCACACACGAAAGGCTGGCAATGTCCGAGCAGACCGGGTCGCGCGATGAGACCATCGTTATCAAGAAATACGCCAACCGACGGCTCTACAATACCCGCTCGTCGAGCTATATCACGCTCGACCATCTTGCGAAGATGACAAGGGATGGCGTTGATTTCAAAGTTCTTGACGCCAAGACTGGCGCCGACATCACGCACCAGATCCTGACCCAGATCATCATGGACGAGGAAACCAACGGCGAGCAGATCCTGCCGGTCAACTTCCTGCGCCAGCTGATCGGCATGTACGGCAATTCGATGCAGTCGCTGCTCCCCGAATATCTCGAAGCCTCGATGGAGCATTTCCGCGCCAACCAGGCCAAGTTGCAGAAGGCCTTCGAGGAATCGCTCGGCAACAATCCGCTCGCCAAGCTTGCGCAGCAGAACATGGCGATGTTCAAGGCGGCAACCTCGGCCTTCATTCCCGGCGCGGCGGCCGAGAAGGCAGAAGCCGGCGCGGACGCGCGCGGCGATGAGCTTGCTGTGCTGCGCGAGCAGATGGCCGAGATGCAGCGCAAGCTCGATTCGCTCGCCCGGTAATTTTGCCCGACGCCCGCGCCGCACCGCGCGCGGCGCGGGATGACGAGGTGCGGGCATTGCGCTAACGCGCCGGCATGAATCAGCAGACCGCCATCCGCCACGCCCTGTCCGTCACGCGCAAGGCCGATTTCGCCGCCTGGTACCAGGAGGTCATCGGCGAGGCCGAGATGGCCGAGGAATCGGGGGTGCGCGGCTGCATGGTCATCCGGCCGTGGGGCTATGGCATCTGGGAACGGATACAGGCGCGGATGGACGCGCGGATCAAGGCCGCGGGCGTCGAGAACTGTTATTTCCCGCTGTTCATTCCGCTGTCCTATTTCGCCAGGGAAGCCGAGCACGTCGAGGGCTTCGCCAAGGAAATGGCGGTGGTCACGCATCACCGGCTGATCGGCGACGGCAAGGGCGGCCTCGTCCCCGATCCCGAGGCGCGGCTCGAGGAACCGCTGATCGTGCGCCCGACGAGCGAGACGGTGATCGGCGCGGCCATGGCGCGCTGGGTGCAGAGCTGGCGCGACCTGCCGCTGCTCACCAACCAGTGGGCCAATGTCGTGCGCTGGGAAATGCGTACCCGCATGTTTCTGCGGACCAGCGAATTTCTCTGGCAGGAGGGGCATACCGCGCATGCCACGCGCGAGGATGCGATGACCGAGACGCTGCGCGCGCTCGAAATGTATCGCAGCTTCGCCGAGGAGGTGCTGGCGATGCCGGTGATCGCCGGCGAAAAGCCGGAAAACGAACGCTTCCCCGGCGCGGTCGCGACCTACAGCATCGAGGCGATGATGCAGGACGGCAAGGCGCTTCAGGCGGGCACCTCGCATTACCTCGGCACCGGCTTCGCCGAGGCGTCGGGCATCCGCTACCAGGACCGCGAGGGCCAGCAGGCCTTGTGCCACACGACCAGCTGGGGAACCTCGACCCGGATGATCGGCGGGGTCATCATGACGCATGGCGACGACGATGGCCTGCGCGTGCCGCCGGCGATCGCGCCGCAGCAGGTCGTGATCCTGCCGATGCTGCGCGATACCCCCGAGGACGAGGCGCTGCTCGCCTATTGCGAGGCGCTGCGCGCAGCCTTGACGAAGCAGCAGGCGCTGGGCGAGCCTGTGCGAGTGCTGCTCGACAAGCGGCCGGGCAAGGCGACCGCCAAGCGCTGGGGCTGGGTCAAGAAGGGCGTGCCGCTGATCCTTGAAATCGGCGGGCGCGATGCGGCGGGCGGGCAGGTCTCGGTGCTGCGCCGCGACCGGCTGTGGCGCGAGGATGGCAAGGTCAATTTCACCGCGATGAGTCGTGAGGCGTTTCTGGACAGCGCGGCGTCGGAACTGGCCGATATCCAGACCTCGCTGCATCGCGAGGCCACGCAGCGGCGCGATGCCGCGATCCGGCGTGACGTCACCAGCCTTGCCGGGCTGGAAGCGATGTTCGCCGAGCACGAGCGTCATCCGGGCTGGGCCGAGATCGGCTGGGCACGCCCGGCCGGTGCCGCGCTCGATGCGGTGATCGAAACATTGAAGCGGCTCAAGCTGACGATCCGCAACACACCGATGGACGCGCCCGAACCCCGGGGTTCCTGCCTGTTCACCGGGGCGCCGGCGGTCGAGACGATTTACGTCGCGCGCGCCTATTGAACGCTGGAGCATCGCGCCAATAAGGAGGCGCGGCTTTTGGCACAAAGCGATGCTCCATGTTCACGCGGGGGGGCAACAGGCTTCAGGGGGCAGCCGCCTCGCTTGTTTCCTGCGCGCGCCGGTAGGCGGCGCGTTCGCGCAGCGGCTCGATGTAGGCGGTAAAGGCCTCGCGCGCATCGAGCAGGCCGAAACGCATCATGAAGTCGATGATCGAGCCGACATAGACATCCGCCGCGCTGAAATGTTCCCCGGCGATGAAGCGTCTGCCCGCAACCGCGCCTTCGAGCACCGCCATCGCGCGGTCGTAAGTGCCATAGCCGAACATCATCTCGCGCTCGGGCGGCGGTGCCCAGCCCATCGCCCTGTTGCTGAACGCGGCTTCGACCGGACCTGCGGCGAAGAACAGCCAGCGGTAATAATCACCGCGTTCGGGCGCAGGCGGGGCAAGATGCGCCTGCGGAAAGGCACCGGCAAGATAGGCGCAGATCGCCGCCGTCTCGGTAACGACCCGGCCGCGATGGCGGATCGCCGGCACCTTGCCCATCGGGTTGATCGCCAGATATTCGGGCGTTTTCATCGCCCCGTCATAGCCAAGAACGACCGTCTCATAAGGCTCGCCAATCTCCTCCAGCATCCAGCGCGCGATCTGCCCGCGCGATTGCGGGTTGGTATAGAGCGTGACCGAATCGGGCATGGCGCGATCTCCCGGAACCATAGGGAACATATAATGAACATAATCCGTGGAGCAAGGCGGTTTCGCCGCGTGACCGCTCGGGGCTTTGGCGCTATCGCGCAGCGATGACCAAGCCGCAGGGCCTTCCCACCCGCCAGCAGATCCTCGATTTCATCGCCGCAAGCCCGGCCGCCGCCGGCAAGCGCGAGATCGCCCGCGAATTCGGATTGAAGGGCGAGGAGAAGATCCGCCTCAAGGCGCTGCTCAGGGACATGGCCGAGGAAGGGCTGATCGACGGCCGCAAATCGGCGTTCCACCGCATGGGCGGGGTGCCGCGCGTGACCGTGCTGCGCATCACCGCGATCGAGGACGGCGAGGCTTTCGCGATCCCCGATGCCTGGGAACCGGACAGCGGCGTGCCGCCGCCGCGCCTGCGGGTGGTAGAGCGCAGCGGCGGCCGGCGCGCGCCGGGGGCAGCGCTGCGCCTTGGCGACCGGCTGCTCGCGCGCACCGAGGAGAGGGGCGGCGGCTGGCTCGCCCATCCGATGAAGAAGCTTCCTGCCGCCGCCGATCAGGCGATGGGGCTGGTCGAGATCGACGGCAGCGGCAAGGCCTGGCTCGCGCCGATCGACAAGCGCGTGCGCCATGCCGCGCCGATCGCCGAGCTTGGCGGGGCGGTGGCGGGGCAACTGGTGCTCGCCGAGCCCGTCGGCCGCAGCCCGCGCGCCGCGATGCGCGTCACCGCGGTGCTGGGCGATCCGCTGGCGCCGCGCGCCTTCAGCCTGATCGCGATCCACAAGCATGGCATCCCGCTTGCCTTCGGCGAGGAAGCGCTGGCCGAGGCCGAGCGCGCTGCTGCGCTGCCGCTCGATGCCGGGCAGCGCGAGGACCTTACCCATCTGCCAATCATCGCGATCGACCCGAGCGACGCGCGCGACCATGACGATGCGATCTGGGCGCAGGCCGATGGCGAGGGCGGTTTTCGCGCGGTGGTCGCCATCGCCGATGTCGCCTTCTATGTCCGCCCCGGCGGCGCGCTCGACCGCGAGGCGCGCATCCGCGGCAATTCGGTCTATTTCCCCGACCGGGTGGTGCCGATGCTGCCCGAAGTGCTTTCGGCCGATGTCTGCTCGCTCAAGGCCGGGGTGCCGCGCGCGGCAATGGCCTGCCACCTGACGATTTCGGCACAGGGGCAGGTGACGTCATCGCGCTTTTCCCGCGCCGTGGTCCGCATTGCCGAGGTCATCGCCTATGAGGAGGCGCAACGGCGCATCGATACCGGCGTTGCCGACCCGCATATCGCCGGCCTGTGGGCGTGCTGGCAGGCGCTCGCCCGCGCGCGCGACCACCGCGATCCGCTCGATCTCGACCTGCCCGAACGCCGCGTCCAGCTCGATGCAGCCGGCCGCATCGCCGCGATCAGCCTGCGCGAGCGGCTCGATGCGCATCGCGTGGTCGAGGATTTCATGATCGCTGCCAATGTGGCGGCGGCCAGGGCGCTCGAAAGCCGGGTGCAGCCGATCGTCTATCGCATCCACGAGCCGCCGAACCGCGAGAAGCTGGTCGCGCTCAAGGATTATCTCGCTACCTTCGGGCGCAAGCTCGCGCTGGGCCAGGTGATTACCCCGGGGCTGTTCAACCGGATGCTGAAGGATATCGCCGATCCTTCTGAAAAAGCCCTGGTCATGGAGGCGGTGCTGCGCAGCCAGACGCAGGCCTACTACGGGCCGCGCAACGCCGGCCATTTCGGGCTGGCGCTTGGCAGCTATGCGCATTTCACCTCGCCGATCCGGCGCTATGCCGACCTTCTCGTCCATCGCGCGCTGGTCGATGGCTTCGGCCTTGAACAACCCGCGCCCAAGGGCAAGCTGCCGCCGGCCACCGGCCTGTCCGAAAGGGACCGCGCCGATCTTGCCCATGTCAGCGAGGCGATCAGCGCCAGCGAGCGCCGGGCGATGGAAGCCGAGCGCGAGACCATCGACCGCTATGTCGCCGCCTGGCTCGCGGGACGGATCGGCGAGGTGTTCGCCTGCCGCATCACCGGGGTCCAGCGCTTCGGACTGTTCGCAACGATCATCGCGCTCGGTGGTGACGGGCTGGTACCCATCTCGGTGCTCGGCGCCGAACGCTTCCACCATGACGAGGCGGCGCGCGCGCTGGTCGGCGAGGCGAGCGGCACGCGCTTTGCCATGGGCGATACGCTGTCGCTGCGGCTCGCCGAGGCCAATCCGCTGACCGGGGCGCTGAAGTTCGAGCCGGTCGACGGCGCCGCGGCCCCGATCGAGCCGCGCGGCCGGCGTCTTCCCGAAAGACGCAACGGCTCGCACGCGACCGGCCGGCGCGGGCGCCCCGCGAATATCCGCCACCAGGGCCGCGGGCGATGACCGGCGAGATCGGTTCGCGGCCCGGCTTGGGGTGAGCGCGGAAATCGTCAGCAATTTGCGCGTCATCCCTGCCGCAAGCGGCTTGCCCCGCGCGGGCAATTTCGCCAGAGGATAGAGCGCAACACCGGGCTTCATCAGGACAGGACTTGCCATGCCGATCGCGATCAGGATGCCGGCGCTTTCCCCGACGATGAAAGAAGGCAGGCTGGCGAAATGGCTGGTCAAGGTCGGTGACAGCGTGTCCTCGGGCGACATCATGGCCGAAATCGAGACCGACAAGGCGACGATGGAGTTCGAGGCGGTCGATGAAGGCACGATCGCCTCGCTCGACGTCGCCGAGGGGACCGACGGGGTCGAAGTCGGCACGGTCATCGCGATACTCGTCGGCGACGATGAGGAAACGGACAGCGCCGCCGCCGCGCCAAAAGCGTCGCCGCCCGCGCCTGCCGCCAGCCCCGCTGCCAGCGAACCGAAAGCCGCGCCCGGGCCTGCCCCCGCGCCGATCCCCGCCAGCGCCGGCAAGGGCGCGCGGCTGATCGCCTCGCCGCTCGCCAGGCGCCTCGCCGCCGAAAAAGGGGTGGATCTCGGGGCGATCGCCGGCAGCGGGCCGAACGGCCGCATCGTGCGGGCCGATGTCGATACCGCCAGATCCGCGCCGCGGGCCGAAACCCGCGCTGCGGCAGCGCCCGCCGAGGCGCCGAAGCCGCAAGCCGCCGCCCCTGCCGCGCCCGCGCAGAAGCTCACCGACGCGATCCCCGATTTCGGCATACCCTTCGCCGATGCCAGGCTGTCGAGCATGCGCAAGGTCATCGCCCGGCGCCTGACCGAATCGAAGAGCCAGGTGCCGCATATCTATCTGACGGTGGATGTGCGGCTCGATGCGCTGCTCAAGCTGCGTGGCGAGCTGAACGAGGCGCTGGCAGCGCGGCAGGTCAAGCTTTCGGTGAACGATCTGCTCATCAAGGCGCTGGGCCTTGCGCTGATCGCGGTGCCCAGATGCAATGTCGCCTTCGGCGGCGATGTGCTGCGCAGCTACAGCCGCGCCGATATTTCGGTCGCGGTCAGCATTCCCGCCGGGCTCATCACCCCGATCATCACCGATGCCGCGACCAAGCCCGTCAGCCAGATCTCGGCCGAGATGGGCACGCTGGCCGCGCGGGCGCGCGAAGGCAAGCTGATGCCGTCCGAATATCAGGGCGGCACCGCCAGCCTCTCCAACATGGGGATGATGGGGATCAGGCAGTTCGAGGCGGTGATCAACCCGCCGCAGGGCATGATCATGGCGATCGGTGCCGGCGAGAAGCGCCCCTGGGTGATGGCGGACGGCACGCTCGGGGTGGCAAGCGCGATGTCGGCGACGGGCAGCTTCGATCACCGCGCCATCGATGGCGCCGATGGCGCGCAGTTGATGGCCGCTTTCCGGGACCTCATCGAAAAGCCGCTGGGCCTTCTGGTCTGAAACGAAATTTTGGGCCGGCGCTGCCGGCGGATGGAGAATTGCATGGCCGAAAGCTATGACGTCATCGTGCTGGGTTCGGGACCCGGGGGCTATGTCGCGGCGATCCGGGCGAGCCAGCTCGGGCTCAGGACCGCGATCGTCGAGCGCGAGAACCTTGGCGGCATCTGCCTCAACTGGGGCTGCATTCCCACCAAGGCGCTGCTGCGCTCGGCCGAGGTGTTCCACCAGATGAAGCACGCCAAGGCCTATGGCCTGTCGGCGGATAATGTTTCGGCCGACATCGCCGCGGTGGTGGCGCGCTCGCGCGGGGTGGCAAAGCAGCTCAACCAGGGCGTTACCCACCTGATGAAGAAGAACAAGATCGCGGTGCACATGGGCGAGGGCAAGCTCACCGCGCCAGGAAAGCTCGCCGTCACCGCCGACGGCCGCACGAGCGAGCTTGAGGCCCGCCACATCATCATCGCCACCGGCGCGCGTGCGCGCGAACTGCCCAAGGCGAAGAGCGACGGGCGGCGCATCTGGACCTACCGGCATGCGATGGTGCCGCAGGAATTGCCCGAAAAGCTGCTGGTGATCGGCTCGGGCGCGATCGGGATCGAGTTCGCAAGCTTCTACAACGACATGGGATCGAAGGTCACGGTGGTCGAGATGCTCGACCGGATCGTTCCTGTCGAGGATGCCGAAGTCTCGGCCTTCCTTGAAAAGGCGCTGAAGAAACAGGGCCTTGAAATCCATACCGCAACCAATGTCACGATTGACGAGGTGGGCAGGGACGCAGTCAGGGTCACGCTGAAGGCAAAGGACGGCAAGGAGGCCCGGGACAGCTTCAGCCATGTCATCGTCGCGGTCGGCATCGTTCCCAATGTCGAGAACATCGGGCTGGAAGAACTGAAGATCGAGCCCGACCAGCGCTTCCACATCAAGGTGGATGAACTTGGCCGCACCAATGTGCCGGGCGTGTGGGCGATCGGCGATTGCGTCGCGGGGCCATGGCTCGCGCACAAGGCCAGCCACGAGGGGGTCGCCGCGGCCGAGGCAATTGCGAAGGAACTGGGCAAGGACACCCATCCGCACGCGCTCGACCGCCGCAATATTCCGGGCTGCACCTATTGCCATCCGCAGATCGCCAGCGTCGGGCTGACCGAGGCGGCGGCGAAGGAGGCGGGGCATGACGTCAAGGCCGGCGTGTTCCCGTTCATCGGCAACGGCAAGGCGATTGCGCTGGGCGAGGCCGAGGGTTTCATTAAGACGGTGTTCGACGCGAAAACCGGCGAGTTGCTCGGCGCGCATATGATCGGCGCCGAGGTGACCGAACTGATCCAGGGCTTCGTCGTCGGCAAGACACTGGAGACCACCGAGGCCGAGCTGATCGCCAGCGTCTTCCCGCATCCGACGCTGTCCGAGATGATGCATGAATCGACCCTCGCCGCCTTCGGGCGCGCGATTCACGTCTGAGAAGCGTTCAGGCGACCGCGCGGCGATCGCTGCGAACGATGTGCTCGAAAACTGCGACATGCAGCGGGGTCAGGAATTCGCAGCCCAGGGCATCGTCGCGGTGCCAGCGGATTGCGGCGGTAAGCGGCGCCATTCCGGGGATGCGCAGGCGCAAAGCCTGACGCGGGTTCAAGGGCGCCGTCCAGATGACGCGAAAGCCGCGCGCGGAAAGCTCGGTCAGGGTGAGCATGCGCCACGGCTGGACGCCTTGGCGCGCCTCGCAGACGATCGACAGCGCCGCCCGCATTGCACGCTCTCTGGTTCGGGGAAGGGTGGAGGCACGGGGCATGGCTTCGTTCCGGGATTTGCGTTGTCTTCGGACACGTCGATTGCGACCGATTTCTTGCCAGAATATTTTGGAGAACTGGTTAAAATGGACTGTGTGCCAGAACGGCATGAACCCGCACGCGAGGCTTGCCGAACATGGTGAACGCGCGCCGTGCTGGAGGGCAAGGTGCGGGGTGGTCCGCACCCGCGCTTTTGCGCGTTTTGAAATAGAGTCAGCGGCGAGCCAGGGGGCTGGGAGCCCGAATCCGGCCAGGCCCGCCAAGACAGTTGCGGAGTAGCTGTGGCGGAAGAGGTGTCCGCCAAACTGGCTTCCGCTGCCGTTCGCAAGAGTTCAGAAAACATAAGTCTTCACAGTCAGATATCTGGGCGCCCTGTCCGAAACCGTCCGCACCCGTCCCCTTGCGTTCATGGGCAACCGCGATATTATCATGGGCAATGTCATGGGCAACGGAGTTTGGCGGACATGCCTCGCAAGCTGCACAATGCGCTTAACCCCGTCGCGGTGCGGGCGGCTGGCCCCGGCCGTCATGCCGATGGCGGCGGGCTTTATCTCCGGGTGCAAGAGGGCGGCGCGAAGTCCTGGCTGTTCCGGGCGATCGTCGCGGGCAAGGCGCGTGACATAGGGCTTGGCCCGGCTGCCGGTGCCGATGCGATCCCGCTGGCCCGTGCCCGCGATCTTGCGCGCGAACTGGCGGCGCAGGCGGCGCGCGGCGAGGCGATCGAAGGCAAGCGCACAATCGCCCGCAAGGCTGCCGGCCGTGCCAGCGCGAAGGCGGCGGCAAGCCGTTCCTTCCGCGAAGTCGCCGAGACGTTCATTTCCGGCAAGGAAGGCGGCTGGCGCAATGAGAAGCACCGGCAGCAATGGCGCAACACGCTCGCGACCTATGCCTATCCGGTGATCGGCGCGCTGCCCCCCGCCGAGATAGAGACGGCGCACGTTCTCGCGGTGCTTGAACCAATCTGGAAGACCAAGCCCGAAACCGCGAGCCGGCTGCGCGGGCGTATCGAGCGGGTGCTTGACGCGGCCAAGGTGCGGGGCTTGCGCAGCGGCGAGAATGTCGCGCGCTGGCGTGGCCACCTCGACCATCTCTTGCAGGCGAGCAACAAGCTCACGCGGGGGCATCATGCCGCGCTCGCCTATGCCGAGCTGCCGGCTTTCGTGGCGGACCTCGCCGGCCGCGATGCCCTTGCCGCGCGGGCGCTCGAATTTCTCATCCTGACCGCGTGCCGATCGGGCGAACTGCTGGGCGCGACGTGGCGTGAAATAGACCTTGGCGCGAAGGTCTGGACGATCCCCGCCGCGCGGATGAAGGCTGGCCGCGAGCACGTCATTCCGCTGGCCCCGCGCGCGCTGGCGATCCTTGCCGACATGGCCCGCCTGCGCACCCGTGCCGATGGCGATGCCCCGCTGTTCCCGGCAAGCGGTGGCGGCGCGCTTTCCACCATGGCGCTGCCGATGCTGTTGCGGCGGATGAACGATGCCGAGCGCGCGGCTGGCCGCGAGGGGTGGATTGATCGCCGGCAGGATGGCCGGGCGATCACGGTTCACGGCTTCCGTTCGACCTTCCGTGATTGGGCTGGCGAGCAAACCTCTTTCCCCCGCGAGGTGATCGAACACGCGCTTGCCCATTTGCTCGCGGACAAGGCTGAGGCGGCATACCAGCGCGCCACGCTGTTGCCAAAGCGCGCGAAGCTCATGGAGGCATGGGCGAACTATCCCGCCAGCGCCGCAGCGCCGCGCGCCAATGTCGCGCCGATCGGCAAGGCGCGGGCGGGATAGACGTTCACGGGCGATGCGCGCCCGATGAAGCGGGCCGGTGCGGTGCTGGAACCACCTCGCCGGCCCTAACCACAACCAGCAAAGGAACTGCTGAATCATGGCTACAACCGCGATTACCGCAGCCGGCGGCAAGGGCAACCCGTCATCCTCGAAAACCGGAAATGGCATCGGGGACAATAGGGACGATAGGGACAATAGCCCCCCGGCGGCCATGCCAGCCGTTGCGCGCATCCTTTCGCGCTTCGACAGGCCCGCGCTCGAATCCTTCCTCGCCGTGGCGCTCGACTTGCTCGACGTTCTCGACGCGCCCGGCGATCCCGATGAGCCGGCCTTTGCCGTGCCGTGCAGCGATGGCCAGCCGGGCGATCCCTGCGACACGGAACTGGCGGGCGATGATGCGGATATATCGTGGCCGGAATGGCAGACGCGCGGGCGGCGCAAACTGACGGCTGGCGGCTATGAAATGCCCGGCGCATCCTCCCTTGCCGCGAACGAGGATGCCGAGGATGATGATCCCGACCACGGCCTGGACGAAGGCGAGCCCGACTTCGCGCGCTATCGTGGCGAAGGCCCCGGCTGCCCGATCAGCGATCCCGGCGAGGCGGATGACGGGCTTTGAAAGCAACGGCGCAATCATCCGCCATGGGCCGCCAGCGTTCACCGCTGGTTGAAATTTGATACCGCATAGGGTATCTATAACCATGAGCAAGGCGGACAAGCTGCTTGAACGGATGCGTCGCAACCCGGCCGGGGACTGGACCATCGGCGACGTGCAGCGATTGTGCGAGGCGCTTGGCTGGACGTGCCTGCCGCCATCGGGCGGTGGCTCGCATTGGAAGGTGACGGCGCCGCAAGCCGTGGCGATCGTCACCATTCCGGCAAAGCGTCCGATCAAGCCGATCTACATCCGCAAGCTGATCGAACTGGCAAGGGACATGGGTAATGGCAAAGGCGAAGGCGAAACAGACTGACTACGCGATCATGCTTGAGCCTTTGGGCGAGACCGATGGCGGCGGCTGGCTGGCGAGCGTGCCGGCGCTGCCCGGCTGCATGGGCGATGGCGAAACCCCCGAGGAAGCGATTGCCGATGCGCGCGATGCGATCCGCGCCTGGCACGATGCGGCGCGCGAATTGGGGCGCGAAATTCCCGGCCCGGCAGCGACCGGGCAATGGCGCCAGCGCGTGCCGCGCTCGCTGCACGAAAAGCTGAAACTCGCCGCCGCCCGCGAAGGCATGAGCCTAAATGGCTATGTCGCCAGCGTGCTTGCCGAGCGCATCGGACGGGCGGTGGCATGAAATGACAAAGCCACAAACCGCATCCTTGAAAGCGCGCGCGCATCGGCATGGGCTCGCTCCCTTTATAGGGCTGCAAGAAATTGGGGTCATGGTCGGCGTCCAATCCTCGCCGCCGATGGTGCTACAATCCCCAGCGAATAGGCGCGGTCGCTCTTGAACGTTCCCGGCGTGTTCCTATGATGCGGCTGGGGATAGGCCGGCCAGCCGAAAAGCGCGACACTCCGACGCGCTTCCCCGCTTCGCCATCGGAGCCGCTGCGGAGCGCGGGATGGACGATATAGCCGTACTTGAGCGCCTGGTGCCGGCAGGCGACGTGTTCGAACTGTTAGTGAGGCACTATGACCGCCGAAATGATTACGCCAACTTTGAGGTTTGCCGGCAAGTAGCGCTGGAAACCCTGCTGGCGCGGCTGAGAGACGGCCATCTCTCGGCTTGGTCCACGACATCCAGTATCGATTCCACGCTCGACACGGGACCGACGTCGTTAGACCAAATCATCTCGACATGGGACTTCCATTGGCACTCTGGCATTCCCGCCGAAATACCGCGCGAGTTTTGGGCGCATTTTCATTATGCGGGAGCTGACAATCGGACCTTTGATCCGGTGGGTGGCGATTTCCGTTTCTCTTACGTGGATGGAGAGTATTCGCGGCGCGAAGGTAGCGCCTACGGGGTCTTTTTCGATCCACGCGGGCTACCTGCCGTAGCAGTGCCGAGCTGGCATGGCCCTGTCGAGAATACATTCCAGAGGCAAGTTGCGGTGACCATAACCTCGCAGCCCGGTAAGGGCCGTCCGCCGGCAAGCTGGTGGCCCGCGTTCGCCGAGGAACTGGCTTTCTATATCCACGAAAATGGCCGGCCAGAAACGCAAGAAGCACTGATATCTGCGGTGTTCGACGCATTGGCGCGACAGGGCAAACCCGAACCCAGCCGCACTCAGGTGCAGCCAGTCGTTAGACAGTTGCTAGATCGGCTGGGCAAAGCCGGAAAATAACAGCGTGCCATTATCCGGCTGATTCCGGCGATATCCGGCTGCGCCATCTATGGTGGCGATCGACAAGCGGACCCGTTCACAACCGAACGGAGCCGACCATATGAACCCCTCTCCCGAACCCCTCGCCTATAGTGTCAGCGAAGCGTGCCGCGTCTCGACCTTGGGCAAGACCCGCCTCTACCAGTTGATTTCCGAGGGCCGCCTGGAGGCCCGCAAGATCGGCTCGCGCACCTTGATCCCGGCCGATTCGCTTCGCGCCCTGATCGCTGGCGAAGGGGAGGTATAAGCGATGGCCGCGACCTCCCTCCCCATCCCGTTGTCGCAGGCCCAAGCGCTTGTCGGCTATGTGTTCCGCCAGCTTGGCGCCCCGGACGATGCCCGGTGCGATCACACCCATCGCCATGCCCGCGCCTATTGCGACAGCATCGGCGCGGACTGGCCTGCGGTAGAAATCTGGCTGAAAGCCAACGGCGGCGCCTGCGATTGCGAGGTGCTGTTCAACACCGGCCGGCGGCTTGAGGGGGAGGCGTGAGACATGCCTATCCCCGAACGAAAAACCCCGCCGGGTAAGGGCGGGGCGTGCGATTTGCT
>JAGWPW010000003.1 GCA_028870315.1 Sphingomonadales bacterium | reverse complement strand
GGGCAGCGAGATAGTTGAGGCCGACGACGATGTTCCAGCGGTCCATCTGCCCCTGGTTGATCGCCTGCGTTCCGTGATAAAGCCCGCTGGTATCGCCGAGCCCGACGGTGTTGGCGGTGGCGAACAACCGGAACCACGGATTGGGGCGGATCACCCGGTTCTGGTCGAGCAGGGTAAGCTTGCCCTCGGTTTCGAGCACGCGCTGGATCACGAACATGACATCGGGGCGGCCGGCGTCATATTCGTCGAAGACCAGCGCGGTCGGCGTCTGGAGCGCCCAGGGCAGCAGCCCTTCGCGAAATTCGGTGACCTGCAAGCCGTCGCGCAGCACGATCGCGTCGCGGCCGATGAGGTCGATGCGGCTGATATGCGCATCGAGGTTGATGCGGATGCAGGGCCAGTTGAGGCGGGCGGCGACCTGCTCGATATGCGTCGATTTGCCGGTGCCGTGATAGCCCTGGACCATGACCCGGCGATTGAAGGCGAAGCCCGCAAGGATCGCCAGCGTGGTGTCGGGATCGAAGACGTAGCTGTCGTCGCGATCGGGCACGCGCTCGTCCGCGACCGAGAAGGCGGGCACCATCATGTCGGTGTCGATGCCGAACAGCGCCCTTACCGCGACTTCCCGATCGGGTGCGGCAAGGACGGTGGCACGGTCGGTCTTGAGTTCGGTCATGGGCATCCCGCCTATACGCGGCGCCAGCGCGCTGCAATAAGCTTTGCGCAAAGCTGGAGCCGACTCGGATTCCGGCCAGGGGAGACCTGTTCATGCTGATTTATGGCGCGCTGCTCTCGCCCTTCGTGCGCAAGGTCTGCCTTGCCGCCGAGGAGAAGGGCATCGCATATGCAAGCAAGCCCGCCGGCCCGGGCTCGGACAATCCGGGCTTTCTCCAGGCCAGCCCCTTCGGCAAGATCCCGGCGCTGCGCGACGGCGATTTCACGCTGGCCGATTCCTCGGCGATCATCGCCTATATGGACGCCAAACACCCCGAACCGGTGCTGATCCCGGCGGCGGCCGAGGCGCGCGGCCGGGTGATCTGGTTCGACGAATATGCCGATACGATTCTCGCCGGCGCCGGGCTCAAGGTGCTGTTCCACCGGCTGGTCGGGCCAAAGCTGCTCAAGAAGGCAGGCGATGAGCGGATCGCCGCCGAGGGCGAGGCGGAATTGCCGCGGATTTTCGATTATCTCGAAAGCGCCTGCGGCGAGGGCTGGCTGGTCGATGACAGCTTCTCGCTCGCCGATATCGCGGTCGCCTCGCAGTTGCGCGCGCTCGAATATGTCGAGGTCGCGCCGCACGCCGAGCCCTATCCGGCAATCACCGCATGGTACGCGCGCGTCCGCGCCCGGCCAAGCTGGCAGACGCTGGCAGTGGCCGAGACGGCGCTGCGCGAAAAGCTCGGGCTGTAACGGCCGCGCAAGCCGGTGGCGAGGTTCACCATGACGACGATCGACAGGGCCGCGATCGCGGCGCGGGCCGGAGGCTGAGCGATGCTGGCACTTTATGGACACCCGTTCTCGTCCTACACCTGGAAGGTGCTGATCGCGCTTTATGCGGGCGAGGTCGATTTCGAATTCCACCTGCTCGATCCCGCCGCGCCCGACAGCGAGCACAACCGCTTCGTCGCTGCCAACGGCGGCCCGCTCGGCAAGTTTCCGGTGCTCGTCGATGGCGACAACATCCTGTTCGAAAGCACGACGATCATCGAATATCTCGCGCGTCACAAGCCGGCGATGGGATCGCTGCTGCCCGAGGAGACCGATGCCGCGATCGGCGTGCGGCTGCTCGACCGGGTTTTCGACAATTATGTGATGGGCCCGACAGGCGAGGTGATCGGCGAATATCTGCGCCCCGAGGCAAGTCGCGACCTGTCGCGCTGCGATGCGGCGCGCGCCCGGCTCGAACGCAGCTACCGCTGGCTCGACGGCTGGCTCGAATATTATCCCGCAGCAGGGCAGGTCACGCTGGTCGAATGCGCCGCCGCGCCGATGCTGCATTACGCCCATTGGGTCCACCCGATCGCGGCCCGTCATGCGCGCCTCAGCGCCTGGCACGCGCATCTCGAAGCGCTGCCGCCGGTCCGGCGCTGCATCGAAGATGCAAGGCCCTATCGCCCGCTGTTTCCGGTGCCGATGCCGCCGCCGGCCTGAAGGAGTTTGCCATGTCCAGCGCGCCGCAGGGCCTGAAGGTCGAGCTCAGCATCGCCGCGCCACCCGCGGCGGTGTGGAAGGCGATGAGCTTCGTCGAAGGCTGGACCATCTGCGCAAAGCAGCTCAAGGCGCTGTGCGAGGCAGGGTAGGTCTCAGGCAAAGCCGCGCGCCTTCTTCAGAAGCTGCCACGCCTCGATCACCGCGCGCAGCCGGGTTTCATGGCTGCGATCACCGCCGTTGCGGTCGGGATGGAACCGGCGGACGAGCTCCGAATAGCGCTGGCGCAGCGCGCGACGATCGGCATTTGGCGCAAGGCCGAGGACATCGAGCGCGCGCTGCTCTTCCGGACTGAACATCCCGTCGCGCCGCGCGGCACCGCCGGCGCGGTCGCGCATATGCGCACCGATCGCTTCGAGCGGATCGCTGAAATCGGCCCAGCGCGGCCCCTGCCCGACCCCACCGTCGGCGCGAAAGGCGCGGCTTTCGCGCGCCCAGCCGCTGATCGGCGATTGCGCGGCAAGAATGTCCTCGACGCTCATCCCGCGGAAGAAATCATAGCCGGCGTTGAATTCGCGGATGTGGTCGAGGCAGAACCAGCGGAAATCGCCCGGCCCGTCGAAGCCCGAGGGCCGCCCCCCCGGCGCACGGAATTCGCCCGTTGCCGCGCAGCCGGGCCACGCGCAGCCCCGCGCCGTGCCGGCGACCCGGCCATGGAATCGATCGTGTTTCAAGAAGGCCCGGACGCGTGCATGATCCGCTTCGGATTTAGGAAGCATCGCGCTAGAAGGAAAGACAGATGAGCGGACCACTCGAACGCGAAATCGCCGACCGGCTGCACAAGGCCTTCGCGCCAACCCGGCTCGAAGTCGTGAACGACAGCGCGCGCCACCATGGCCACAGCGGCGATGACGGCTCGGGCGAATCGCATTTCACCGTCACCATCGAGAGCGCGGCCTTCGCCGGGGTCGCGCGGCTCGAACGCCAGCGCCGGGTCAACCGCGCGCTCGGCAACATTCCGGGCGAAAGGGTGCACGCGCTCGCGATCCGCGCGCGGGCGCCGGGCGAATAGGAGGGGAGCATGCTGGGGGCCTTTTCGGGATTTCTGGTCTTTCTGGTCATCCTCTTTCTGGTGCTTGCCTCGCGCACCTTCGGGATCAACCAGGAATATCAGCGCGGTGTCGTCTTCCGCCTCGGCCGGGTGACCGGCGTCAAGGGCCCGGGCTGGTTCTGGCTGATCCCGCTGATCGACCGGGTGGTGAAGGTCGATCTGAGGACCATCACCTTCGCGCTCGCCACGCAGGAGACGGTGACACGCGACGGCGTTGCCGTAAAGGTCAATGCGGTGCTGTGGTTCCGCGCGGTCGATCCGCGGCTCGTCGTCATCTCGGTGCTCGACTGGCAGGGGGCGGTGATCCAGGCGGCGGAAACCGGCATGCGCGATGCGATCGGCCAGAGCGACCTCGACCAGATGCTCAAGGACCGCGTGGCGATCAATGCCCGCCTCCTCGACCTGCTCGGCCGGACCTGCGAACAATGGGGGGTCGCGGTGAGCGCGGTCGAGATCAAGGATCTCGACATTCCCGAGCAGATGCAGCGCGCCATCGCCCGCGAGGCCGAGGCGATCCGCGAGAAGCGCGCGCGGATCATCAAGGCCGAGGGCGAACAGCAGGCCGCGCAGACGCTGGCCGAGGCGGCGCGGACCATCGCCGCAGTGCCCGGCGCGCTCGAATTGCGCCGGCTCCAGACGTTGAGCGAGATCGGGGTCGAGCATAATTCGACGATCATCGCGATGTTCCCGACCGAACTGCTCGAAGCCGCGCGCCGGCTGGGTCAGGGCTGAGGCGATGGACACAGCGCCAGTCCTCCAGACCATCACCCCCGTCAGCCACGATCTTGGCGCCTTCACCGTGCGCCGCGCGCTGCCTTCGCCGCAGCGGCGAATGGTCGGCCCGTTCATCTTCGTCGACCAGTTCGGCCCGGCGCAACTGCCGAAAGGCAGCGCGATGGACGTGCGCCCGCATCCGCATATCGGCCTTGCCACCGTCACCTGGCTGCTCGAAGGCGCGATCGACCACCGCGACAGCCTCGGCAATTGCGCGCGCATCCACCCCGGGCAGGTCAATCTGATGACCGCGGGGCGCGGCATCGTCCATTCCGAGCGCAGCCCGGCGCAGGAACGCGCCGAAGGCCCCCGACTCTATGGCATGCAGACCTGGCTGGCGCTGCCCGACGGCAAGGAGGAGATCGCGCCCGCCTTCGAGAGCCGCCGCGACCTGCCGCTGGTCGAAGCCGGCGGCGCGGCGGCGCGGGTCATCATCGGCCGGCTGTGGGGCGCGGCGGCGACGACCACCTGCCATTCGCCGACGATCTATGCCGAAATCCGCCTGGCGGCGGGCGGCAGCGTGCCGATCGACCCCGACGCCGAGGAGCGCGCGGTGATGCTGGTCGGCGGCACCGCAAGCATCGCCGGCGCGCCGCTGCGGCTTTACGAGTTGACCCTGCTCGCCCCCGGCGCGGCGCTGACCATGGGCTCGGAGACGGGCGGCATCGTCATGCTGCTCGGCGGCACGGCTTTCGCCAGCCCCCGCCACGTCTGGTGGAATTTCGTCAGCGCCTCGCGCGAGCGGATCGATCAGGCCAAAGCCGACTGGCGCGAAGGCCGCTTTGCCATGGTGCCGGGCGACGAGGCCGATTTCATTCCGCTGCCCGGAACACCGCTGACGCTGAGCGACTGATCCGCCGGCCATTGCGGGATCGTTCGGGCGATCACGCTTGGCATAGCCGATGCGCCGCGATGGCGATATACGCTGACCCGACGTTCAGCCGATGATGGCCGGCCGCGCGCCGAAGGAGCGAAGATGACCAAGGCAGCCAGTGATTTCGACGCGCATGATTTCTTCCGCAGCGATCGGTTCATCGACGATCCCTACGCCTATTTCGATTACCTCAGGGAGCAGTCGCCGGTGCTGCGCGAGCCGCATCAGGGTGTGGTCATGGTCACCGGCTATCAGGAGGCGCTCGAAATCTATAACGACCCCGATCGTTTCTCCTCCTGCATGTCGACCACCGGACCGTTCGCCGGCTGCCCCATCCCGCTTGCCGAGCACCGCGACGAGGACATCTCGGCGCTGATCGAGGAATTCCGCGACCGCACCCCCTTCCACGACCAGCTCCCGACCATGGACCCGCCGGTGCACACCGAGCACCGGGCGCTGCTCATGTCGCTGATCACTCCCAAGCGCCTCAAGGAAAACGAGGACTTCATGTGGAAGCTCGCCGATCAGCAGATCGACAGCTTCCTTTCCCGCGGCGAATGCGAATTCATGAACGACTTCGCCCAGCCCTTCGCGGTGCTGGTCGTCGCCGACCTGCTCGGCGTGCCCGAAACGGACCGCGTCGAATTCCGCCAGCACCTCATCCGCGTCGAGCAGGAAAGCGGCGGCGCGGTCGTCGGCGGCACCGATGGCGAGGTTTCGCACGGGCCGCTCGAATGGCTCTACGACAAATTCTCGGCCTATATCGAGGATCGCCGCCGCAATCCGAAGGACGACATCCTCACCGGCCTCGCCCGCGCCACCTTCCCCGGCGGCGCGGTTCCCGAGCCGATCGAGGTCGCACGCATCGCCGCCAATCTGTTTGCCGCCGGGCAGGAAACCACGGTGCGCCTGCTCAGCTACGCCTTCCAGGTGCTCGGTGATCGCCCCGACATCCAGCAGCGGCTGCGCGCCGAACGCAGCCTCATCCCCAATTTCGTCGAGGAATGCCTGCGCATCGAAGGGCCGGTAAAGGGCGATTTCCGCCTTGCGAAGAAGCCGACCAGCGTCGGCGGCGTCGAAATCCCAGCCGGCACCTTCCTCTATATCGCCAACAGCGCCGCCAACCGCGATGCCCGCAAGTTCGAGAATCCCGAGGAGTTCCAGTTCGACCGCAAGAACGCCCGGCTCCACGTCGCCTTCGGCGCCGGCCGCCACGCCTGCCCCGGCGCGCCGCTGGCCCGCGCCGAAACCATCGTCGCGCTCAACCGCATGTTCGACCGCACCCGCGACATCCGCATCTCGGAAAAAATCCACGGCCCCGCCGGCGCCCGCCGCTACAGCTACCTGCCCACCTTCATCCTGCGCGGCCTGACCCACATCGCCATCGAATTCGACCCGGTGGAGGCCAGCCCGCGATGAAAGTCCGCGTCGATCCCGAAATCTGCGCCGGCTTTGGCATCTGTGTCGGCATCTGCCCCGAAGTCTTTGAACTCCACGAAGACGGCTACGCCAAAGTCCTGCTCGCCGAAGTGCCGCCAGGCCTGCAAGACCTCGTCCGCCGCGCCGAAAGCCAATGCCCGGCGCGAGCGATCTCGGTGATCGACGACGCTGCGCATTGATGGCCAGCGAGGCGGCCATCGGCAGTTCGGTGCGGTATGAGCGCGCGTTTGCCGCAGCCTGGTCAGTAGCAAGGAGTCCAGAGCGGACCTCATCGGGCGCTTGGCGGAGCGGGAGGGATTCGAACCCTCGATACGCTTTTGGCGTATACTCACTTTCCAGGCGAGCGCCTTCGACCACTCGGCCACCGCTCCGCATGCGCTGGAGAGGCGGCCCTAGCGGCGGCCGGGCGGCGGCGCAAGCGAGCTCCCTCACGCGCAGCGCGGTGCGGTCGCGGCGATGCGCAAGGCGGCTGGCAATGGCGCGCCATCGCTGTTAGGTCTTGCCGCTCGCAGGTGCAGCACCGGCAGCAAGGCGCTGCCGATGCCCGCCGGCGCTTCGCGGAGTGACGCCTTGATGAGCTTTACCGCCGATCGCCTGCTTCTGTTCGGCGCTTCGGGCGACCTTGCCCAGCGGATGCTGCTGCCGTCGCTGTGCGCGCTTCATGCCGACCGGCTGGTCGCGGACGATCTCGTCATCGTCTGCACCGCCCGTTCCGATTTCGACGATGATGGCTTTCGCGCCTTCGCGCATGCAGCGCTCGACACCCATCTCGCCGCTTCGCGCCGCCCGGCGATCGACGGCTTCCTGCGGCGGCTGCGCTACCAGCCGCTCGACGCCAACGCGACCGACCAGTTCCAGGCGCTGGCCGACAAGGTCGATGGCGAAGGCCGCGGGCTGGCGATCTTCCTGTCAACCGCGCCCAGCCTGTTCGAGCCGACCATCGCCGGGCTCGCGGCGAGCGGGCTTGCCGGCGAGCGCACCCGCATCGGCCTCGAAAAACCGCTGGGCACCAGCTTCGAGACGAGCGCACGGATCAACGATGCGGTGGCACGCGCCTTTCCCGAGGAGCGCATCTTCCGCATTGACCACTACCTCGGCAAGGAGACGGTGCAGAACCTCCTGGCGCTGCGCTTTGCCAATATCTTCTTCGAACCCTTGTGGAATTCGGCGCATATCGAGCATGTGCAGATCACCGTCGCCGAGACCGTGGGCCTCGAAGGCCGCGTCGGCTTCTACGATGGCGCGGGCGCGCTGCGCGACATGGTGCAGAACCACATGCTGCAACTGCTCGCGCTGGTGGCGATGGAGCCGCCCGCGCTGTACGATGCGACCGCGGTGCGCGACGAGAAGGTCAAGGTGCTGCGCTGTCTGCGCCTTGTCGCGCCCGACGAGACCGTGACCGGGCAATATGCCGCAGGCGCCATCGCCGGCCATGCGGTTCCCGGCTATCTCGACGAACTTGGCCAGCCGTCGGACACCGAAACCTTCGTCGCGATCAAGGCGCATCTCGACAACTGGCGCTGGAAGGGCGTGCCCTTCTATCTGCGCACCGGCAAACGCCTGCCCGAGCGCGTGACCGAGATCATCGTCCAGTTCAAGCCCGTGCCGCATTCGATCTTCGCCGGCCGCGGCGCGCGCACCCAGCCCAATCGCCTCGTCATCGGCATCCAGCCGCAGGAGAACATCACCCTGTCGCTGATGTCCAAGGTTCCCGGGCTCGACCGCGAGGGTATCCGCCTGCGCAGCGTTCCGCTCGACATCCGCATGCCCGACGCCTTCGCCGGGCCGACCAGGCGCATCGCCTATGAACGGCTGCTGCTCGACCTCATCGAGGGCGACCAGACGCTGTTCGTCCGGCGCGACGAGGTCGAGGCGCAATGGGACTGGATCGACGCGATCCGCGCGAGCTGGGCCGATCACGGCATGGCGCCACAGCCCTATACCGCGGGGAGCTGGGGGCCGACCGCGGCGATCGCGCTTGCCGCCAAGAACGGGGTGACCTGGCATGAATGAACCCTCCGCCGCAGCCGCGCCTCGTGAAGCGACGCCAACCGACGCCGCGCGGACGAGCGCACCAGGCGCCGGGACCGCCGGCCGCCCTGATCTTCTTCGTTTCATCCAACCTGCCCGAAGGGCCTGAGGCACATGGCCGCGCTCAACGACACCATCGCCCGCGTCACGCAGCGAATCATCGAGCGCTCGGCGCCGAGCCGGCGGCGCTATCTCGATCTCATGGACCGCGAGGCCGATCGCCACGGCAGCCGCAGCCGCATGTCCTGCTCGAACCTCGCGCATGGCTTTGCCGCCTCGGGCGAGGACAAGCCGGCGATCGCCGCCGGCCGCGCGCCCAATCTCGCGATCGTCACCGCCTATAACGACATGCTCTCGGCGCATCAGCCCTATGGCCGCTATCCCGAGAAGATGAAGCTGTGGGCGCGCGAGGTCGGCGCGACGATGCAGGTCGCCGGCGGGGTTCCGGCGATGTGCGACGGGGTGACGCAGGGCCAGGACGGCATGGAGCTGTCGCTGTTCAGCCGCGATACCATCGCGCTCGGCACCGCGGTCGCGCTCAGCCATGCGATGTTCGACGGCATGGCGCCGCTCGGCATCTGCGACAAGATCGTCCCGGGGCTGGTGATCGGGGCGCTGCGCTTCGGCCACCTGCCGGCGATCTTCATACCCTCGGGGCCGATGCCCTCGGGGTTGGCCAACAAGGACAAGCAGAAGGTCCGCCAGCTCTATGCCGAGGGCAAGGCGAGCCGCGAGGATCTGCTCGCCAGCGAAAGCGCTTCCTATCACAGCGCCGGCACCTGCACCTTCTACGGCACCGCCAATTCCAACCAGATGATGATGGAGATGATGGGGCTGCATTTGCCCGGCGCCTCCTTCGTCCTCCCCGACACGACGCTGCGCACGCAGCTGACCCGGGCGGCTGTGCACCGGCTGGCGGCGATCACCCGCCATGGCGGGGATTACCGGCCGATGGCGCGGGTCGTCGATGAAAAGGCGATCGTCAATGCCTGCGTCGGGCTGCTGGCGACCGGCGGCAGCACCAACCACGCGATCCATCTGCCGGCGATGGCGCGCGCGGCGGGCATCGTGCTCGACTGGCAGGATCTCGACGCGCTGTCGGCGGCGGTGCCGCTGATCGCGCGCATCTACCCGAACGGCGCGGGCGATGTGAACCACTTCCACGCGGCGGGCGGCATGCCCTGGGTAATCCGCGAACTGCTCGACGGCGGGCTCGCGCATGGCGACATCCTCACCGTCGCCGCCGGCGGCATGGGCGAATATGCGCGCGAGCCGTGGCTCAAGGACGGGGCACTGGGCTGGCGCGCGGCGCCGACCGAAAGCGGCGACGATGCCATGCTGCGCCCGGTCTGGGCGCCGTTCCAGCCCGATGGCGGCATGCGCCTCGTCACCGGCAACCTTGGCCGCGCGATCTTCAAGACGAGCGCGGTCGAACAACAGCGCTGGACGATCGAGGCGCCGGCGCGCGTCTTCGACAGCCAGGAAGCGGTGCAGGCCGCCTTCGCCGCGGGCGAGCTCGAACGCGACGTGGTGGTGGTGGTCCGCTTCCAGGGTCCGCAGGCCAATGGCATGCCCGAGCTGCACAAGCTGACCCCGCCGCTCGGCGTGTTGCAGGACCGCGGCTTCAAGGTCGCGCTGGTCACCGACGGACGCATGTCGGGCGCCTCGGGCAAGGTGCCCGCCGCGATCCATGTCATCCCCGAGGCGCTGGACGACGGGCCGCTCGCCCGGCTGCGCGATGGCGACATCATCCGGCTTTCGGCCGAGGACGGGCTGCTCGAAACAACCGCCGATCTTGGCGCGCGTGCGCCCGCGCCGCCGCCGCCCGATCAGGCCGGGGTGGGACGCGAATTGTTCGCGATGATGCGCCGTTTCGCCGATGGCGCCGAACAGGGCGGCTCGGCCATGCTGGCGCTGGCGGGCTTGTGAGCGTCGCGCTCGACAGCCTCAGCCCGGCGGCGGCGGCGGCGAGCGAACTCGTCGCCATCGATCTTGGCGGCACGCATGCGCGCTTCGCGCTGGCGCGGATCGCGCGCGATGGCGCGATCACCCTCGGCGAGCCGGTGACGCTGGCGACGCGCGACCATGCGAGCTTCCAGACCGCCTGGAACGCCTTCGCGCGCGCGCAAGGCGGGGCGCTGCCGCGCGCTGTCGCGATCGCGATCGCCGCGCCGCTCGGCGGCGAGGTGATCCGCTTCACCAACAACCCCTGGACGATCCGCCCGGCACAGCTCGGCGAGGAGCTGGGGGTGGAGAAAGTCACCCTGGTCAATGATTTTGCCGCGGTTGGCCATGCGGTGCTCCACGCCGCTCCGGACGATTTCTGCCATCTCGCGGGGCCAGAGGCCCTGCCCGAAACCGGGGTGATCTCGGTGGTCGGACCGGGGACCGGGCTCGGCGTCGCCTGGGTGCGGCGCGACGCGCGCGGCCGGCGCCATGTCCAGGCGACCGAGGGCGGCCATCTCGATTACGCGCCGACCGATGCGATCGAAGACGCGATCCTTGCGCATCTGCGCGCGCACCACCGCCGGGTTTCGACCGAACGCATCGTCTCGGGGCCGGGGATCGTCGCCATCCATGCGGTGCTTGCCGCGCTCGAAGGGCGGGCGATCGTGCCGCGCGATGACCGGGCGCTGTGGCAGGCGGGGCTTTCCGGCACCGACGATCTCGCCGTCGCCGCGGTCGAGCGCTTCTGTCTCGCGCTGGGCTCGGTCGCGGGCGATCTCGCGCTGGCGCAGGGCGCGGCGGCGGTGGTGATCGCCGGCGGGCTGGGCCTGCGTATTCGCGACCGGCTTCTCGGATCGGGCTTTGCCAGCCGCTTTACCGCCAAGGGCCGCTTTGCCGCGATGATGGCGGCGATGCCGGTCAAGCTCATCACCCATCCGCAGCCGGGGCTGCTCGGCGCCGCCGCCGCCTTTGCCATGGAGCATCAATCATGACCGCCATCGAAACGCTGATGCTCAAGGCACCGGTGATCCCGGTGCTGGTGATCGAGGACGCCGCGCATGCGGTGCCGGTCGCCGAGGCGCTGGTCGCAGGCGGGCTGCCGGTGCTCGAAGTCACGCTGCGCACGCCCGTGGCGCTGGCCGCGATCCGCGCGATGAAGGACGTGCCCGGCGCGATCGTCGGCGCGGGCACCGTGCTCGGCGCGGGCGATCTCGACCGCGCGCTTGATGCGGGGGCCGAATTCATCGTCTCGCCCGGCCTCACCCCGGCGCTCGGCGCGGCGGCGATTGCCAGCGGCGTGCCGTTCCTGCCCGGCACCGCCAATGCGAGCGACATCATGCTGGGGATGGAACTGGGGCTCACCCGCTTCAAGTTCTTCCCCGCCGAGGCGAACGGCGGCATCGCCGCGCTGAAGGCGATCGCCGGGCCGTTCGGTGCGGCACGCTTCTGCCCGACGGGCGGGATCACGGCTGCCAGCGCGCCGCAATGGCTGGCGCTGGAGGCGGTGCTCTGCGTCGGCGGGAGCTGGCTCGTGCCCCGGGGCGTGCCCGACCGGGGCGCGATCACCGCGGCGGCGCGCGCCGCCGCCGCGCTCAAGCCGCCGGGCTGAACCGGATTCGGGGGAAGATGGCCGGGAAAGGCGCGAACAGGGAGCTGACCCGTATGACCGGAATTGCCGCACTCGATGCCCGACTCGATGAACTGCACCCCCGCACCGCCGAGACTCCGCTGTTCAACCCGGTGTTCCAGCTCGGGCTGGAGCTGTCGCGCCAGATCGAAAGCGGCGCGCTGTCGCTCGACGGGGTCGAGGCGCTGGTCGCCGAACTCGAATGCGAGGCGTTGCGCGCGCGCGCGCAGCGGCTGCACCGGCTCATCGCCCCGGTTGCGCCCGAGGACAATCTCGCGCGGTTGAAGGGGCTGGCCGAGGGTGCCGATTTCGAGGGTTTCGCCGCGCGCTGGTCGCGTCCGGTCGCGCATATCGTCTTCACCGCCCATCCGACCTTCCTCCTCTCGCGCGCCGAAACCGCAAGCGTGGTGGCGGCGGCGACCTCGGGCGATTGCAGCGCGCAAGGTGTCTGCCTTGCCGCGCATGACCGCGATCCGATTACGCTCGACAGCGAGCATGACGCGGCGATGGCGGCGATCGCGCGGGCACAGGCGGCGCGCGATCGCATCAATGCGGTGCTGTTCGCCGCCGCACGCCAGCGCTGGCCGGGGCGCTGGCAGGAACTGAAACCGCTGCCGCTGCGCTTTGCGAGCTGGGTCGGCTACGACATGGACGGGCGCACCGACATCGGCTGGCACACCTCGATCCGCTATCGGCTGCACGAAAAGGCTGAAAGGCTGGCGCTTTATGTCGCGAGCCTTCGCGAACCCGCCCCGGCGATCGCCGCGCGGCTTCAAGCCGCGGGCGCGCGCGCCGAAGCGATGGCGGCACGCTTTGCGGCAAGCTTCGATGATCCCGCCGCGCTCTCCGAAGCGGCCAACGCGCTCACCGCCGATCATCCCGACAAGCTGACCAGCCTTGGCGCGGTGATCGCCGAGCTGGAAGCCGAGGCGCGGGGCGCCGCCCCCGAGGTCGCCGAGCGGCTGCTGATCGTGGCGGCGGCGATGCGCGGCGACGGGCTGGGCATGGGCTGGATCCATTTCCGGGTGAACAGCTCGCAGCTGCAAAACGCGATCCGCCGCCGCATCGACCCCGATGGCACGCTCGATCTCGCCAGCCAGGCGGCGCTCAAGAAGATGCGCGAGCTGCTCGCCGCGGTGAAGCCGCTGCGCTCGAATTTCGCGGCGCTGGCGATCGAGAATTCGACCGCGATCCGCCAGTTCCTGACCATGGCGGAAATCCTCCACCACATCGACGCAGACAGCCCGATCCGCATGCTCGTCGCCGAATGCGAACAGCCCACGACCATGCTCGCGGCGCTGTATTTCGCCGATCTGTTCGGCATCGCCGACAAGGTCGATGTCTCGCCGCTGTTCGAGACCGAAAGCGCGCTCGAACATGGCGGACGCTTCCTTGAAGCGCTGCTCGCCGAGCCTGCCTATCAACACTATGCACGCCGCCGGGGCCGCATCGCGATCCAGACCGGCTTTTCGGACGCGGGGCGCTTCGTCGGTCAGATTCCGGCGGCGCTGGCGATCGAGCGGCTGCAAGGCCGGCTCGCCGAATGCATGGCCGAGCACAAGCTGGCGGACATCTCGGCGCTGATCTTCGACACGCATGGCGAATCGATGGGCCGTGGCGCGCATCCTGCCGGCATGGCCGACCGGCTGGCCTGGCCGCTTTCGCCCTGGGCGCGGCGGCGCTTCGTGCGCGCCGGCATCCGGCTCGAACCCGAGGTCAGCTTCCAGGGCGGCGATGGCTATCTGTTCTTCGGCAGCCCCGAGCTTGCGCTCGCGACGCTGACGCGGTTCATCGAACTCGCTCCCGCGCAGGCCGATCCCTATGCGCCGACCGATCCCTTCTATCGCCGCACCGACCTCAGCCTCGATTTCTACCGAGCCATCCGCCGCGTCCAGCAGCGCCATCTCGCCAGCGCCACCTATTCGCGCGCGCTGACCGCATTTGGCCTTGGCCTGTTGAACGATACCGGCAGCCGCAAGTCGCGCCGCCAGTCGGACCTGGCAGCCGATCGCCAGATGAACCTGCGACAGATCCGCGCGATCCCGCATAATGCGATCCTCCAGCAGCTAGGTTATCCGGTGAACATCATCGCCGGCGTCGGCACCGCCAGCGAAGGCAACGGCGAAGAGCTCGCCGCGCTGCTCGGCGCGAGCGAGCGCGGCCGCCAGATCGTGCGGCTGGTGCGCGCCGCCAACGCGCTGGCCAGCATCAAGACCGTCGCCGCCTATGGCGAGCTGTTCAACTCGGCCTATTGGGCAAGCCGCCCCTATCGCGGGCACGAGGACAATATCGCCGATGCCTGCCTCGCACTTGCCGAATATCTCACCAGCGACGATCGCGCCGGCGTCTTCCGCCGCCTTGCCTCGCGGCTCAGGGTCGATGCGCTCAAGCTCCACCGCCTGCTGGCGATGATCCCCGACGAGGCGCCGATGCCCGAGCGCGAGCCCACCCGCCGTGCGCTCGGCGTCATGCAGGCGCTGCGGCTGGCGCTGATGCAGCACATGTTCCTGCGCGCGGTGATGGTGCCGGCGTTCAGCCGCGCCAACGACATCGCCCGCGAGGATGTGCTCGAAATGGTCTTCACGCTGCGCATCGACGAAGCACTGGCGCAATTGCGCCGCGCCTTTCCGACGAGCTTTCCGAGCCTTGAGGATTTCGCGGTCGATGAACCCGCCGATTATCCCGACGAGGGTGCGACCGGCTATGCCGCGATCCGCCACGAGCTCATCGAGCCGATCGCCCGCGCGCAGGCGCTCTCGCTGCGGCTGGCAACCGCGATCGCCAATGTGTTCGGCGCGCATGGATGAGGGTGCAAACCTTAACCGGCGGGTGCTAGCCCTCCGGGAATGGCACTTTCGCGAAACGAGATCGGCGGGCTGATCGCCGCGGGGCTGGGCGCGCTCGCCATCGGCGGCATGCTCGATCTCGGCGATGATTCGCCGCATCTCGCCCGCCCGCCCGCCCCGAGCGCGCCACAACCCGCCCCGGCCAAGCCTGCCGCGCCGATTCGCGCAGCCGCGCCCGCAGCCGCCTACCGCCTCGTCATCCGCCACATCCTGCCGATCAAGGGGCCGATTCAGTATGGCGAATGGCATTGGGACGAGCGCGGCGCGCCACAGGGCCGGCCGATCATTACCGTCGATCTCGAGGCGCGGGTGCTTTCGGTGTTCCGCGGCGGCTATGAGATCGGCACCGCCGCGGTGCTGATCGGCTCGCCCGAAAAGCCGACGCCCACCGGCGTCTTCCCGATCACCCAGAAGGATGCGAACCACGTCTCGAACCTTTACGACGCGCGCATGCCCTACATGCTGCGCCTCACCAGCGACGGCGTCACCATCCATGCCACGAAGGTCGAGAACGGCTATGCCAGCCACGGCTGCATCGGCACGCCGCTGCCCTTCGCGAAGAAGCTGTTCGCCATCACCCGCGTGGGCGATGTCGTCTATATCACCAGCGGCCGGCATGTCGGCGTCGGCGATGCGCTGACGCGAAGCTGAGCCGGGCGGGGCGGGCCGGCGCCCGCGAATCCCTTTTTTCTTTCCTCCGGTTCGATTACAGGCCGCGCAGGAGAACCGGGTGGAAGCGAGGGGCTTATGCAGGCGGATGTGGTGATCGTGGGCGCAGGCCATGGCGGGGCGCAATGCGCGATCGCGCTGCGCCAGCATGGCTACAGCGGATCGGTGACGATGATCGGCCGCGAGAACGAGCCGCCATACGAACGCCCGCCGCTCTCCAAGGAGTATTTCGCGCGCGAAAAGACCTTCGACCGGCTCTATATCCGCCCGCCGCATTTCTGGGGCGAAAAGCAGGTCGAGCTGGTGCTGGGCCGCGAGGTGACCGCGATCGACCCGGCGGCCAGGCGGCTGACGCTGGGTGACGGCACCGCCTGCGGCTATGGCACGCTGGTCTGGGCGGCGGGCGGCGATCCGCGCCCGCTCAGCTGCCCCGGCAGCGATCTTGCCGGCATTCACCCGGTGCGCACCCGCGAGGACTGCGACCGGCTGATGGGCGAGATCGATCACGGCGTCAAAAATATCGTGGTGATCGGCGGCGGCTATATCGGGCTCGAAGCGGCGGCGGTGCTGACCAAGCTGGGTTGCAGCGTGACGCTGCTGGAGGCGCTGCCAAGGGTGCTGGCGCGCGTTGCCGGGCCTGAACTGTCCGCCTTCTACGAGCGCGAGCATCGCGCGCATGGGGTCGATCTGCGCACCGGGGTCGCGGTCGTCGCGCTGGAAAGCGAGAGCGGCACAAGCGGCGGGCGGGTCGCGGCGGTGCGGCTGGCCGATGGCAGCGCGATCGCCGCCGATGCGGTGATCGTCGGCATCGGCATCGTGCCCGCGGTGGCGCCGCTGATCGCCGCGGGCGCGGCCGGCGGCAATGGCGTTGCGGTCGATGGCTTCTGCCGCACCAGCCTGCCACAGGTCTACGCGATTGGCGATTGTGCCTCCTTCGCCTGCGATTTCGCCGATGGCGCGGTGATGCGGGTCGAATCGGTGCAGAACGCCAACGATCAGGCAAGCTGCGTCGCCAAGGCGATCTGCGGCGATCCGCAACCCTATCACGCCTTTCCGTGGTTCTGGTCGAACCAGTACGACCTGCGCTTGCAGACCGCGGGGCTGTCGACCGGCTATGACGAGACCGTGCTGCGCGGCGATCCCGCTGCGCGCGCCTTCTCGGTGGTCTATCTCAAGGCCGGGCGGGTGATCGCGCTCGACTGCGTCAACATGGTCAAGGATTACGTCCAGGGCCGCAAGCTGGTCGAGGCGCGGATCAGCCCCGATCGCGCCCGGCTGGCCGATGCCAATGTCCCGCTCAAGGAACTGCTCGCGCCCTGAGCTTCGTGCCGCGAGCGCCGATCAGCCCTCGGCAAGCTGCCGCGCGACATGATCGCCAAGCGCAAGCGAGGCGGTGAGCCCCGGGCTTTCGATCCCGAACAGCGCGGCAAGCCCGGGCAGGCCGTGGCGTTCGGCAAGGCAGACGTCGAAATCGGGTTGCGGCTCGCCCGGCCCGTGGATCTTGGGGCGGATGCCGGCATAGGCGGGGGTCAGCGCCTGCGGGTCGAGCGCGGGCCAATAGCGGCGGATCGCCGCGGCGAAGCGGTCGCGATGCGATGCCGACGGTGTGTAATCCTCGTGATCGATCCATTCGAGGTCGGGCCCGAACAGCGGCTGGCCGCCAAGGTCGCGCCGGTAATGCGTGCCGAGCGAGCCGGGCACCGGCAGCGGATAGACCAGCCGCGAAAACGGCGCGGGCGCGTTGAGCGCGAAATAGCTGCCCTTGGCGAGATGGCGCGCGGGGATCAGCGCGGGCGGGAAGCCGTCGATCGCCCGCGCCGCTTCCTGCGCGCCAAGCCCGGGGGCAAGCACCAGCCTCTGGCAGGCGATCGTCACCGGCTCGGCGCCGCCGCAGCGCAGGCGAAACCCCTGCCTCGTCACTTCGGCCGAAAGGAACGGCGTCGCCACCGCAAGCCGGCCGCCGTGGTCCTCGATCTCGCCGAGCAGCGCGGTCATGTAGCCGTGGCTGTCGAACACCGCGCTGGTCGGGCAATGCAGCGCCGCGCTCGCCACGAGCCGCGGTTCGAGGCCGCGCGCCTCGGCGCCGGTCAGCATCCGCGTCGCCGGAACCGCGTTGGCCGCGGCCTGCGCGGCGATTGCGGCGAGCGCCGGTTCCTCCCCGGAGGCGGTCGCGACGACGAGCTTGCCGCAGGGATCGAGCGCGATGCCATGAAGCGCGCAATATTCGCGGATCAGCCGGTTGCCGGCAACGCACAGCCGCGCCTTGAGCGAGCCGGTCGGATAATAGATGCCTGCATGCAGAACCTCGGAATTGCGCGAGGAAATGCCCTGGCCGAAGGCGTCCCGGGCTTCGAGGACGATGACCTCGTCGCCGCGCCGCGCCAGCGCCCGCGCGCAGGCCAGCCCCACCGCCCCGGCGCCGACGACGATCGCATCGGTGGTGAAAGGCCCGGCCACCGCGCCGTCAGTCCATGTGCTTCAAGCCGGCGCGCAGGTAATCCCAGCCTGTCACCAGCGTCAGCGCCGCCGCCGCCCAGAGCGCGGCCAGCCCCAGATCATGCGGCAGTCCCCACCACGGCAGCGCGCCGCCGAGGATCAACGAGCCCAGCGCGATCATCTGCAGCGTCGTTTTCCACTTGGCGAGCTGCGATACCGGGACCGAGATTCGCAGCCCCGCCAGGAATTCGCGCAGCCCCGACACCGCGATCTCGCGCAACAGGATGACCAGCGCGGCGATGACATGGCCGCCGGTGATGTCGCGATTGTGAACCAGGATCAGGATCACCGAGGCGACCATGATCTTGTCGGCGATCGGATCGAGGAAGATGCCGAGCCTGGAGACGGTGCCCTGCGCGCGGGCGAGATAGCCGTCGAAGTAGTCTGTCACCCCCATCAGCGCATAGACGCCAAAGCCGATGCCGAAGCCCAGCGGCCAGTGCGGCCACCACAGCAAGGCAACAAGCACCGGCACCGCGAGAATGCGCGACAGCGTCAGAAGGTTGGGCAGCGTCAGCATCACCGCCGCGCATAGCCGCTAAACCGGCTGTGAAAAAGGGCGCGCCGGCCTGCGCGCCGGTCCGGGCATCGGCGATTGCCGTCGCCGCCGATGCCCCCTAGGAAAAGCGCGAGAGCGAGAGGATTTCGTACCGGCCATGACCACATCGACGCACCTTGTGCGGACGCGCCGATTCTGGCCGCTGTTCGTCACCCAACTGCTCGGCGCGTTCAACGACAATCTCTTCAAGAATGCGATGGTGCTCTACGTCGTCTATTCGGTCTATGATTCCGAACGCGCCGAGACGAAGTTCAGCGCCATCGCCTCGGGGCTGTTCATCCTGCCCTTTTTCCTGCTGTCGGCGCTGTCGGGCCAGCTTGCCGACATGCGCGACAAGGCGCGGATCATCCGCATCGTCAAGGCCTGCGAAATCGCGATCATGCTGGTCGGCGGCGCGGGGCTGCTGCTGGCGTGGCGCGGGATCGCGGTCGATACGCTGGCGATCCCGCTGATGCTGGCGGGCGTGCTCGCGATGGGGGTGCATTCGACCTTCTTCGGCCCGATCAAATACGCGATCCTGCCGCAGCACCTGCGTCCCGAGGAAGTGCTCGCCGGCACCGGCCTGGTCGAGGCGGGAACCTATCTCGCGATCCTTGCGGGCACGATCCTTGCCGGCTGGATTCCGGTCCAATGGGCGGCGGCGGGCGTGCTGCTGACCGCGTTCGCGGGCTGGGCAAGCGCGCGGATGATCCCGCCTGCGCCCCCCATGGTGACCGATGCACCGCTCGACCTGCGCTTCATCCGCTCGTCGATCGCGCTGGTGCGCAACACCATGCATGATCGCCGCGTGTTCCTCGCGGTGGTGGCGATCAGCGTGTTCTGGGCGATCGGCTCGGTGCTCATCATCCAGTTCCCGCCGCTCGCGCGCCATGTGCTGTCGGCAAGCAAGGGGGTGGCGAATCTGTTCCTCGTGATGTTCTCGGTGGGGGTGGCGCTGGGATCGGTTTCGATCAATGCGCTGCTCAAGGGCAAGGTCTCGGCGCGCTTCGCGCCCTCGGCGGTGCTGGGAATGGCGCTGTTCGTGGTGCTGTTCGAGCAAGTCTGCGCGCATTGGCACCTGCCCCCCGACGGTGGCCTGCTCGGCCCGCGGCAGTTTCTCGAACAGCCGCTGGCGCTGCCGCTGCTGCTTTCGCTGCTTGGCATCGCGGTGTGCGGCGGCATGTTCGTGGTGCCGCTCTATGCCTTTCTGACAACCTTCGTCGACAAGTCGCAGGCGGCGCGCACGATCGCGGCGAACAATATCGTCAATTCGGGGGCGATGGTCGCAGGCGCGCTGCTGGCGGTGGCGCTGAGCGCGCTGGGCGTGCCGATCGTCCAGCAGTTGCTGCTGAGCGCGGCGATGTGCCTTGTCTCGGCATGGATGGGGCTTTTGCTCTATCGCGCCGAGATCTGCCCCGCAGCCTTTTCAAGGCAGGCATAGGCGCCAGTCGGAGCGGGAACGAAGCGGGCAAAGCGGAAAATCGGGCAAATCAATCAGCGCAGGCGGCAGCACGCGTCTTTTCCTTCACGCCGGCCTGTGCCATAGAACAAAGCATGATCGCCAGACTTACCGGCACGCTTGACGATTTCGGTCCGGACTGGGCGGTCATCGACGTTGCCGGGGTAGGCTATCTCGTCCAGGCATCCAGCCGCACGCTTGCCGCGCTTGGGCCGCGCGGCGAGCGGGTGACGGTGCATACCGAAATGCAGGTCAGCGACAGCGACATGCGGCTGATCGGATTCGCCAGCGCCGGCGAGCGCGAATGGTTCCGCCTGCTCACCCATATCCAGGGGGTGGGCAGCAAGGTCGCGCTGGCGATCCTGTCGGCGCTCACCGTCGAGGAATTGCAGCGCGCCTGCGCCGGCGGCGATGCGGCGATGGTCGCACGCGCGCAGGGGGTCGGCGCCAAGCTTGCCGGGCGGATCGTCAACGAATTGAAGGACAAGGCCGGGCATGCGCCGGGCGGTACGGGGCCGGAGCCGGCGCGACCGGGCATCGTCGGCTCGGTCATCGGCGATGCGGTATCCGCCTTGCAGAACCTCGGTTTCAAGCCGGCGGTGGCAAGCGGCGCGGTGACGCGCGCCATCGCCGAGTTGGGTGAGGATGCCAGCCTCGATCCGCTGCTGCGGCTGGCGCTCAAGCTGGCCGCGGCGTGAGCGAGAATCCGCTTCTTGCCTCGGGCCGGCAGGGCGAGGACGTCGATGCGGCGCTGCGCCCCAAGACGCTTGCCGAATTCGTCGGCCAGGAGGCGGCGAAGGACAATCTGGCGATTTTCATCGAAAGCGCGCGCAGCCGTGGCGAAGCCATGGACCATGTGCTGTTCTTCGGTCCGCCGGGGCTCGGCAAGACCACGCTCGCCCAGATCGTCGCGCGCGAGCTCGGGGTCGGCTTTCGCGCCACCTCGGGCCCGGTGGTCGCCAAGCCGGGCGATCTTGCCGCGCTGCTCACCAACCTGGGCGAAGGCGACGTTCTGTTCATCGACGAGATCCATCGCCTCAATCCGGTGATCGAGGAGGTGCTTTATCCGGCGATGGAGGATCGTGCGCTCGATCTCATCATCGGCGAAGGGCCGTCGGCGCGCTCGGTGCGCGTGCCGCTGCCGCCGTTCACGCTGATCGGCGCGACCACCCGGCAGGGGCTGCTGACCACGCCGCTGCGCGACCGTTTTGGCATTCCGGTGCGCTTGCAGTTCTACACCGTGGACGAGCTTGAATTCGTCGTCGCCCGCGGCGCCCGGCTGCTTGGTCTCGCGATCGACAGCGACGGCGCGCGCGAGATCGCGCGGCGCGCGCGCGGCACGCCGCGTGTCGCCGGGCGGCTGATGCGCCGGGTGCGCGATTTTGCGCATGTCGACGGCGCGGCGCGCGTCACCCGCGCGCTGGCGGATGCCGCGCTCACCCGGCTCGAGGTCGATGCGCTCGGGCTCGACGCGCAGGACCGGCGCTATCTCCACATGATCGCCGATATCTACAAGGGCGGCCCGGTCGGCGTCGAGACGCTGGCTGCCGGGCTTTCCGAACCGCGCGATACCGTCGAGGAGGTGATCGAGCCCTATCTCATCCAGCTCGGGCTCGTCGCCCGCACCGCGCGCGGACGGTGCCTCAACGATCGCGGCTGGCGCCATCTCGGCCTTGCGCCGCCACCGCCGCCGCAGGGCGCAGAGCCGGGGCTGTTCGACGCCGGCGCGGGCGAGGGCAAATAGCGAAGATGGCCAGCGCGCCGCGTTAAATCCACGCGCCATTCCCGTACCGGCGCGGGACAGTTTTGCGCCCAGGCGCCGGAATCCGCCGCGAATCCCGTTTCTGGACAGCGGTTTGGCGATCCACCGGTTGTCGGCGGGCGCCGACGCGCGCTTTGTGCCCGTTGCAGCTTCGCCGTCATCCCCGGCGAGGTCCGGGAAAGAACTGGAATCATGTCGTCGGTGCGCACAGCGATCCTCAAACTGACCGTCCTCGCGGCCGGCGGTACCCTGATCGGGGGCGGCGCGGTGCATGAGGCGGTGAAGCAGTTCGGCGGAACGCCCCAATATGTGAAGCATGCAAAGGCGCATCGCGCGCCTGACAAGCGCGTGCGGCTGGTGCGCGCGGTGCGGCATGCACATCATCCGCTCGCCCGGCCGGCCTGCTGCACGCCGGCGCAACAGATCGCAATGCCGCTGCCGCCGCCCCCGCTGCCGCCGCGGATGCCCCCGCCGATGCCCTACAACGGCGGCGGCGGCGGTGTCCGCGAAGTCGTGGTGCACGACAATGCGGGCTTCGGCGGTGGCATGATGGGCGGTTTTCTCGGCGGCTTCTTCGGCGGCGGCGGCGGCGGCGGCGTGGTGGTGGTCAACACCAACGGCGGCTCGACCTCGACTTCGACCTCGACCGGCGGGTTCTCCTCGACCGGCGGTTCAACCTCGACCTCGACCGGCGGGCTGACCTCGACCGGCGGCTCGACCTCGACCTCGACCGGCGGATTTTCGTCCACTGGGGGTTCGACCTCGACGGGTGGCATCACCTCCACCACCTCGACGGGCGGTGTCACCTCCACCAGCTCGACCTCGGGAGGATCGACCTCGACCTCCAGCGGCAATGTCAGCTCGACCAGCTCGACCTCGGGAGGCTCGACCTCGACCTCCAGCGGCAATGTCAGCTCGACCAGTTCGACCTCGGGGGGATCGACCTCGACCTCGGGCGGCTCGACCTCGACTTCGACCTCAAGCGGGGCGACCTCGACTTCGACATCCAGCGGGGCGACCTCGACTTCGACCTCGACGTCGAGCGGCGCGACCTCGAGCAGCACTTCGACGTCGAGCGGCGCCACTTCGACTTCGAGCAGCACCTCGTCGAGCACGAGTTCCTCGACAAGCTCGTCCTCCTCGACAAGCTCGTCCTCCTCGTCGAGCACCAGCACCAGTTCGGGATCGACCAGTTCGGGCGGCACCACCAGCTCGGGCGGCCCGACCCCGGTGCCCGCGCCGCCGATGCTGGTCCTTTTCGGCGCCGCCGCGACCGCCCTCGCCGCACGGCGCAAGCTCGCGAAATGACGCCGGTATAGCGACGCGGCGGAAGCGGCCGGCGGCACCGATGCGAGCCTGAAACCGCCCGAAGCTACGCCAGGGCGCCATGCGGGATCAAAAAATCACGCAGTTTGCGTCATGCCTTTGTTATCGCATCGCCTTTTGCCAAAAACCGGTACCCACTTTTTGGCGCGATGCTTCATGCCTTTGTTGTCGCATCGCTTTTTGCCAAAAACCGGTACCCACTTTTTGGCGCGATGCTTTGGCTAGGCAAAGAACACGCTGAAGGCGACAAAGCCCGCGCACCAGGTGAGGAAGGCGTCGCCAAGACAGGACGCGAGGCGGTGCGGCACCGGCGCGGGGTGCGTCGGCGCGCGGCGCAGACGTGCAGGCGATGGGCGACGCGGCGCCGGGTGGCGGGCACGGATATCGCTGGCGCGCAAGGCTCTCGTCATGCGCGGGCATTAAGCTCTTATTAGCCATTGCGCCACCGCCCGCGCGCGTCCCGTCGCGGCACGTCCCGCAATGGCACGCCCGTTCGCGCATCAATCGCCGGCCATCGCCAGAATATGCGCCCATTCGCGCGGGGTGATCGCGGCGACCGACAGGCGGGACTGGCGGACAAGCTCGATGTCGGCCAGCGCCGGATCGGCCTTGATCGCCTTGAGCGTTACCGGATGGGCGAGCTTGCGCAGCGGCTTGACCTTCACCGCCGCCCATTTGCCTTCGGGATCGGTCGGATCGATGAGGCCGGCCTCGCTGATCGTGACGATGCCGACGATT
>JAGWPW010000042.1 GCA_028870315.1 Sphingomonadales bacterium | reverse complement strand
GGCGCGGCGACCGGGGTCGGCGGCATCCTGCGCGACGTGTTCACGATGGGCGCCCGCCCGGTGGCGCTGCTCAATTCGCTGCGCTTCGGCAGCCCGGACGACCCGAAGACCCGGCACCTCGTCGCCGGGGTCGTCGCCGGCATCGGCGGCTACGGCAATTGCGTCGGCGTGCCGACGGTCGGCGGCGAGACCAATTTCCATCGCGCCTATGACGGCAATATCCTCGTCAATGCGATGACCGTGGGCATCGCCGATACCAGCAGGATCTTCTATTCGGCGGCGAGCGGCATCGGCAATCCGATCGTCTATGTCGGCTCGAAGACCGGGCGCGACGGTATCCATGGCGCGACCATGGCGAGCGCCGATTTCGACGAAAGCTCGGACGAGAAGCGTCCGACGGTGCAGGTCGGCGACCCCTTCACCGAAAAGCTGCTCATCGAGGCCTGCCTCGAACTGATGGCAACAGATGCGATCGTCGCCATCCAGGACATGGGCGCGGCAGGGCTGACCTCGTCCTCGGTCGAGATGGCCTCGAAGGGCGGTGCCGGCATCAGGCTCGACATGAACAAGGTGCCCTGCCGCGAAACCGGCATGACGCCTTACGAAATGATGCTGTCGGAAAGCCAGGAGCGCATGCTGATGGTGCTCCAGCCCGGCAAGGAGGCGATGGCCGCGGCGATCTTCGCGAAATGGGAGCTCGATTTCGCGGTGATCGGCGAAGTCACCGATACCGGGCATATGGTGCTCGAATGGAACGGCGCGGTGGTCTGCGACATTCCGCTGGGGCCGCTGGCCGATGACGCGCCGCTCTATGATCGCCCGCATGTCGCGCCGCCCCGGCCCGCGCCGCTGGGCGATGTGCCCGAATCGGCGGATATCGGCGCCGATCTGTTAAAGCTGATCGGCTGCCCCGACCTTGCCTCGCGCCGCTGGATCTGGGAGCAGTACGACAGCCAGGTCGGCGCCGACACGCTGCAGAAATCGGGCGGCGATGCGGCGGTGGTGCGCATCCACGGCACGCAGAAGGCGCTGGCGATGAGCACCGACTGCACGCCGCGCTATTGCCTCGCCGACCCCTGTGAGGGCGGCAAGCAGGCAGTGGCCGAGACCTTCCGCAACATCTGCGCGGTGGGCGCGACCCCGCTGGCGATCACCAACTGCCTCAATTTTGCCAATCCGCAGCGCCCCGAGATCATGGGCCAGATCGTCGGCTGCCTCGCCGGCATGGGCGAGGCCTGCCGCGCGCTCGACTATCCGATCGTCAGCGGCAATGTCAGCCTCTACAATGAGAGCAAGGCCACAGGCGGCGGCTCGGCGATCCTGCCGACCCCGGCGATCGGCGGGGTCGGGCTGATGCGCGACCATGCAACGATGATGACGCTCTCGTTCAAAAACGCCGGCGACGCGATTTGGCTGATCGGCGGCACGGGAACGCATCTCGGCCAGTCGCTGTGGCTGCGCGAGGCGCACGGCCGCGAGGATGGCCCCCCGCCCCCGGTCGATCTGGCACGCGAACGGCAGCATGGTGAACTGGTGCGCGCGCTGATCGCCGCCGGCACGGTCAACGCGGTGCATGACGTCAGCGATGGCGGGCTGCTGGTCGCGCTGGTCGAAATGGCGCTGGCGGGCGATGTCGGCTGCACGCTGGAGATCGCGCTCGACGCCGCCATCGCCTTCGGCGAGGATCAGGCGCGCTATGCCGTCACCGCGCCCGCCGGCGTGAGCGTGCAAGGCGCCACGCGCATCGGCACGGTGGGCGGGGACAGCGTTGGCGGCGTCGGCCTTGCGGCGCTGCGCGAAGCGAACGAGGCGTTTTTCCGCGACTGGATGGAAGGCTGATCCACGGCGGCAGGGCAAGGTTTCAGGCCCGATCGCCTTTTGCGATATCGAACAGTTGCAGCACCGCGCGGCAATCGCCGATGTCGATCCAGCCATCGGCGGCGGCGCGCGCGCGGGGCTTGGCGCGAAAGGCGATGCCGTGGCTTGCCGCCTCGATCATCGGGATGTCATTGGCGCCGTCGCCCATGGCGAGGCTGGTTGCGGCCTGGTCGAGCTTTGCCATTTCGGCAAGCAGCGTTGCGCGCTTGGTCGCGCTGTCGCAGATCGGCCCGTCGAGCCCGCCGGTCAGCCGGCCATCGGCGATCGCCAGCCGGTTGGCGACGACATGTTCGAAGCCCAGTTCCTCGGCGACCGGATCGGCGAACTGGTGAAAGCCGCCCGTCACCAGCACGGTGCGGCAGCCCATGGCGCGCAGCGTCCCTACCAGCGTTGCCGCGCCCGGCATCGCCGCGATCCGCTCGGCAAGACAATCGGCGATCGCCTGCGCCGGAAGATCGCGCAGCAGCCCGACCCGTTCGGCGAGCGCGCTGGCGAAATCGAGTTCGCCGAGCATTGCCCGCTCGGTGATCGCGGCGATCTGCGGCTTGATGCCGGCGAAATCGGCAAGTTCATCAATGCATTCGGCGGCGATCATCGTCGAATCCATGTCCGAGATGAACAGCGCCGGCACTTGCGGCGCGGCATCGGCGACCAGCGCGTCGCAGGGGTCGAAATGATGCGCGACGATAGTGCGCAGCCGTGCCCTTTCGGCCCGCGGGGCGACGATCTCCCACGCACCCGCGGGCAGTTCGCGCATTGTCGCCCCCGCGCCCAGCGCTGCCAGCGCCGCATCGCCGCTTGCCTCGATCCGCGCGCGATCTGCTAGAAGCCGGGCGATGACCAATTCTGTGTCCCCTCTCGGCGGCGCCGGGCGCCCGAAGGTCGCGCTCATCGCAGGGCCGACCGCGAGCGGCAAGAGCGATCTCGCGGTGCGCCTTGCGCTGCGGCTCGCCGACCGGGGCCGGCGTGCAGTGGTGGTGAACGCCGACAGCGCCCAGGTCTATCGCGACCTCGCGTTGCTCAGCGCCCGGCCGGATGCCGCCGCGATGCGGGGCATCGAACACCGGCTGTTCGGCGCCTGGGACGGGGCCAGCGCCTGCTCGGCGGCCGACTGGGCGGCGCGTGCGCGCGCGCAAGTCACCGCGCTGCACGACGAGGGCGCGCTTCCCATCCTCGTCGGCGGAACCGGGCTCTATCTGCGCACGCTTTTGTTCGGCATTGCGCCTGTGCCCGAGATCGACCCCGCCATCCGCCAGGAGGTGCGGGCGCTCGCCACCGTCACCGCGCATGCGGCGCTGCGGCGCGAGGATCCGGCCGCGGCAGCGCGCCTCGCACCGACTGACAGCAGCCGCATCGCCCGCGCGCTCGAGGTCGTGCGGTCCACCGGCAGGCCACTGGCCGCATGGCAGCAGCGGCGCGAAGGCGGGATCGCCGCGGACATCGCGCTCCACCCGGCGGTCCTGTTGCCGCCGCGCGACGGGCTTTACGCACGCTGCGAGGCAAGGTTTCGCGCGATGCTCGCCGCAGGCGCGATTGCCGAGGTCGCACGGCTGCTCGCGCGCGGGCTCGATCCGGCGCTGCCGGTGATGCACGCGATCGGCGTGCCCGAAATCGCCACCCATCTGCGCGGCGAGATCGACCTTGCCATGCTCGCCGAACTGGGCGCCCGCGCGACGCGCCGCTACGCCAAGCGCCAGTACACCTGGTTCCGCCACCAGCCACCGGCGGATTGGCCACGAGTCGCGCAGCAGGATTACGATATTGACGATATTTTTGTATCTTTATTACGTTTATAGCGGTTGACGTGATATTTTTGTCTCCCTATGGGCGCGACGACAATGCTCCTCTAAGGGGCGGCCGGAATCAATCGAGGGCATGATCGTGACCAAGGAGCGCAGCGGCGCCGAAATCCTCGTCGAAAGCCTGGTCCGCCGGCAGGTGGAGTTCGTCTTCGGCTATCCCGGCGGCGCGGTGCTGCCGATCTATGACGCGCTGTTCAAGGATGACCGCATCCGCCACATCCTCGTCCGCCACGAGGCGGGCGCCGCGCATGCCGCCGAAGGCTATGCCCGCGCCACCGGCAAGCCCGGGGTGGTGCTGGTCACCAGCGGGCCGGGGGCGACCAATGCGGTCACCGGCATCGCCGATGCCTTCATGGATTCGATCCCGCTCGTCATTCTCACCGGCCAGGTGGCAACCGCGCTGATCGGCTCGGATGCCTTCCAGGAGGCGGACACGATCGGCATCACCCGCCACTGCACCAAGCATAATTATCTGGTGAAGGACCCCGCCGACCTCGCCGCGACGATCGACGAGGCCTTCGAGATCGCCACCACCGGCCGTCCCGGTCCGGTGCTGATCGATATTCCCAAGGACGTGCAGGTGGCGAGCGCGGCGCTTGCCGACGCGCCGGTGCAGCGCCCGCGCCGCTATCATCCGCAGACCGAGGGCGCGGCGCGCGACATCGCCAGGGCCATAGAATTGATCGCCAATGCGCGCGCGCCGATCCTCTATACCGGTGGCGGGGTGATCAATGCCGGCCCGCAGGCGAGCACGCTGCTGCGCACCTTCCAGACGCTGACCGGCGCGCCCGTCACCTCGACGCTGATGGGGCTCGGCGCCTTCCCCGCCGATCATCCCGACTGGCTCGGCATGCTTGGCATGCATGGCACCTATGAAGCCAACTGGGCGATGAACCAGGCCGATGTCATGGTCTGCATCGGCGCGCGCTTCGATGATCGCGTGACCGGCAGGCTCGATGCCTTCGCCCCGCATTCGACCAAGATCCACATCGACATCGATCGCGCTTCGATCAACAAGACCGTGGCGGTCGATCTGCCCATCATCGGCGATTGCGGGCGCGTGCTCGAACAGCTGATCGCCGCCTGGGGTGCGCGCCGCGCCCCCGATCTTTCGGCATGGAAGGCGCGGATCGAGGAATGGCGCGCGAGGAAGAGCCTCGCCTATCCGCGGCTCAAGGCCGAGATCGCCCCGCAATTCGCGATCGAGCGGCTGTTCGCGCTTACCGCCGCGCGTGATCCGATCATCACCACCGAGGTCGGCCAGCACCAGATGTGGGCGGCGCAATATTACCACTTCTTCGCGCCCAACCGCTGGCTGACCTCGGGCGGGCTGGGCACCATGGGCTATGGCCTGCCCGCGGCGATCGGCGCGCAGCTCGGCTTTCCGGACAAGCTCGTCATCGACATCGCCGGCGAAGCCTCGATCCAGATGAACATCCAGGAGCTGGGCACCGCCAGCCAGTACCGCCTGCCGGTCAAGATCTTCATTCTCAACAATGAATATATGGGGATGGTGCGCCAGTGGCAGCAGCTGACCTATGAGAGCCGCTATTCGAACTCCTATTCGGACGCGCTTCCCGATTTCGTCAAGCTCGCCGAGGCCTATGGCTGGAAGGGCATCCGGATCGAGGACGAGGCCGGGCTCGATGCCGGCATCGCCGCGATGATCGCGCACAAGGGACCGGTGATCGTCGATTGCCGGGTGGCCAGGCTTGCCAACTGCTTCCCGATGATCCCATCGGGCGCGGCGCATACCGAGATGATCCTGTCGGGCGATGCGGTCGCCGGCACGCTCGACGATGAAGCCAAGGCGCTGGTGTAGGATGATGAAGATCAAGCAGCAGGAAAGCGAGCGCCACGTCCTCACGCTCACCGTCGATAACGAGGCCGGCATCCTCGCCAAGATCGCCGGGCTGTTCACCGCGCGCGGCTACAACATCGACAGCCTGACCGTCGCCGACATCACCGAGAACCATGCGGTCAGCCGGATCACCATCGTCACCCACGGGCCGCCGGCGCAGATCGACCAGATCCACGCCCAGCTCGACCGGCTGATCCCGGTGCACAAGGTGGTCGATCTCACCGAGGTCGGCCCCTATGTCGAGCGCGAACTCGCGCTCGTCAAGGTCGCGGGCACCGGCGACATCCGCGTCGAGGCCTTGCGCGTCGCCGATATCTTCCGCGCCAAGGTGGTCGATACCACCACATCGAGCTTCGTCTTCGAGCTGACCGGTCCGCCCGAAAAGATCGACGGCTTCGTCGCGCTGATGCGCGAGCTGGGCCTTGTCGAGGTCGGCCGCACCGGCATCGTCGGCATGGTGCGCGGTGCGAATGCGGCATGACCGGCGACCAGCGTGACTTTACGCCGGCGGCGGGGCATGGCGGCGCGCTCGCTCGTTACGACGAGGGCGTGCGCGCCTATACCCGCGAGGCCGAATGGCGGCCGCTGATGGTTGCGCGCATCGATCCGCAGCCGGGTCAGCTCATCGTCGATATCGGCGCGGGCACCGGCACGCTCGCCGTCGCGCTGGCGCAACGGTGCCCCGGCGCGCGCATTGTTGCATGCGACCCCGATCCCGCGCCGCTGGCGATCGCGCACGCCAGGGCCGAGGCTGCTGGCGCCGCGATCGAATGGCGCCAGGGCTTCGCCGGCGACGAGGATTGGCCCGCAGGCACGGTTGATCACGCAACCTGCAGCCTTGTCCTGCATCAGGTTCCGACCGGGGAGAAGCGACGGCTGATCCAGGCCATGGGCCGCTGGACCGCCGGCCGTGGCACCATTCATATCGCCGACTATGCAAGGCAGCGCGGCACCATGCGCCAGCGCTTTCGGGCGACCGTGCAGGCCGGCGACGGCATCGAGGACACCCAGCCCAACGCCGACGGCATGCTCGAACTGATCTTCGCGGAGCTGAAGTTCCGGCGCATCGGCCGGGATCGGCATTTCCGCACACGATCGGGGCGCTTCAGCCTGTTTTCCCGCCAAGCCCTTTCCTGAATTCTCATGCAAAAAAGGAATTAGCCATGCGTGTCTATTACGACGCCGATTGCGACATCAATCTCATCACGGGCAAGAAGATCGCCATCCTCGGCTATGGCAGCCAGGGCCATGCCCATGCCCAGAACCTGCGCGACAGCGGGGTGACGGAGGTGGGAATCGCGCTGCGCGAGGGTTCGGCGACCGCGAAGAAGGCGCAAGGCGCCGGCTTCAAGGTGCTGTCGAACAAGGATGCCGCGGCCTGGGCCGATATCCTGATGATCCTGGCGCCCGACGAGCATCAGGCGGCGATCTATGCCGGGGACATCCACGCCAACCTCAAGCCCGGCGCCGCGCTCGCCTTCGCGCATGGGCTCAACATCCATTTCGGGCTGATCGAGCCGCGCGCCGACATCGACGTCATCATGATCGCGCCCAAGGGCCCCGGTCATACCGTGCGCAGCGAATATCTGCGCGGCGGCGGCGTGCCCTGCCTCGTCGCGGTGGCGCAGGACGCGACCGGCAACGCGCATGACATCGCCCTCGCCTATGCCAGCGGTGTCGGCGGCGGCCGGTCGGGGATCATCGAGACCAATTTCAAGGAGGAATGCGAAACCGACCTGTTCGGCGAGCAGGCGGTGCTCTGCGGCGGCGCGACCGCGCTGGTGCAGGCCGGCTTCGAGACGCTGGTCGAGGCCGGCTATGCCCCGGAAATGGCCTATTTCGAATGCCTGCACGAATTGAAGCTGATCGTC
>JAGWPW010000041.1 GCA_028870315.1 Sphingomonadales bacterium | reverse complement strand
GGTTGCCGATCTCGACGGGGTGATCTTCGGCAAGGCGCTCACCACCAATGTGCTCGCCACCCAGGCGCTGATTGCGCGCTTCGATCCGCTGCTGCGGCGCAGCGCCGCCGGGCGGCTGGTGCATCTGACCTCGAATGTCGCTACCCATCCGCGCGCGTGGTGGGGCGGCTATGCCGCGGGCAAGGCCGCCGCCGAGGTGCTGATGGACTGCTACGCGCAGGAGCGGCGCGCGCTCACCCCGATCCGCGTCGCCATCCTCAATCCCGGGCCGACCCGCACCCGGATGCGCGCGCGCGCCTATCCGGGCGAGGATCCCGCCAGCGTCAAGCCACCCGAACAGGTCGCCGAACGGATCGTCGCGCTGCTGCGCGACGGCTTCGAGAGCCCCCATCGCGAAACGCTGGCGCGTTCCATGGCGCCAGCGGGCGGAGCGGACGCGGCGGGGTAACCCCGGTTTAACCTTTGCCGCTTATTGCAGTGGGTCATCATTAGCACAGGGGGCACGCCGATGGGCGTCAAAGTAAACCTGCCCTCGTCGCAGGCGCTGTCCGCGCTCGACGACCGCTGCGCGCTGCGCGAAAGCGTGGCGATGCCGGCAACGCTGCGGCTTGGTGGTGGCCGTTCGTTCCAGACCACGGTGTGGGATATTTCGATCGCCGGCTTCAGCGCCACCGCGCTCACCCGGCTGCCGATCGATTCGCTCATCTGGCTGACGCTGCCGGGGCTCGAAAGCCTGCCGGCGCGGGTGGCGTGGTGGGCGGACAGCCGGGTCGGCTGCGGCTTTGTCAATCTGCTCAACCCGATCGTGCTCGACCATGCGGTGAGCCGCTGGAAGGGCATCTGAGCGGCGGCAGGAAAATCGGCCGGCACCCCTCCTCTCAGCCTTGCGCCTTGACCAGCGTCACCTGCACCACGTCGATCCCGCCGCCGCGAAAGCCGCCCTCGCAATACATCAGATAATAGCGCCACAGCCGCACGAAGCGTTCGTCGAAGCCGGGCGGCAGCCGGCCCTCGTCGATCATCGCCTCGAAGCGCTCGCGCCACAGCCGCAGGGTTTCGGCGTAATCCTGCCCGAAGCGCTCCTCATCGCGCCATTCAAGCCCGCGCTCGGCGGCAAGGCGGCGGAACGCGGGCTCGCTCACCAGCATGCCGCCGGGGAAGACATAGGTCTGGATGAAATCGGCGCTCGCCGCATAGCGCTCGAAGATCGCCTCATCGATCGCGATATACTGGATCGCGGCGGGTCCGCCGGGGCGCAGGCTGCGGGTGATGCAGTCGAAGAACGCCGGCCACCAGGCGCGCCCCACCGCCTCGACCATCTCGACGCTGACGATCGCATCGAACACCTCGGCAACGTCGCGGTAATCGCGCTTTTCCCAGACGATGCCCGGATGATGCGCGCGCGCGAAGGCAAGCTGTGCATCGGAAATGCTGATCGCGGTCACCGCCGCGCCGCGTTCGGCAAGCCGGGCGGCAAGCGCGCCCCAGCCGCAGCCGATTTCCAGGACCTTCGCCCCCGCCGGTGCGGCGGGCAGCACGCGCTCGACCATCGCTTCGAGCTTGCGCCGCTGCCCGGCTTCGAGATCGAAGGGCGGTGCCTGCCGATCGAAGCGCGCCGAGGAATAGCTCATCGTCGCATCGAGCCAGCCCTGGTAGAAATCATTGCCGAGGTCGTAATGCGCATGGATGTTGCGCAAGGCGCCACCGCGCGTGTTGCGCCGCAAGCCGCGCGCTGCCCGCGCCGCAAGCCGCCAGGGGCCATGCGCGCGCATCGTCCCGCCAAGCGCCGCGGCATTGTCCATGACCAGCGCGAACAGCATGACAGGGTCCGGACTGTCCCATTCGCGCGCTTCCCAGCCGCGATACCAGCCGACCGAACCCGCGGTCGCCAGCCGCAGCAGGGCCCGCCAGTCGCGAAAGAACACCAGCGCATCGAAGCCCGGTTCCGGCCCGGCGATACGATAGCTGCTGCCGTCGGGAAAAATGCCGGCGATGCTGCCGCGCTCGATCCGCGCCTCGATCCGCGCGACAAGGCGGCGCATCGGCACAGCGAGCAGCGGCGCAAGCCGGCGCCCCAGCCAGCCCGAACCAAGGCCGGGCGTGCGCGCGCCGGCGACCAGTTCGCCCCCTCTCCTCGGCACCTCGGCGTTCATCGGCCGATTATGGCGCCGATCGCCGGCAGCGACAACCGCTGCCTCAAGCTTTTACGCGCGCGTATGCGGCCAGCGCCCGCTCGCGCGCCGCGCGATGGCCGATCAGCCGCTCGGCGTAACCCTTCGTTCCCGGTGGCGGATCATGGATCGCCTCATCGTCGAACGCGCGCAATTCGGGCACCCAGTGCCGGATATAGGCGGCGGCGGCGAATTTCACCGATTGCGTCAAGGGCGCCATGATCCGCGGGAACATGTTCGCATCGACGCCGCTGCCCGCGATCCACTGCCAGTTGACCGCGTTGCTGGCGTAATCGGCATCGACCAGCGTGTCCCAGAACCAGCGCTCGCCCCGACGCCAGTCGATGAGCAGGTGCTTGACGAGGAAGCTTGCCGCAATCATCCGCACGCGGTTGTGCATCCAGCCGCTCACCCAGAGCTGGCGCATCCCGGCATCGACGATCGGATAGCCGGTGCGCCCCTGCTGCCAGGCGGCAAGATCGGACGCCGCCGCCTGGCCCGATCGCCAGCCGAACCGCGCAAACATCGCGCGCGCGGGCGTTTCGCCATAATCGGGGAATTGGCGGATGATCGTCTGCGCGTAATCGCGCCAGCCAAGCTCGCCAAGGAAGCTCGCCACCGAACCGCCCGCATCGGCAAGCCGATGCCAGACGCTCGCCGCCGAGATTTCGCCATGGTGGAGATGCGGCGAAAGCCGCGAGGTGCCAGGGCTTGCCGGATGATTGCGCGCCTCGCCATAGCGACCGGCGTGGGTGACGAAGGCGGCGAGCGCGCGGTTCGCGCCCGCCTCGCCCGGCGTCCAGGCTTCGCGCAGGCCGCCCGCCCAGTCGGGCCGCTGCGGCAGCAACCGCCAGTCGGCAAGGCTGTCGGTCTGCGGCCAGGCGTCGGGCGCGCGCAGCCGGCGCGGCGCGGGGGTGGGCGGGGGCGGCGGCAGTTGTTGCTGCAGCGCCCGCCAAAAGGGCGTGTAGATGCGATAGAGCTGACCCCCGCCGGTTCGTACGCTTCCCGGCGGAGCGAGATAATTGCCGTCATGAAGGCACAGCCGCGCCTTGCCGCGCGCGACCTCGGCCTCGGCCGCGCGCCACCACGGCTCTTCATGGCGCAGCGCATGGATCGTGTCGGCGCCGGTCTGCGCGACCAGGCTGGCGAGCGCGCCGGGCGCCGCGCCGCGCCGCAGCACCAGCCGCGAGCCGCATGCCGTCAGCGCCGCGCCTAGGCTTTCTAGCGAATGATGCAGCCACCAGCGCGACGCGCCGCCGCGCCGCCGCGCGCCCGCGGTCTCATCGTCGAGGATGAAGACCGGGATGACCGGCGCGCCGCTTTCTGCCGCAGCGCGAAACGCGGCCTGGTCGGCAAGGCGAAGGTCGCGCCGCAGCCAGACGATGACGGGCGCGGTCATCGCGGAAATGGAATTATGCGACCGTCCAGGTCTGCCCCTTGGCAAGCAGCTTGCCGAGATCGGCGGTCTTGCCCTCGCGCGCCTTGACATCCTGTTCGAGGATTTCCGCCTCGAAGGTCGGGCGCGGATCATCGTAGATCACGCCCAGCGCCATCGGAAACGGGCCGAAGGGCAGTTCGACGAGCATATGCGCGACCGAGCGGTTGGTGACGTCATGGACGATGACGCCGGCCGCCTGCCAGTCGGGAGTGCCATCTTCGCCGGCCGCGACATCGACCACCTTGAGCGTCAGCCGTTCGATATCGAGCGCGATACCCTTGATGCCACCAGATTTTTCGGACCCGAACAGCATCGGCTCGCCATTCTTCAGCCACAGCTGCCGGCCCTCGGCGCCCTTGGCGGCGGCGAAATCCTCGAAGCGGTCCTTGTTGTAGACGATGCAGTTCTGGAAGATCTCGATGAAGGCCGCGCCCTTGTGGGCATGCGCAGCCTTGAGCACGCCCGAAAGCTCCCTGGAGACATCGAAGCCGCGCGCGACGAAGCGCGCGCCCGCGCCCAGCGCGAAGGCGCAGGGCAGCGCCGGGCGATCGACCGAGCCCGTCGGCGAGGTCGGGCTGGTGGTGCCAAGCCGGCTGGTCGGCGAATATTGCCCCTTGGTGAGCCCGTAGATCTCGTTGTTGAACAGCATGATCTGGCAATCGAGATTGCGGCGCAGCACATGCATGGTGTGGTTGCCGCCGATCGACATGCCATCGCCGTCGCCGGTGACGATCCACACGTCGAGCCCGGGATTGGCGAGCTTGATGCCGGTGGCAAAGGCGGGCGCGCGGCCGTGGATGGTGTGGAAGCCGTAGCTTGCCATGTAGTAGGGAAAGCGGCTCGAACAGCCGATTCCCGATACAAAGACGGTCTCGGCCGGATCGGTGCCGAGTTCGGCGAGCGTGCGCTGCACCGCCTTGAGGATCGCATAGTCGCCACAACCGGGGCACCAGCGCACTTCCTGATCGGATTCCCAATCCTTGATGGTGCGCTTTGCGACAGGGGTCATGTCGTTCATGGATTGACGGCCTTGATGCTGGGCAACCGGGTATCGCCGGCGGGCACTTCGCCGCCTTCGTGATCCCCGATGCCATCGAAGAAACTGGCGATCGCCGTCTCGATCTCGGCGATCGTGAAGGGCTGGCCCGAGACCTTGTTGAGCGGCCTTGCATCGACCAGCAACTGGTCGCGCAGCACGGTCTTGAACTGGCCGGTGTTCATCTCGGGCACCAGCACATGGGTGAAGCGCTTGAGCAGCGCCCCGAGATTGGCGGGCAGCGGCCAGACGTGGCGGATGTGGACATGGCTGACCTTGCAGCCCTTGGCGCGCGCACGGCGCACCGCCTGGTGGATCGGGCCGAAGGTCGAGCCCCAGCCAACCACCACGAGGGTGCCGCTGTCCTCTCCAAGATCGACCTTCTGCGCCGGCACCGCGGTGGCGACGCCATTGACCTTGTCCATCCGCGCGATGGTCTGCGCCTGGTGCGTGGCCGGCGAATAATCGAGATCGCCGGTATCGATCGCCTTCTCGATCCCGCCGATGCGATGTTCGAGCCCGGGCGTGCCCGGCTTGATCCATGGGCGCACCCCGCGCGCATCGCGCTTGTAGGGCAGCACCGGGGCAGGATCGCCCTCGCCGCCGTTGGGCGCATCGAGGAAGCGCACCGGGAAGGGCGCGAAGCCCGTGGGATCGGGCACCAGCCACGGTTCGGCGGCATTGGCGATATAGCCGTCGGTGAGCAGCATCACCGGGGTCATGAATTCGACCGCGATGCGGCACGCCTCGACAGCGCAATCGAAGGCATCGGCAGGACTTCTTGCCGCGATCACCGGCAGCGGCGTATCGCCGTTGCGGCCATAGACCGCCTGATAGAGATCGGACTGCTCGGTCTTGGTGGGCAGGCCGGTCGAAGGCCCGCCGCGCTGCGAATTGACGATCACCAGCGGCAGCTCGGTCATCACCGCAAGCCCCAGCGCCTCGCCCTTGAGCGCGATCCCCGGACCCGAGGACGAGGTGACGCCGAGCTGGCCTGCATAGGAAGCGCCGATCGCCGAGCAGATCGCCGCGATCTCGTCCTCGGCCTGGAAGCAGGTGACCCCGAATTCCTTCATCTTGACGAGATTGTGCAGGATCGCCGAGGCCGGAGTGATCGGATAGCCGCCGAAGAACAGCTTGAGCCCGGCAAGCTGTGCGCCCGCGACCAGACCATAGCTGATCGCCTCGGCGCCGTTCACCGTGCGATAAAGCCCCGAAGGCGCGGGCGCGGCGGCGACATGCAGCTTGTGGACATGGCCCGAGATCTCGGCGGTCTCGCCATAGGCGTGGCCGGCGTTGAGCGCGGCGATATTCGCCTCGGCGAGCACGTCGTTCTTGCGGAACTTGTCCTTCAGCCACTGGACCAGCGGCGCGCGGTCACGATCGAACATCCACAGGGCAAGGCCCAGCGTCCACATGTTCTTGCAGCGCAGCGCCTCCTTGTTGCCAAGCCCGAACGGCTTGACCGCCTCGAGCGTCAGCGCGCTGATGTCGAAGGCCAGCAGCTGCCATTTGGCAAGGCTGCCGTCTTCGAGCGGATTGGCCTCGTATTTCGCCTTTTCAAGGTTGCGCCGGGTGAACTCGCCGCTGTCGGCGATGATGAGGCCGCCCGGCTTGAGCGCGGAAACATTGGTCTTGAGCGCCGCCGGGTTCATCGCGACGAGCACGTCGGGGGCATCGCCGGCGGTGGTGATCTCGGTCGAGCCGAAATTGATCTGGAACGCCGAGACGCCGAACAGCGTGCCTTGCGGCGCGCGGATTTCCGCCGGAAAATCGGGGAAAGTCGCCAGATCGTTGCCGGCAAGCGCGGTCGAAAGCGTGAACTGCCCGCCGGTCAGCTGCATGCCATCGCCCGAATCACCGGCGAAACGCACCACCACCGCTTCGGGAACCGCTTCGGGCACGGTGGGGGACTGGGAACCCCTGCCCGCCGTGGTGTCGGGCTGCTGCGGGGCCAGGATCGTTGCCATCATCTTCCTCTGTGAGCTTCCTTGTGCGGGCCTGCGCACCGGGGACGCTGCGCCTGCTTGCCCGTCTTGCCTTACCCAAACGCTGCGTGGCGGCAATTCAGCAAAAGTGTCAGCCGCCAAACACAGATTTGCGCAAGACGCCTAAGCCTTCACCTAGTCAAGCGTCAATCAACCTCCTAAGGAGCGGGCTGAAAGCCTCGCCCTTCCGGGGGATACCCTCGTCCACCGCTATGCAGGAAGCGGCCCCTTGACACAGGGCTCGCCGGAGTTTTGTGAATGACCAATACCGCCGCACTGCCCTATCGCCCCTGTGTCGGGGTGATGCTGGTGAACGCGCAGGGCCTCGCCTTCGTCGGCAAGCGGATCGACAATCGCGAAGGCGATGCCTGGCAGATGCCGCAGGGCGGCATCGACGAGGGCGAGGATCTGCGCGCCGCGGCGCTGCGCGAACTCGGTGAGGAAACCGGGCTTTGCGCCGAACATGCGACGATCATCGCCGAAAGCGCGCATGAACTGCTCTATGATCTGCCCGAGGAACTGGTCGGCACGCTGTGGGGCGGGAAATATCGCGGCCAGCGCCAACGCTGGCTGCTCGCGCGCTTCACCGGCCGTGATGACGACATCCGCCTCGATGCCCACCGCCATCCCGAATTCTGCGAATGGAAATGGGTCGATCCCGACACCCTGCCCGAGATCATCGTCCCCTTCAAGAAGCGGGTCTATCGCGCGGTGCTTGAAGAATTCCGCCCGCTGATCTGAATTAGAGCATCGCGCCGAAAAGTGGGCACCGGTTTTCGGCAAGAAGCGATGCGACAACAAAGACCTTGAGCACAGTGCGTGACTCAGAAACACGCACTGTGCGCTAAAGCCCGCGCTGTTCGGCGACGATCCGCCATTCGTCGGTGTTGTTCGACGGAATCGTGTAGCCGCGCTCCGGATCGCCGATCCGCGGCCATTGCGCGGCCACCGTCTCTGCATCGATCGGCCCATCGGCGGTGACCCCGTCGGTGATGCCGATGAACGCCCGGCCGATCCGCCCGCCGAGCGAGGAATAGATGCCATGCGTCGTCACGCAGGCAGCGCTCGCCAGATAGCTGACAAGGCCTGCGGCATAAGCGGGGTCGAAACAGGCGGCGAGCGGCATGGACCAGGGGTTGTCGCCGAGATCGCTTGCGCCGATCCCCTCGGTCATCCGGGTGATGGCGTTGGGCATATAGGCGTTGCACAGGATGCCATGGTCGCGGCCCGACTCGGACAGGCCATGCATCAGCCCCATGACCGCGCCCTTCGCCGCGCCATAGGCCGAGAGCATGGCATTGCCGAGCATCCCGGCCGAGGAGGTCGCGAACACCAGCCGGCCGTAGCCCGCTGCGCGCATATGCGGCCAGGCCGCCTGCGCGATCGTCCAGGCGCCCCCGACATGAACCGCGAGCAGCGCCTGGAGATCGGCAAGGCTCATCGCCTCGAAGGCGCCGAAGCGCATCGTCCCGGCATTGGCGATGACCGCATCGATCCGTCCGAACTGCGAAAGCGCGAGCGCGACGACGCGCCGCGCGCCCGCTTCCCCGGCGATATCGTCGTAGCTCGCGATCGCGCGCCCGCCCGCCGCGGTGATCGCCTCGACGACATGGTCGGCAAATCGGTGATCGTGCGCGCCCGCGCCGCCCGTGACCGGTCCGCCAAGATCATTGGCGATCACCGCCGCGCCGCGCCGCGCGATCTCGCGCGCGATCGCGCTGCCAAGCCCGCCGCCCGCGCCGGTGACGATCACCACCTGCCCGGTGAAATCGACCGCGCCGCTGTCCTGCGTCATGTCCGCCTCTCTCCCTCACCCATGTCCTTCAGCCCTCGCGGCGATCTGCACCCCGGCATCGGCGAACACACCCGGCCATCGCGGGACTGGTGCTCATGGGCGATGCTGGCGCGCGATGCACGGCGCGGACGAGGGAACGCTGCCGTCCATTGCAAGGTTGCTATCACAGCCGTTGGAGCCTTGCGACGAAAATGCCGTCGGTGCCGCCCCGCCCGGGGTGAGCCGCCATTGCGCGCGCGGCCGTGGACCGGTACACCTTCCTATCGCAGCGCCCAGAACACCGTTCCCGAGGCGAGATAGACCACCAGCCAGAACCCCGCATCGACCAGCGCCTCGCGCGCCGCGATCCGCTGATGCGCATAGCTGATCCACAGCGCGGGCACGATGAACGCCAGGGCGATGCCGCCCGACTGCATCCAGTAGAGCCAGGGCTTCGCGGCGAGCGTGATCGCGCCGATCCGCGCGAAATTATGCCCCAGCATCAGCGCCGCCAGCGCCTGGAGCCCGATCGCCCCGCCCAGCCCCGACAACAGTCCGCTGCCCCGGCCCTGATCGCCGCTGACCCGGCCGAACAGGTCCGAGCCACCGAACAGCGGCCCGTACCAGACGAAGCCGATCGCCAGCGCAAGATTGGCCGAAAGGATCACCGCCAGCCAGTTGATCGGTCCCATTTCGCTCTCCCTCCCGCGCGGGAGTGGCGCGCGGACGCGGGGCGGTGTAGGGGCGCGCGGCTATGTCGCGCAATCCCCCCGATTCCGCCAGCCGCATCGCCGCGCCGCCGCGGGTCGGCATGGTCAGCCTCGGCTGCCCCAAGGCGCTGGTCGATTCCGAACGCATCCTTACCCGGCTGCGCGCCGATGGCTATGCGATGAGCCCCGATTACGCCGGCGCCGATGTCGTGCTGGTCAACACCTGCGGCTTTCTCGATTCGGCCAGGGAGGAAAGCCTCGAAGCGATCGGCGAGGCGATCGCCGAAAACGGCCGGGTGATCGTCACCGGCTGCATGGGCGAGGAGGCCGAGGCGATCCGCGCACGCTTCCCGAAGGTGCTGGCGGTGACCGGCGCGCATCAATATGAAGAGGTGGTGGGCGCGGTGCATGAAGCTGCCCCGCCGGCGCGCGGCCCGTTCGTCGACCTCGTGCCCCAGCCCGACATCAAGCTGACCCCGCGCCATTACAGCTATCTGAAGATTTCCGAGGGCTGCAATCACGCCTGCGCCTTCTGCATCATCCCGCGCGTGCGCGGCAAGCTGGCCAGCCGGCGGATCGACGCGGTGCTGCGCGAGGCCGAAAAGCTGGTCGCGGCGGGAACCCGCGAACTGCTGGTGATCAGCCAGGACACCTCGGCCTATGGCGTCGATATCGGCCATGCGCCGCGCCCGTGGCACGGGCGCGAGGTGCGCGCGCATATGACCGACCTTGCCCGCGAACTCGGCCGGTTGCGCACCCCCGAAGGCGCGGTGCCCTGGGTGCGGCTGCATTACGTCTATCCGTATCCACACGTCGATGACGTGATCCCGCTGATGGCCGAGGGGCTGCTCACCCCCTATCTCGACATCCCCTTCCAGCACGCCGCGCCTTCGGTGCTGCGCGCGATGCGCCGCCCGGCGAACGAGGCAAAAGTGCTCGAACGGCTGCGCGCGTGGCGGGCGATCTGCCCCGGGATCGCGATCCGTTCGAGCTTCGTCGTCGGTTTTCCGGGCGAAACCGAGGCGGATTTCCAATATCTTCTCGACTGGCTCGACGAGGCGCAGCTCGACCGGGTCGGTGGTTTCCGCTTCGAGCCGGTGGCGGGCGCGGCCGCCAACGATCTTCCCGGCGCGGTGCCCGAAGAGCTGAAGGAAGAACGCTATGCGCGGCTGATGGAGAAGACCGAGGCGATCAGCGCCGCCCGCCTTGCCGGCAAGATCGGCCGCCGCCTGCGCGTCATCATCGACGAGGTCGGCGAAGCGGACGAGGACGGCAGCATCGGCGCGACCGGGCGCAGCCAGGCCGACGCCCCCGAGATCGACGGCCAGGTGTTCCTGCGCGATGTCCCCGCGCAGCTTGCCCCCGGTGCGATCATCGAGGCGCTGATCGAGGACGCCGACGCGCATGACCTGTTCGCGGTGCCGGTCACTAACCGCACGATACCATAAGGCCTTATCCGAAGGCGCTGAACCGGCTCGCCCGCGTCAATTGTCCATTTCGCAATCGCGGTAGTTGTTTTCGCACTTGCAGCAAAAGCCGATTCGCAGTCTAGGGGAACTGCCTTTCAGGCATCCTCTCCCAAACTTTCAGGCCCGGCCGGCAACGGTCGGGCCTTTTTCTTGCGCAGGCGCAGTTCGGACCGCGCGCGCTTGCCGAGTCACGCCCTTCGCCATAGTCCGTGCCCATGACCGACTCGTCGCGCATCTACACCGCCGCGCTCATCGTGATCGGCGATGAAATCCTGTCCGGGCGCACCGATGACAAGAACATCGCCCAGGTGGCGAACTGGCTGGGCGTCCAGGGCATCCGCCTCACCGAGGTCCGGGTGGTCGCCGATGATGCCGCCGCCATCGGCGCCGCGGTCAACGCGCTGCGCACCGCCCATGACTATCTGTTCACCACCGGCGGCATCGGTCCGACGCATGACGACATCACCGTCGATGCGATCGCCGCCGCGCTCGGGGTCGGGGTGGTGGTCCATCCCGAGGCGCGGGCGATCCTCGAAGCGCATTACGAAACCCGCGGCGGGCTGACCGAGGCGCGGCTGCGCATGGCGCGGGTGCCCGCAGGCGCGACGCTGATCCCCAACCGTTACACCGGCGCGCCGGGCATCCGCCATGGCAATATCTTCATCATGGCGGGGGTGCCGGCGATCACCGCGGGCATGCTCGACGCGCTGTCGGGAACGCTGCCCGGCGGCAGCCGGATGCTGTCCGAGACGATCGGCTGCTGGGTGCAGGAAAGCGAGGTCGCCGATCTCCTCGGCCGGACCGAGAAAGCGCACCCCGGCACGCAGATCGGCAGCTACCCCTTCTGGCGCGACGGACGCACCGGCGCCAATTTCGTGATCCGCTCGGTCGATGCCGAGAGCCTTGCCGCGTGCAGCCGCGCGCTGGTCGCCGGGCTCGAAGCGATGGCGCGGTCGCCGATCGCGGGTGGCATCTGATGCGGCGGGGGATCGCGCTCATCGCGCTTATCCTGTCGGGCTGCGGTGGCGAGCGCCTGCCGGCGTTTCGCGACACGCTCGCCGCGCGCGACAGCGCCACCGCCGCGCTCGCGCAATGGTGCGAGACGCGCGGCCTCGCCCGCCCGGCGCGGATCACCGCGACGCTGGTCCACGGCGCCGACGCGCGCCCGCCCGCCGATCTGGCGCATCTGCTGGGGCCCGAGGCGCATGGGCCGATCGGCTATCGCCACGTCCGCCTCGCCTGCGGGAAGATGGTGCTGTCGGAAGCGAACAACTGGTATCTGCCGCAACTTCTGACCCCGGCGATGAACGCCGCGCTCGACAAGACCGACACACCCTTCGGCACGGTCGTCGAGCCGCTGCATTTCCACCGCGAGCCGCTTGCCGCGCGTCGCGGCCGCGCGCGGGGATGCCCGGCCGGCACGGTGCTTTCGCATCGCGCGCTGTTGCGCCTTCCCGATTCGCGCCCGCTGGCGCTGGTCGAGGAATGCTACACCGCCGCCAATCTGCGCTGAGGCCGCGGCCATTGCGGAGCCGGGTCCCGCGTCCTAACTCTTGCGCATGACCCAAGGCGCTTATCTTGGCGGACGGCTGCTGCTGGCGATGCCCGGAATGCCCGATCCGCGCTTTGCCCATGCGGTGGTGGCGATGTGCCTCCATGATGCCAAGGGCGCGCTCGGCATCGGCGTCGGCCAGCTGATCCCCGGCATCGGCCTTCACCGGCTGCTTGAAGATCTGGAGGTTGCGCCCGACAACGCGCCCGACGTACCGGTGCATTTCGGCGGCCCGGTCGAGCCGCAGCGCGGCTTCGTCTTGCACAGCGACGATTGGAGCGGCCCCGGCACGATCGCCGCCGGGGCCTTCGGCGCGCTTTCGACCTCGCTCGACGTGCTGCGCGCGATCGCCGGGGGCAGCGGCCCGAGCCGCTGGCTGGTCGCGCTCGGCTATGCCGGCTGGGGCGCGGGCCAGCTCGAAGGCGAAATGACCCGCCACGGCTGGTATGCCGCCGAGGGCCGCGCCGAGGTGCTGTTCGACCATCCGGCCGAGCAGCGCTGGTCGGCCGCGTGGCGGGCCGAGGGCATCGATCCCGCGCTGCTCGCCGCGGCAACCGGCAGCGCCTGATCGCGCCGGCGGACGCGGCGCGGCGATCAGCGCTCGACGCCTGTCCGGTGCCGGGGCATGACCGCGCCATGCCTTCCCGCCGCGACATGATCGCCATGACCCCGCAAGAGGTCTCGGCCTATCTCGCCAGCCAGCAGCGGCTGATCGTCGTCTCGAACGGCCCGCACGGCTATCCGCATCCGGTGCCGATGAATTTCGGCATCGATGCGGACGGACGGCTCATCATCCTGACCTTCGCCAAGAGCCAGAAGGTCAGAAACCTCGAACGCGATCCGCGCGCCGCGCTGCTGGTCGAAAGCGGGACGCATTACCATGCGCTCAAATCGGTGGTGATCTATGCCAGCGCCGAAATCATCGGCCAGGGCGACGAATTCGAACGCTGCCGCGAGGCCTTCGCGCGCAAGACCCAGACCGTCGCCGCGCCGGGCAGCAGCATCCGCAATCAGGTGGACGCGAGCATGGCCAAGCGCGTCGCCATCCGCTTCACCCCCGAACGGGTGATCAGCTGGGATCACGCGAAACTGGGCAGCAAATATTAGGGCATCGCGCCGAAAAGCAGGAGCCGGTTTTCGGCAAGAAGTGATGCGACAACAAAGACCCGGAGCACAATGCGTGATTTCCGAAATCACGCACCGCGTTTCAGCGCCGCTGCGCTCGGCCGGGTTCAGGCGGCGACCGATTCCACCCCGGCGATCGAGGTGCGGTGCATCAGCCGGCCCGAATCGGCGGCATAGGGCAGCGCCCGGTGCAGCGCGCCGGTGTTGTCCCAGATCACGAAGTCGCCCGCCTGCCAGGCATGGCGCAGCGAGAAAGCGGGCTGGCCCGCCCATTCGTTGAGCCGCGCGATCAGCGCCCGCCCCTGCACAACCGGCCAGCCGACGATGGTATCGGCCGAGGAGCCGATGACCAGCGACTTGCGCCCTGACCTGCGCGTCCACACCAGCGGATGCTCGTTCCTGAGGCCGATCGACATCACCCGCTCGCGATCGTCCTCGGGGATGGCATCGGCGATGACGCGCAGGCTCGATGCCACCGAATGGACGACGCGCAGCCCCTCGATCGCGCGCTTTTCGGCCTCGGGCAACTGCTCATAGGCGGCATAGGTGCTGGCGAATTCGGTCTCGCCCCCGGCCTTCGCCACCTGCCGCGCCGACAGCAGCGTCGCCAGCGGCGGCGGCATGTCCACGGTGATCCCGTCCATGTGATAGAAGAAGGTGCCGAGCACATATTCGGGCTGGCGGTTGATCTTCGGATCGAGCGTGACCTGATAGATATTCTCGTCGGTTTCCTGGCTCGATGCATCGCGGGTCAGCTTGACGCGCCCGCCGAGCAGGTCGGTGAAGCGCAGTTGCTCGCCATCGTCGAGCCCGAGCCCGGGGAAGACCAGCACGCCCCGCTCCTCAAGCTTCGCGCGGATCATCGCCGCCGCTTCGGCGGTGAACAACTCGTCGCGCGCGGCATGGACGGTGGCGCCGATCAGCGGCTTGATGTCGGTGAAAGTGATGGCCATGCGACGCTCCCGAATCTCACGATGCTGAACGCCTGTACAGCATGAGGGGAAAAACACAAGGACTGGGGCAGCGCGTGCGGCTGCCGGCCGCGCTGCCGGCCGCGCTGCCGGGCCGTCGGAAGGCGTCATCGCGTCCGGGCGGCTTGGCCCGGAAATGAATAAGGCCGGAAAGGTTTCCCTTCCCGGCCTGTTTCCTGCTTTGCGAGCGGATCAGCCGCCGTGGACCTGCGCCACATCGATCTTCAGCCCCGGCCCCATCGACGAGCTGACCGAGACCTTGCGCAGATATTTGCCCTTGGCGCCGGCGGGCCTGGCCTTGACGATCGCATCGACGAAGGCGTCGAAATTGGCCTTGAGCGCCTCGTCCGGGAAGCTGAGCTTGCCGATGCCGCCATGGATGATCCCCGCCTTCTCGACGCGGAACTCGATCTGGCCGCCCTTCGCCGCCTTGACCGCCTCGGCCACATTGGGCGTGACGGTGCCGAGCTTGGGGTTGGGCATCAGCCCCTTGGGGCCGAGCAGCTTGCCCAGCCTTCCGACGATGCCCATCATGTCAGGCGTGGCGATGACGCGACCGTAATCGACATTGCCCGCCTGCATGTCTTCGAGCAGGTCCTCGGCGCCGACCTTGTCCGCGCCCGCGGCAAGCGCGGCATCGGCCTTGTCGCCGCGCGCGAAGACCGCGACCTTGACGTCCTTGCCGGTGCCCGAGGGCAGCGTCACCATGCCGCGCACCATCTGGTCGGCATGGCGCGGATCGACGCCGAGATTGAGCGCGATTTCGAGCGTTTCGTCGAATTTCGTGCTGGAGATTTCCTTGAGCGTCCGGATGGCGTCATCGACGCCATAGAGCTTTTGCGCGTCGCCGAGCGTTTGCGCCAGCGCCTTGGCCTTTTTGGTCTGCTTTGCCATCGGATCAGCCCTCCACCGTCAGGCCCATCGAGCGCGCCGAGCCCTCGATGATCCGTGCTGCCTGGGCAACGTCGTTCGCGTTCAGATCCTTCATCTTGGCCTGGGCGATCTCTTCGAGCTGGGCACGCGTGATCTTGCCCGCCGAGACCTTGCCAGGCTCCTTGGAACCCGACTTCAGCCCCAGCGCCTTCTTGATGAAGAAGGTCGCGGGCGGGGTCTTGGTGACGAAGGTGAAGCTCTTGTCCGAATAGACGGTGATGATCGTGGGCAGCGGCGTGCCCTTGTCCACTTCCTGGGTCGCAGCGTTGAACTGCTTGCAGAATTCCATGATGTTGACACCGCGCTGGCCCAGTGCCGGGCCGATCGGCGGGGCGGGCTTCGCCTCGCCGGCTGCGACCTGCAGCTTGATGTAACTGTCGATCTTCTTGGCCATGGCTGGCTTCCTTTCTTCCTGTCGGCCCCGTGGAGCCTCAGAGTGAGCGGTCAGGCAAAGCGCGCGAGGCGCTTCTCCCGCAAGGTTTCCGGATAAAGCCGGAAGCCCGCGCCGTTAGGCGCATCACCGCCGATTGGCAACCCGTTTACGCCTCGCGCCGGCGAGGATTAACACAGTCCTAAGCTTGCGCCACTAGAGCACGGGCATGGCCAGTCCCGCTCCTCGCCAACGCCTTGCCCGGCTCGATGGGCTGCGCGGGTTTGCCGCCTGCATGGTCGCCTTCGCCTATCACCCGCAGAACCTCTTCGCACGTGGGCTTTTCGCGCATGCCGGGCGGCTCGTGACCTGGCTGCACCTGTGGGGCTGGAGCTTCGTCGATCTGTTCTTCCTGCTTTCGGGCTTCATTTTCGCGCATGTCTATCTGCGGGCGGACAAGAGCTTTTGCGTCGGTGATTTCGTCCGCGCCCGTATCGCCCGGCTCTACCCGCTGCATCTTGTGCTGCTGCTGGTTATCGCTGCTTGCGCGGGCGGCGCGCCGGCGAACACGCAGGGCGCGTTTCTCGCCCATCTGCTGATGCTCCAGGCCTTCGTGGCGCCCGTCGGCCACAGCTTCGACGGGCCGAGCTGGTCGCTTTCGGTCGAATGCGTCTGCTATGCGCTGTTCGCCTGGGGCGCATGGCGCGGCGAACGCGCGCTGGCGTGGATCACCGCGCTCGCCTTCGCCGCCGGGCTCGCGCGCATCGCGCTGCTGAGCGGTCCGGGCGGCCCTTTCGCCGAGGACGTGCTGTGGCGCGGACTGCTCGGCTTCTTCCTCGGCCAGATGCTGTGGCGCGCAAGGGCGCGGCTGGCGCGGCTGCCGACCCTCCTGCTGCTCGCCGCGCTGACGCTGGGGCTGACCGCGCTGGTCGGGCGATGGAGCCCGCTGCTGCCGCTCTGCCTCCTCGCCTGGCCGGCGGCGCTGCTCCTTGCGCTGCGCTGCCCGCTGCTCGAAAGCCGCACGATGCTGTGGCTGGGAGACCGTTCCTACGCGATCTACCTCATCCATCTGCCGCTGATCGACGCGATCTTTCATTTCACCGGGGCGATTTCCGGGCCGGTCTGGCTGGTCGCGGCGGTGCATGGCGCGATCATCGCCGGGGTACTGCTGCTTTCCGACCTTGCCTATCGCGGGATCGAACGGCCGGCGCGCCGGTTCATCCGTTCCGCCCGGGCAAGGCATGGCGGCCGTGAACCACAGGCCAGCGCACTGGTTTGACCAGCCTGCTCCAGGCTGTTGCTGTCGCATCGCATTTGGCGAAAGCCGGCGCGCCCTTTTCGGCACGATGCGCCAGCGCGCTTGACTGCGCCATCCCGGCCCGTTCAAGTCCACGCGCTGCCCTTGTGGCAAGCACGCGGGCGGGGGCAAGCTTGAAGGCATTCCAGGGGCCGTTCGCCATCATCGCCGCGGCCGTCGCACCGGCCGTGCCTGGCGGACAGCAGGTTCCGGCTCCGCCGCCGATCCAGACGCAGCTGCGCGAAGGCATCGCGATCACCAGCGATTGGCTGGCGACGCCCGACGACAGCGACGAGCGTCCGCCGCAACTGGTGCTCCGCGCGGGCGATCGGCCACCCGCTTCCGAAATCCCGCGTGATCTTGCCGTGGGTTCCAGCGTCACCGCCCGGCTTCGGGTCGATGTCGGCACCGATGACAAGCCCGGCAACTGCCAGCCGGTCGCCGTCCGGCTGGAACGGCCGGGCGCCTCCGAACGGGATGGCGATTCGCGATATGGCGCGCTTGCCTGCGCGCTGGTGGCGAAATACGCCCGGTTCCGTCACGGGCTCGACAATCGCGGCAAGGCGGAATCGGCAAGCGCCGGGGTCGCGATCCGCTTCTATCGAATTGTTGCCCCCACCGGGCCAATCCCGGTCGTCGTCGCGCCGCCGCCTGTGCCTTTCATCAGCGATTACGGCCGGTTGGAAAATCGTCCGACGGCCTGGCCGCCGCCAGCCGCCGCGACCGGGATAAGTTTCAGCCCGCCGCCGTTCGCGCTTTTCCGTCCCGCGCACGTCCAGCCGGGCGAAAGCAAGGTCGGCCTTACCCTGACGCTCGAACGCAGCGCTGTCATCAATTGCAGGATCGGATTGGCGAGCGGCGATCCGGACCTCGACAAGGCCAGCTGCGCCGCGGTCCAAAGCGCACGAACCAGCGTTTCGTGGGAATGGTCGATCGAGCTGGCGGTGCTTGTCGTCTGGAAAGGCCGGAATGCGCGGCTGGTTCTGCCAAAAGCGGTGGCGACGCCGCCGGGCTTTGCCTCGCCCATTGCATTTTCTGGCCGGGCCGATCCGCAGGACAGCAAGGTGACCCTGATGCTGCGGACAAACGACCGCAGCCGGATATCGCATTGCCGGATTGTCCGAAGTTCCGGCGTGGACGCGCTCGACGCGCGAGCATGCGAACTCGCGTCGAACCGCATCGCGGTCACGCCCGGTAGCGACATTTTCGGTCAACCGCTTGACGGCAGCATGATGGCGACCGTCGATTTTGGAACGCGGCTTATCCGCGCCGGTTGGCGATAGCGCCTATTTCGCCCGCTCGACATGCTCGAAATCGAGCTCGACCGGGGTCGGCCGGCCGAAGATCGACACCGACACCTTGACCCGGCTCTTGTCGAAATCGAGCTCCTCGACAACCCCGTTGAAGCTGGCGAACGGTCCGTCGAGCACCTTCACCGCATCGCCGATCTCGTAATCGACCGAAACCTGCTTCTTGACCTGGGTCGCGGCATGTTCGCGCGCGCCGAAATAGCGCGCCGCGTCCGATTCGCTGATCGCCTGCGGCTTGCCGTTGGGGCCAAGAAAGCCGGTGACCTTGGCGGTATTCTTGATGAGGTGGTAGATGTCGTCGTTCATCGCCAGCTTGGCGAGGACGTAGCCGGGCATGGTCTTGCGCTCGACCTGCGCCTTCTTGCCACGCTTGACCTCGGTGATCACCTCCGAGGGCACCTCGACCGCCTCGACGAGCTGCGAGAGCCCCTTGCGCTCGGCCTCGGCGAGGATCGTCTCGCGCACCTTGTTCTCGAAGCCGGAATAGGCGTGAATGATATACCAGCGGGCCATGGGTCTCTCTTGTTGGAAATGCCGGGGCGCGATCGGGCTCAGGCGAGCGACAGAAGCCATTTCACCGCCGCCCCGAACAGCGAATCGATGCCGAGGAAGAAAACCGCGAGCAGCACCATCATCATCCCGACGAACAGCGCCGTGGTCAGCGTTTCCTGCCGGCTCGGCCAGACGACCTTGTTGCCCTCGGCACGGACCTGCTTGATGAATTCGGCGGGCGTGGTGCGGTGTTCGGGTCCCTGAGCCATGATGTCCGTCCTCGATCCCCTGTTCGGGCCATGCCGCGCGATGCTTCGCGAAACTTTTCGCGTCCTGCTCCCACGGGCTCTCCGCCGCCCCGGTCGCGACCAGGAGGGGCAGAGCGTCTCCGATGTCGGGAGTGGCGCGCGTTTAATCGGCCCCTGCGGCTTTTGCAAGCTTTGCCACAAGACTGAACTGCGATGCGCCGTGCGCCTGCCACAGCACGCGCGCACCGGCGGGCAGATCGGCGGGCGGGCGAGGCCCGACATACCACAGATAATCGGCTGCGGCCGCGGGCGCGAAATGCGCGAGCAGGACCGGCTTGCCGGCGCCGACCCCCAGCCGGTGCGAAGGATCGGCATAGCCGCCCTGGCGCAGGTGCAGCATATGCACATGCGGCAGCGCGAAATTGGCGTTCACCATCGCATCGCGCCGCACCACCGCATAGCAGCCGACATGTTCGAAATGATCGAGCGCCCAGACCCCCGCCGGCACCAGCACCGCGCTCGCGACATTGGCGCCCCGGGGAATGACATCGAGCGCGCCGAGCAGCCTTGCGGTTTCGGCCGAATCGGTCCGCCAGCCCTCGGCGGTGACCCCGAGCCGCACGAGAAACAGCACAGGCGCGAGCCCCAGCGCCCAGCCCGCGCCCGGCCAGTCGATCGCGAGGCAGGCGACCATCAGCCCCGAGGAGACCATGCGGAAATCGACGAAATCCCCACCCGAGACATGCCTCGGCAGCACCAGCGACAGGCCCAGCATGAGGAGCGCCGCCGCGCCAAGTCGCCAATCGAAGCGCCGCCACGCGATCGCGCCGAGCAGCACCAGCGCGACGAGCGCGAGGCTCGCATGATCGAGCCAGCCGACGCGATCACGCATCGCGCGTTCCCAGATCGCGCGCTTGTATATCCACCAGTAAGGCCCCCACGACAGGCTGCCCGCGCCGTGATCGCCCGCCGCCATCGCCAGCAGCGGCGCCAGCAGCGGCCAGGGCGCGAGGCAGGCGGCACGCAAGCCGCGCAGCCGCCATTCATAGCCGAAGACAAGCACGCCAAGCACCGCCCAGGCCGACATGTGGCACAGCCACACCGCAAGCCCTATCGGCACGAACAGCCAGCCGCGCCACGCCCGCCCGTCAAGCCGAACCCAGCCGGCAAAGGCGAACAGCGCCAGCGCGAGGCCGAGCGCGAAATTGACGAGGCCGAGCAGCAGCATCGGCGACCAGACGAAAGCAAAGGCGAACAGGCTCGCGCCGGTGATACGCCCGCGCAGCACGCGCTCGACCGCGAGCAGCGCAAGGCAGGTGAGCGGCGGGATGAGGCCGACGATGATCCGCCCGCCCGCCTCCAGCCCGAAGATCGCCGCGACCGGCCGGATGAGAAGATCGACCCCGAGATTGCCGGTCCATGCCCAGCGAAAGGCATACCAATGCGCAAGCGCTGGGCTGCGCCCGCCATCGAGCATGACGTGATAGCGGGCGAGATGCGCGGGGTAATCGCTCATCTGCGGATAGCGCGCGAGCATCACCGGCAGCGCCGAAAGCAGCGCGAGCACGAGGCCGAGCCACAAGCCGCGATCGGCGCCCACGGGCACCGCAGGCTGGCGCGGACGCCGCGCCCGGCGCTGCGTTGCGAAAAAACCGCCCGATCGCGTATAGGAAAGAACGCCGGTTGCGGTCATCTTGCTCGTTGGGGGATGGAGCGCCTGGCAGGAGTGGCAGGATTCGAACCCGCGGCCCTCGGTTTTGGAGACCGATGCTCTACCAACTGAGCTACACTCCTGCAGGCGCGCCGGCCCTAGTCATTCGCACAAGCGATGGCAAGCGCGCCGCGTGGAACGGGCGGGCGGGCTGATGCGAAAGCCGGCTCTTGCTCTCCTCGAACCCGAGCTTCTGCTGCTCGCCTATCGCAGCGGCATCTTTCCGATGGCCGATTCGCGCGACGACCGCGAGATCTACTGGGTCGAGCCGCGGCGCCGCGCGATCCTGCCGCTCGACGGCTTCCGCTGCTCGCGCTCGCTTGCGCGCACGATGCGCCGCGGGCGCTTCACCGTCACCTGCAATACCGCCTTCGCCGCGGTGGTCGCCGCCTGCGCCGCGCCGCGCGCCAGCGAGCCGGGCACCTGGATCAGCGAGCGCATCGCCGCGAGCTACGAGGCGCTCCACCACGCCGGCCACGCCCATTCGATCGAATGCTGGCACGAGGATGCCGAGCGCGGCCGGCACCTCGCCGGCGGGCTTTACGGCGTCGGCTTCGACCGGGTGTTCTGCGGCGAAAGCATGTTCTCGCGTGCGAGCGATGCCTCGAAGGTCGCGCTCGCCTGGCTGGTCGCGGCGCTGCGGCTGGCGGGAACCCGCGTGCTCGACTGCCAGTTCATCACCCCGCATCTCGCCTCGCTAGGCGCGGTCGAGATCAGCCAGACGCGCTATCTCGCGCTTCTTGCCAAAGCGCGCGTTCAGGCTCCCGGCGCGGCATCGCCCGGCGCCGGGGGCGGCGCATCGGCAGCGGCGGGCGATGCCGGCGAGGGTGAAGGCACCGGGGCGGCGGCGCTGGCGCTTCCCGATGCCTTTGCCGGGCTGCTGGCCCGCGCGAAATCGGCGGGCGATTCCTCCTCTCCGGGGAATTTCATCGCGCAGTCCTTCACCCACACGTCATAGACCGGATGCTCGACGACGTTGAGCGAGGGCGAGTTTTTGAACAGCCAGCCCGAAAACACCTTGTGCCACGCCAAGGGCTCGCTCAGGCTCGCCCGTTCGTTGACGAACAGCTGGACGAAGGCGCCCGCCTCGGGCGGCTGCTCCCAGGGCAGCGTGCGCTCGCAGGTGGCGAGCTTGACCACGACATTGCCGATGCGGCGGATCTCGCCGCTTTTCATCACCAGATCCTGCGTTTCATTGTTGCGCTTGTTGAGCAGGCCGAGCGTCGCGACGCGGTCCTTGACCGGGGTGCCGAACTGGCTCTCGACCGGCGCGGCGATACGGCCGCCCGCGGTCAGCGCCTGCGGCGCCCCTCCCGCCTGCTGTCCGGCGCCCTCGCCCTGTCCGTGGCACGCGGCGAGCGCGCAAAGCGTGGCCGTGGCGCCGAGCCGCGCAAGCTTGCCCATCGCGATCAAGCGTCGGGCGCGCCCGGCGTCGCGGCGCCATCGGGCGACCAGGCCTCGTAATCGCCGGTCGCGGCGGCGCGATGCCCGCCGCGTTCGAGCGCCCCCTGCGGCAGATAGGCCGCGCGCGTGCCGGTGGCGTTGGGGGTATAGGCCGCTTCCCAGATGCGCGGCGGCGGAAGATTGCTTTCAGGCACGCCGTCGAAACTGCCGTGCAGCCAGCCGTGCCATTCGGGCGGCACGCGGCTGGCATCGTTCGCGCCGTTGTAGATCACCCAGCGGCGCTCGCGCCCCGGAAAGGGATTGAACGTCCCCTGCCGCGGCATGGCGCGGAAATAGACGTTGCCGGCCGCGTCGGTGCCGACCTTTTCGCCGCGTGCGCACAGCAGCGTGCCGATGGTCGCGCCGTTCCACCAGGTGAAGATCTTGCCAAGGATGTCCATGGGGACGATCGCCTAATCCATCGCGCGCGAAAGTGGAAACCGCTTTTTCGCCAAAACCGCGCTTGCCCGCCTCCAAACGGTGCGCAGCGTCATTCCTGCCAGCCGACCGCATCGCCCGGGCCGATCCCGAGCTGCGCCGCGCGCCCGCCGTTCAGTTCGAGCACCCCCGAGACCGGTCCCGCCGAATAGAGCGGAGTCTCGTCATAGGGCTTCGCCCCGGCGGCGATGTTGAGGATGCGGTGGTCGAGCCCGATGAAGATGATGTCGAGCGGGATCACCGTGTTCTTCATCCAGAAGCTCGCATAGCGGCCGTCGGGCATCGGGAAGATCATCCCCTCGTCCGGCCCCATCGCGGTGCGGAACATCAGGCCGCGCTCCTGCTGTTCCGGGGTCTGCGCGACTTCGACCCGGAACCGGTGGGCCTTGCCCGCATGCATCACCGTCAGGTCGATGACCCGGAGCCCCGAGACCGGATGCACCGCCCGCGCGGCGACGGCCGGCGCATGCGCGCTGCCCTTCGCCTGCGATGAACAGGCGCCGAGCGTCGCGGCAAGGATCATCGCCGCCATGCCCGCACCCAGCCATCGCCATGCCGTCCGCCGCATCATGCCTCCTTGTCGCCGGTTCCGGCCTGCGCCGCCCAGTCCTCGGCGGCGGCGATGCTCGCGGCATCGACCAATTCGCGCGCGCTGTCCAGCGCATGACCGGCGCGCAGCAGCACCGCGATCTGGCGCGCGCGCGCCGCGCGATCGACCACGCCGGCGCCGAACGGGCCGAGCCGCCGCCTTCGCGC
>JAGWPW010000040.1 GCA_028870315.1 Sphingomonadales bacterium | reverse complement strand
TTGACGGTGATCCGTGCCTTGGGATTGGCGTTCTTGAGGTCGTGGATGAGCTGCGCGAGGTCCTCGATCGAGTAGATGTCGTGATGCGGCGGCGGCGAGATCAGGCCCACCCCCGGCGTCGAATGGCGCACGCTGGCGATCGCCTTGTCGACCTTGTCGCCGGGAAGCTGGCCGCCCTCGCCGGGCTTGGCGCCCTGCGCCATCTTGATCTGGATGTCATCGGCATTGACCAGATATTCGGTGGTCACGCCAAAGCGGCCCGAGGCGACCTGCTTGATCGCCGAGCGCATCGAATCGCCATTGGCCTGGCGCACGAAGCGATCCGCCTCCTCGCCGCCCTCGCCGGTGTTCGACTTGCCGCCGATCCGGTTCATGGCGATGGCGAGCGTGGTATGCGCCTCGCGGCTGATCGAGCCGAAGCTCATCGCGCCGGTGGCGAAGCGCCTGACGATCTCGGACGCGGGCTCGACCTCGGACAGGTCGAGCGGCTTGTCGGCGGGCTTGAGCGCCATCAGCCCGCGGATGGTGAGGTGGCGCTGCGACTGGTCGTTGATCGACCGGGCGAAGGCGCGGTATTTCTCGGGGATGTTGCCGCGCACCGCATGTTGCAGGTCGGCGATGTTGCCCGCCGTCCAGGCGTGCTCCTCGCCGCGCAGCCGCAGGCCGTACATGCCGCCGACATCGAGCATCGTCTTGTAGATCGGGTTGTCGCCATAGGCGGCGGCGTGGCGGCGCACCGTCTCCTCGGCGACCTCGGCGATGCCGACGCCCTCGATGGTCGAGGCGGTGCCGGTGAAATAGGCGGCGATGAACGCGCTCGACAGCCCGACCGCATCGAAGATCTGCGCGCCGCAATAGGACTGGTAGGTCGAGATGCCCATCTTGGACATGACCTTCAAAATGCCCTTGCCGATCGCCTTGATGTAGTTCTTCTCGACGTCGCGCGGCGAAAGCGCGGGATATTTCGCGGCGCGGATCGCCTCCAGCGTCTCGAAGGCGACGTAAGGGTTGATCGCTTCGGCGCCATAGCCGGCGAGCACGCAGAAATGATGCACCTCGCGCGCCTCGCCGGTCTCGACGACAAGGCCGGTCTGCATCCTGAGGCCCTGGCGCACGAGATGGTGATGCACCGCCGCGGTGGCGAGCAGCGCCGGCATCGGGATGCGGGCGGATGATTGCGCGCGGTCGGACAGGATGAGGATGTTCCGGTCGGCCAGCACCGCCTCGGTCGCCGCCCAGCACATCTCCTTGATCGCCTGCGCGAGCCCGTCGGCGCCGGTCGCCGCGTCCCAGGTCATGTCGATCGTCGCGGTGCGGAAGGCGCCGTCGAGCGCCTCCTCGACCGAGCGGATGCGGGCGACGTCCTTGTCGGTGAGGATCGGCTGATCGACTTCGAGCCGCTTGTGGCTCCCCGCCTCGTGGCCGAGCAGGTTGGGGCGCGGGCCGATCATCGAGACGAGGCTCATCACCAGCTCCTCGCGGATCGGGTCGATCGGCGGGTTGGTGACCTGCGCGAAATTCTGCTTGAAATAATCGTAGAGCAGCCGCGGGCGGTCCGAAAGCACCGCGATCGGCGTGTCGGTGCCCATCGAGCCGATCGGATCATCGCCGACCAGCCCCATCGGTTCGAGGAACTTGCTGACGTCCTCCTGGCTGTAGCCGAACGCCTGCTGGCGGACAAGGAGCCCGTCCTTGCCCGCGCTCGTCTCGGGCTCGAAGGGCAGCTGCGCCGCCTCGGGCTCGACGCTGAGATCCTTGAGCTTGTACTGCGCCTCGGTCAGCCAGTCCTCGTAAGGCTCGGCCGCGGCGAGCTGCGCCTTGATCTCCTCGTCCTCGATGATCCGGCCCTCGACGAGGTCGATCATCAGCATGCGCCCCGGCTGGAGGCGCCACTTGCGGACGATATTGTCCTCCTTGATCGGCAGCACCCCGCTTTCGGACGCCATGACCACGAGATCGCCATCGGTGACGCAGAAGCGCGCCGGCCGCAGGCCATTGCGGTCGAGCGTGGCGCCGATCTGGCGGCCATCGGTGAAGGCGACCGCGGCCGGGCCGTCCCACGGCTCCATCAGCGCGGCGTGATATTCGTAGAAGGCGCGGCGCGCGGGGTCCATCAGCGGATTGCCCGCCCACGCCTCGGGGATCAGCATCATCACCGCATGGGCAAGGCTGTAGCCGCCCGCGAGCAGCAGTTCGAGCGCGTTGTCGAGGCAGGCGGTGTCCGACTGGCCATGCGGGATCAGCGGCCACATCTTGTCGAGGTCGGGGCCGATCAGCTCGGATTCCATCGTCCGGCGGCGCGCGTTCATCCAGTTGACGTTGCCGCGCACGGTGTTGATCTCGCCGTTGTGGGCGATGAAGCGGAAGGGATGCGCCAGCTTCCAGCTCGGGAAGGTGTTGGTCGAGAAGCGCTGATGAACCAGCCCCAGCGCCGAAAGGCACAGCGGATTGCGCAGGTCCTCGTAGAATTCGCCGACCTGGGTGGCGAGCAGCAGCCCTTTGTAAACAACGGTGCGGCTCGAAAAGCTTGGCATGTAGAGCTGGGTGAGCCCGGGCAGCGCATGCCTTTCGGCCAGATCGGCCAGCGGGTTCTGCGTCTGCTTGCGGATTGCGAGGATCTTGCGCTCGAAGGCGTCCTGATCGGGGCAATTGGCGCCGCGGGCGATGAAGCACTGGCGGATCACCGGCATCGATTCGCGCACCGTCCTGCCAAGCCCGCCGGTCGCCACCGGCACGTCGCGCCAGCCGATCAGCCGCTGGCCCTCCTTGGCGATGAACTTCTCGAAGGCCTTGACCACGAAATCGCGCGCGGGCGCGTCCTGCGGCAGGAAGCACATGGCAACGGCATAGTCGCCGGGCGCGGGCAGTTCGACGCCGGCACCGCCGGCCCAGTCGCGGAACAGCGCGTCAGGCAGCTGGATGAGGATGCCCGCGCCATCGCCGAGCAGCGGGTCGGCCCCTACCGCGCCGCGATGGTCGAGGTTCTTGAGGATCTCCAGCGCCTGGGTGACGATCGCGTGGCTTTTCGCGCCCTTGATATGGGCGACAAAGCCCACGCCGCAGGAATCATGTTCGTTGCGACTGTCATAAAGGCCCTGGGCCGCTGGCAGTTCCATCCTTGTAATCCCCGCAAGACAAGAGCGCCGCCCATTCCCGCGACCCTCCTCCGAAACATGTTCTGAAACGCGAATCGCCTCCCCCGCTGGCGGCGAAAGTCGCGCAATATCGATCCATGGCGGTTTGGCGCGGTTTTTGCAACTTCGGTTTTACAACCGCGTTGCGCGGCAAACCGTCAGCACGGGCGCGCGATTCGCGCGGGCTCCGGGCCAAGGGCACCCGCGCCTGCTCAGCGCTGGTCCCAGGGAAAGACGATATCGCGCCGGCCGAGCACATCGGGCGCCCGGCGCAGCGCCTCGGACGCGGCGCCAAGGCAGGCGAAGGACAGGCGCACCCGATCCTGGCGGCCGGGCGCGATCCATTCGATCGCCACGCCGCCTTGCGCAAAGTCGGTGCAGGTGCTGTCCGCCGCGCCGCGCCAGCCGGCGAGGCGCGCGACAAAGGCGGCCGCGCGCGCCATCGGCTCGGCGGCATAGGTCCGGCGATGCTCCCAGACGCTGTGGCTTGCGTCCCAGCGGCCGCGTTCGATCATCAACTGGCCATTGGGCACGACGGTGATCTTGAGCGTGGCGCAGCGCGTGCAGCGCGCGGGCGGGATATTGGTGAAGACGACGACCGTATCTGTGTCCGCATCGGGTTCGGGCGCGGGCGGCGCGGGTGGTTCGGCGAGCGGCGCGGCGGTTGCCTCGGGCGGCGGCACGGGCGCGGGTGCGGGGATGGGAGCGGGCGGCGGCGCAGGAACGGGCGCAGGCGGCAGCGCTTGCGGCAGCGCCGGCGGCGAAGCCGGTGGTGGTGGC
>JAGWPW010000039.1 GCA_028870315.1 Sphingomonadales bacterium | reverse complement strand
GCCGAGCTCGTCGCCTGGATCGCCCCTGAACATGCGGGCCAGGGCTTTGCCACCGAGGCGGGACGTGCGGTGCTGCGGCTTGCCCGCACGCTTGGGCACCGCGCGCTCGATGCGCTGCATTCAGCCGAAATGCCCGCCGCCCGCCGCTTCGTCGAAAAGCTGGGTTTCCGCCCGACCGGCGAATGGCGGCAGCGCCGCGGATTGGCCGGCGGCGATGCCGTCTCGCTGCTGGTCAACAGTCGCGAGCTTCTAGTCTGAGCGCGGCCTCAGAACCGCAGGCCATGGCCGATCCACCAGCCGAGCCCGCCCGCGAGCACCGCTGCCAGCACAAAGCGCCAGCGCGGCACTGATGCGAGCGCGGCGCTGTCGGGCGGAAGCTGGCGGTCGCGGCCGGTTATCATCGGCGACAGCAGATCGCGGCCGCGCGCCAGATAGAAAAGAATCGCGGCGATGTGCAGCGCGATCAGTACGAGCAGCAGGTTGAACAGCTGGTGATGCGCCGCGGCCGCGAGGCGTCCGTGATCGAAGCTGACGAAAGCGCTGAGTGGTCCCGATTCGATCCCGTCGACATCGACCGCCACGGTTCCGCTCGCGACCTGAAGGGCAAGCAGGCCAAGGATCGCAACGACGCTGTAGCCGCCGAGCGGATTATGCCCGGCGCGCGCCGGCTTGCCCCTGCCACCGAGATAGGCGAGCACCGCGCGCGGCGGCGCGAGAAAATGATGGAAGCGCGCTGTGCTGCCGCCGATCAACCCCCAGATCAACCGGAAGACGAGCAGCGCCAGAAGCAGCATCCCGGAAATAAGGTGCGGTGCCATCTCGTCGTTCCGGGCGGTCCACCAGCAGATGGCGAACAGCCCGACAAGCAACCAATGAAACAGACGTGTCGGTCCATCCCAAACCCTGATTCCATGTTTTGCTGTCACAACTTATGTCCTGGATCGCCGAGGTGAGAATGACCGATGGTTTCTTAATTTTCCCGGAATTGTTTTATCGATTACGATAGAATTTGCAAAACCGACGTGCGGAAAGCGCCTTGTACCATCGTGGCCCGGCTTTGCGGCCGGCTGTCTGTCAGATTGACACGTTCGAGTCACGAACTATTATACGTTCGAGACTCGAACGAGTTTGCCTTGTCGGTGACGATTTTCCGGGGGAGAAAAGGGTGCGAAAGCTGGTAGGCTTGGCCTGTCTGTTGTGGGCGAGCGCGGTCGTGGCGGCGCCGGCGGATGCGGTCAAGACACGCATCGACGGGCTGCGCGAACTCGGCGCGGCGTTCAAGGCGATCCGCGACGGGCTTGCCGGCGATGAGCCGCAGACGATCCTCATCCAGCAGTCGGCGCGGCAAGTCAGGAATGCCGCGAGCCAGATGTCCGGCTGGTTCCCTGCGGGGAGCGGCGCGGAATCGGGCGCGAAAACCTCGGCGAAAGCCGAAATCTGGACGCAGCCCGCCCGGTTCAAGGCGGACATGGACAGCTTTGTTGCCGCCGCCGCCAGGTTCCAGAAGGTTGCGGCCGGTGGCGATGGCGCGGCGATGCGCGCGGCGATGGCCGATCTGGGCGGCACCTGCAAGGGCTGCCACGACAGCTTCCGCGTGCCGCGGACATCATGACCGCGCACCGCATCTGGCGCTGGACCGCGGCGCTCGCGCTTGCCCTGCCGCATGGCGCCTGGGCGCAGCCCGCCGATCTGCCGATCCCGGCGGCACGCACCCTGCAATTTCCTGACGGCATCCATGTCGCCCGGATCGACGGCAGGGCCTATTACGTCGATGCGAAGGGGCGCCTGCTCTATGGCATGGACATGCGGATCCTGCTGCGCGCCGGCCCCGATCCCGCGCTCTACTGCCAGGGCGACTGCGCGAAGGCGTGGGAGCCGGTGCTCGCCGGCAAGGACGCGAAGCCCAACATCGCCTTCCCACACGGCTATGAGGGACGCAGCCTGCCGCAGGCGGTGCCCGCGGGCTTCTACAGCCAGCCGCAGGACGCGCCCGACTGGACGATCATCGCCGGGCCGCAGGGGCCGCAATGGGTCTACAAGGGCTGGCACATGGTGTTCGTGCGGCGCGGCGATGCGCGCTCCACCCGCTACGAGGGCGCCGACGGCAAGATCTGGAACACGCTCAAATTCATCGCGCCGCCGCCGCAGCCGGTGGCGCCGCCCGATGTCCGCCCGATCGTCATCGACGGCGACTATGTGCTTGCCGATGCGAAGGGGCGGGTGCTGTTCACCGGCGATTGCGGCAAGGATTGCGCCGGCTGGCGGCCCTATCGCGCCGGCATGGCGGCCGCCGCGATCGGCCCCTGGCGCGTCGCTGCGGGCGGCGACGTCGCGCAATGGACCTATCAGGGCCGGCCGGTGTTCATCGCCGATGCCGATACGCCCGAGGCGATCCCGCCGCATGCAAGGACGATGAAACCATGATCAGACCGGGCAGGCTGGGCCTTGGCGGTGTCGTGATCGCCGGCGCGCTCGCGCTGAGCGGCGCGGGCCTTCTGCGCGGGCACGCGGGGGCGAGCCCGGCGCGCGCGCAGGGTCTGCCCCCGGCGCGATTGCCCGCGCCGCCGCCCTCGGGGGTGATGGGCTTTGTCGTCGAGAATTTCGTGCCGACGATCGTTCCGGGCATGGACAGCTGCCCGCACGGCACCGCGCCGCGGCTGCGCGAGGAATATCTGCGCACGCTCACCGCCGACGAGGCTGCACGGCTGCGGCGCAAGGAGAACGAGAAGGAACTGACCAATCTGTGGCACGCCTATGCCTTCGGCGCCGGCGGCACCAATATCTGCTCGCAGCCCGATCGCTTCCAGCACGCGCTGTTCCCGCCGGTCGAAAGCAAGTTCGCCTATGGGCTCGATCTCGATGGCGATGCCAGCGGCGGCGGCGGCAAGGACGGCTGCGCGCATGGCAAGTTCGTCTCGCCCGACGGGCTTTCGGGCATCGACAACCAGGAATACCGCGCAATGGGCTGCGAGCTTGAACTGCGCGGCAACGATGGCAGTGGCGGCGACTCGCTCACCGGCATGAAGCAGTTCCACACTTCGGGCGAATGGACGCAGGTGATCCTGCTGAAGAACGTCCACAGCCTGGTGAAGGACGATGATGTCGAGGTGATCTACGCCAACACCGCCGATCGCCCGGAAATCGACAACAAGGGCAATTTCCTGCGCGGGCTCAGCTTCACCGTCGCCGACAAGGGTGCGCGCCATCGCAATGTGCTCAAGGGCCATATCCGCGATGGCGTGCTGACCACCGATCCCGCCGATATCCGTCTTGCCGAAACCTGGGGGCAGGGCGGGGCGCGCGACATTCGCGGCAACCGCACCCAATATCATTACCTCAAGGGCCGGCTGCGGCTCGCCTTCGAGCCCGATGGCAGCCTGCGCGGGCTCGTCGGCGGCTATCGCCCGCTGTTCGACGTCATCGTCAGCACCTCGCTCGGCGGGGCGGGATCGGCGCTGGTCGCGGGGATCGACTGCTCGGCGCAGCTCGCCGGGCTCAGGAAATACGCCGATGGCGCGCGCGATCCCAGAACCGGGCAATGCACCGCGATTTCGAGCGCGATGCGAATCGAGGCGGTGCCCGCCTTCATCAACGACCTGCCAACCAGCACGGAGACCGCGCTCAAATGACACGATCCGGCCTTTTGCCGCGCGGCCTTGTCGCGCTGGGTGCAGGCGCGGTGCTGGTAGCGGCGCTGTCCGCGCACGGCGCCGCTGGTGCCGGCGGGGATGTCGCATCGACCGCCGCGCGCTTTGCCGGCCCGCGCATCACCGGGCTGCGCCGGCTGACCGAGGCGCAGTATCGCAACACCATCGCCGACATCTTCGGGCCGGACATCAGGGTCGCGGGGCGCTTCGAGCCGATCGTGCGCCCGGTGCATGAACTTATCGCCAGCGGCGCGCGCGATTCCTCGGTCTCGCCGTCGGGGCTCGAACAACTCGACGCGATCGGCCGCGGCGTCGCCGCGCAGGTCTTCGACGACAAGCACCGCGCGCTGTTCCTCCCCTGCCAGCCGCACGACGAGGCCGCGCCCGACGAAAGCTGCGCGCGCGCGGCGCTGCTGCCGCTCGGCCGCTATCTGTTCCGCCGGCCGCTGACCGATGCCGAGGGCAATGGTTATGTCGCCATGGCGGGCGCCGCGGCGCGGACCGCGCACAGCTTCGACAAGGGCCTCGAACTGGGCCTGGCGGCGATGCTGGAAAGCCCGCAATTCCTCTATATCGTCGAGACCGCGCAGCCCGACCCGCAGCATCCCGGGGTGCTGGTGCTCGATGATTACAGCCGCGCCAGCCGGCTCAGCTACACCTTGTGGAACACCACCCCTGATGCGGCGCTGCTCGCCAGCGCGGCATCGGGCAGGCTCCACGATCCCGCGGTGCTGGCCGCGACCGCGGCGAAAATGGTGAAATCGCCGCGCTTCGAGGACGGAATCCGCGCCTTCTTCGCCGACATGCTGCTGTTCGAACGCTTCGATTCGCTGTCGAAGGATCCGATCATCTTCCCCTATTTCAACAGCGAAGTCGCAGCGGCGATGCCCGAGCAGATGCTGCGCACGATCACCGACCACCTGTTGACCCGCGACGGCGACTACCGCCAGCTGTTCCTCACCGGCCACACCTTCATGACCCGCGCGCTCGGCGGGCTTTACCAGGTGCCGGTGCACAAGGACAAAGGCTGGGAGCCCTATCAGTTCGCTCCCGGTGCGGATCGCGCGGGGTTGCTCGGCCAGGCGGGCTTCCTTGCCATCTATTCGCAGACCGGGCGCAGCTCGCCGACGCTGCGCGGCCGCGCGATCCGCGAGCTGCTGCTCTGCCAGCCGGTGCCCAACCCGCCCGGCAACGTCAATTTCACCGCCGTGCAGGACGTCAAAAATCGTGCCATGCCGACCGCGCGCGTGCGGCTTGCCGCGCATATGACCGACGAGAATTGCGCGGGCTGCCACCGGCTCACCGATCCGCTCGGGCTCAGCCTCGAACGCTTCGACGGCATCGGCGGGTGGCGCACGACCGAGAATGGCGCGGTGATCGACCCTGCCGGCAAGCTCGACAAGCAGGACTTCAGCGGTGCCGAGGGGCTCGGCAAGCTGCTTGCCGCCAGCCCCGATGCCAGCCAGTGCGTCGCTTCGCGCGCGCTCGAATATGTCCGCGGCCAGCCGAGCGACGATGCCGACGCCATGGTCGAAAGCCTCGATTCGCATTTCGCCGCCAGCGGCTATCGCATCCGGGCGCTGTTCCTCGATGCCGTGACCCAGCCGCAGGTGTGGGAGGTGAAGGAGCCGCCATTGGGCGCGCCGACGCATCTCAGCCTGCTGGAGCGGTGAGATGGCGCGCCACGACGACAGCAACGGAAGCGCAAGGGGCCATGCCCCGCGAATGTTCCCACTCATTCCAGCGAAGGGAAACGACCATGGCCTTTGATCTCAGCCGCAGAACCGCGCTCACCGGCTTTCTCAAGGGCAGCGCGATCACCGTCGGCGTGCCCTTGCTCGACGTCTTCCTCGACGGCAACGGCACCGCCATGGCGGCAACGGGCGCGGCGCCGCCGGTGCGTTTCGGTACCTGGTTCTGGGGGCTGGGGGTCAATCCCAACCGCTGGTTCCCGAGCGCGGCCGGCGCTGATTACGAATTGAAGCCCGAACTCGCGCCGATCAAGGATTTCCAGAAGAAGATCAATATCCTGGGCAATTTCAACGTGCTGCTCGATGGTGCGCCCAACCTGCCGCATATTTCGGGCGGCGCGGCGGTGCGCACCGGGATCGCGCTGACCGCCGACCGCGGCCTGCCGGGCGAGAGCTTCGATGTGACGATCGGCGATCGCATCGGTACGCGCACGCGCTTTCGCAGCCTTGAGGTTTCGGCGATCGGCGATGCGCGCAATTCGCTGTCGGGGCGCGGTGGCGGCAATCTCAATTCCTCCGAGGCGACGCCCGCCGGGCTTTATACCCGCGTGTTCGGCGCCGGCTTCCAGGACCCGAACAGCGCCAGCTTCACCCCCGATCCGGTGACGATGGCGCGCCGCTCGGTGCTGTCGGCGGTGACCGAGCAGCGCCACGCGCTCGATGCCGCGGTGGGCGCGGCGGACAAGCAGAAGCTCGATCAATATTACACCGCGATCCGCCAGCTCGAAAACCAGCTCGATGTCGAGCTGACCAAGCCCGAGCCGCTCAAGGCCTGCGTGGTGCCGCACAAGGTCTCGGCCGACCTGCCGGTCAACGGCGAGATCGAGACGGTGATGCTCAACCACCAGTTGATGACCGACCTGCTGGTCATGGCGCTGGCCTGCGACCAGACGCGGGTGTTCAACATGATGTTCAACAACGGCGCCTCCTCGCTCACCCGGATCGGCAGCACGGTGACGCATCACCAGCTGACCCACGAGGAAGTGCTCGACAACAAGCTCGGCTATCAGCCGCAGGCGACCTATTTCCTGACGCGGATCATGGAGGCCTGGGTGTCCTTCGTGAAGGCGCTCGACAGCGTGAAGGAGGGCGATCGCACGCTGCTCGACAACACGCTGGTCATCGCCCATTCGGAAACCGAATTCGCCAAGTTCCATACCATCGACAACATCCCGATAATGACCGCGGGCAGCGGTGGCGGCCGGGTCCGGACCGGGCTTTATGTCGATGGGCAGGGCACGCCGGTCAGCCGGGTGGGGCTGACGATGCAGCAGGCGATGGGGGTTTCGGTCGATCGCTGGGGAACGAAAAGCATGGAGACGAACAAGGCGCTGACCGAGATCCTGGTATGAGGGCCGCGCTGCTCGCCATCGCCGCCGCGCTTGCGCTTGCCTCGCCAGTGGCGGCGCAGGCACCCGCGGCGCCCTCGCTCATCGGCCCGGCGCTGTGGGTGGGAGATGTCGCACGGTCGCTGCGCTTCTATGTCGATGGGCTGGGTTTCAAGGTCGGCATGCGAATGGGGCCGCCCGAGCGGCGCGAGACGATCCTCACCGCCGGTGGCGATCCGTCGAGCCCGGGGATCATCCTCCTTGCCGATACGCGGCCCGGGGCCGCACCGCTGGCGGTAGTGCAGGCGCATGGCTATGACCGCACCGTGCTGCGCATCCCCGATCTCGCGGAAACCGCCGCGCGGTTGCGCGCGGCGGGCTTCACGCCCGGCGCGATCCGCGACGTTGCCATGGGCTATCGCATGATGACCGCGACCGATCCTGACGGTTATCGCTATGAAATGGTCGAGCGCCACGCCCCGGCGGAGAAGGCCCCATGACCGGTGATCGCCGCCATTTCCTGGGTCTTGCCTCGGCGCTTGGCGCGGGGCTCGTCGCCGCCCGGCTCGCCGCCGCACCTCCCGCCGCATGCTACGATCCCGCCAGCCTGTCGCTGAGCCAGAAATCGCGCCGCCGCGCGGTCGGCTATGCCGATGTCTCGGCCGATCCGGCGAAGCATTGCGGGCTGTGCAATTTCTTCGCCGCGTCAAGCGAGGGCTGCGGCACCTGCGCGCTGCTCGGCGGCCCGGTTGCGGCGACCGGGCTTTGCGATTCCTTCGCGGCCAAATCCGCGAAACCGGGCTAGTCGTCATGCCCCGCACCGGCATCGCGCCCGCCGCCAACGCCAACCCCGGCTTCGAGATCGACTGGGCCGACATCGGCCGCTTTGCCGAAGCGATCAGCGTCGCGCGCAAGGAATTGTTCGCACCGGTCGAGGCGTTTCGCAAGCGTTTCGCGCTTGGTCCGCGCGGTGTGTGGATCATCGGGCTCGTCGCTACTGGTCGCGTCCGCGTCCAGTCGGACATCGCCCGGCTGTGGCGGATCGGGCGCAGCACCGTTGCCGAAGAGATCGCGCCGCTCACCCGCGCCGGGCTGGTGACTTCGTATCCCGATACCAGCGACCGCCGGCAAATCCGGCTCGAACTCACCGCGGCCGGACTGGCGTTCAACCAGGAGTTGGGGCACCTGTTTGCCGATCGCATCAACGACCGGCTGGCCGGCTATCGCCCCGAAGACATTGCGCTGTGTATCCGCATGCTCAACGATCTCGCCGGCCCCGGCCGCAAATCGCGCTTCACCGACACCTGAGCGGGGTTCGGGCGGTCTGATCCAGATGATTTACGGGAGAGAAATGGTGGATACGCCTTGATCAGGCTATTTCGCGCTGTAGAGGATGGCGCGTCGATATAGTTTATGGGCTATCCAGGGGATCTCGACGCGCTCTGTTGATGATCTGGTAAAGGCGCTCGGCATGGACGGCATCTCCAAGAGCCAGGTCAGCCGGCTGTGCGAGGAACTCGACGAGCGCGTCCACGCCTTCCTGGATCGCCCGATCGAGGGTGATTGGCCGACTGTTGATTTCCACTGAGAGCTGACCCGGGAGGGGCGCAATTTCCACTGAGAAGTGACCCATGTTCTGACCTTCCCCCTGGCTGCCTGGTCGGGGGATTCTGGAGTGATCGACATGGCGTTATTGAGCGTAATCCGGCGCTGCCATTTTCGTGATGCCCTGGCTCATGCAACCGGGCATCGCGATCAAGGCTGAATGTGGCGCTGGATCATGGTGCACACGCCATTCAGCCTTTGCCAGGTCCATGGCGCTCGGCAAGTTCGAGGATCGATTTCCGGGCGAGGGCCAGAACCCGGTCGGCCATCGGATCATCCACCAGTATCCGCGAAATCATCATCGCTCCAACCATCATCGACCAGGCAGAAACCGCAAACTGCTCTGTTTCCTCGCCGGCTTCGCCGAGAGTTTCGCTCAGGATCGCAAAGCCCTTGGCGAGTTGCCGGGCCATTATGGCGCGCACTTCAGGATCGGCCCGGCCAACCTCTCCTGCCAGCGTCGGAATAGCGCAGCCACTGCTGGGATGATCGCGATGTGCCGAGCTGAGGTAGCTGTTCACAATGGATTTGATCGTAGCGCCACCCTGTTCATCGAGATGAGCGACAACAGCCTTGTCCCCATCAGCCAGCGCCTGTTCCAGTGCGGCTGCGATCAGATGCGCGCGCGATTCAAAGTGGCCATAGAACCCCCCGTGCGTGAGATTGACCGACTTCATGAGTTCGCCCACGCTGATCCCGTCGAGCCCGGCTTCGCGGATACGCGTCGCTGCGGCTGCCAGAATGCGCTTGCGACTCAATGCCTTCTCGGCCTTCGAATGACCCAATTGTGGTCTCCATCTGCAGCGAAATCGCCACTCAGAATGACCTATATCATGCTGAATGAAGGTTGGCCAGTTGCAGCCCGGCAGCCCGAAATGCCAGCAGTCCCCGCGCGCAGGTTCACTTTATCTTGATGACCACTTTGCCTTTGGCGCGGCCGGATTCGACGTAGGCCAGTGCGTCGTTCGTTTCAGCAAAGGGATAGATGCGGTCAACGACCGTGCGGACCGTTCCCGCGTCGATCATCGCGGCAAGTTTGGCGAGCTGTGCGCCGCTGGCCTGCATGAACAAAAAGGAATAGTGCACGCCCTGACGCTTCGCCTGCCTTCTGGCTTTCGCACTGAGCAGCCGCATAACCTGCCGCACGAACCAGTTGGCACCGATGGCTTCGGCAAAAGCGGGGTCAGGCGGCCCGGAAATCGAGATGACCTGTCCGCCCGGCTTCAGAATGCCGATGGATTGCTCCAGCGTCTTTGCATCCTGACTGTTGAGCACGAAATCAAAGCCGCTCAGCACCTTGGTGAAATCATGCCGGCGATAGTCGATAACAACGTCGGCGCCGAGGCTCCGCACAAGTTCGGCACTCGCCGCGCCGGCCGTTGTTGCCACACTCGCCCCGGCCTGTTTGGCCAACTGGATCGCAAACACGCCGACCCCGCCGGAGCCCGCCTGAATGAACACCTTGTCGCCAGCCTTGACACTGGCCTGCTCGAAAAGCGCCTGCCATGCGGTGAGCGCAACCAGCGGAACGGATGCTGCTTCTTCCATCGGAAGCGACTGCGGCTTCAGCGCCAGATCGGCCTCGGCAACCGCGATGTATTCGGCAAAGGTGCCGACGACGCTGGAATCCGGGTGGCCGAAAACCGCGTCACCCGGCTTGAACGCGGTGACTTTTGCACCAACCTTCACCACGATCCCGGCCAGATCGCTGCCGAGCGCCATGGGCAGCTTGAACGGCAGGACAAGCTTGAACTCGCCGCTCCGGATCTTGGTGTCGATCGGGTTGACGCCGGCGGCATGGATTTCCACCAGAACATCGTGGTCCCCGAGTTCCGGCATCGGCATATCACCAAAGCGCAGCGGTTTGCCGCGCCCGTAGCTGTCGAGAATGAAGGCTTTCATCGGCCGTGCTTTCCTTTGAAGGTGGGTGAGCTGCTTGCGCGGCGTCAGGCGGGCAGGCCCATCTGCTTGCGCAGGCTCTTGTCGAACATCCGGGCGGGGACGAAGCGGCGCAGCAGGCTGATCTGCCTGGCGGTCTTGCCCGCAGGATAGCGCAGCTGCGGCGCGCTGTCGGTGGCGGCGCGGCGCACCGCCTCAGCCACAACCGCCGGATCGTCGCCGGTCGCCAGCATTTGCGCATTCATCGCAAACATCTTCTGCCGGTTTGCGGCATAGACTTGCAGCGGTGCATCGGCCTCGAGGCTGTTGCTCTCCATGTCGGTGCGTGTGTAGGCGGGCTCGATCAGCAGCACACGGATCCCGAACTCGCGCAATTCGTGATCGAGCGATTGCGAATAGCCTTCAACCGCGTGCTTCGTCGCCGCATAGTGCGCCAGATAGGGCGCGGGGATCAGCCCAAGCGCCGAACTGATGTTGATGATCCGGCCCGAACCGCGCTGGCGCATCGCGGGCAGTACCGCGTTGGTCACGCGCATGACCCCGAACAGATTGACGTCGAACAGCGCCTGGACCTGGCCAATCGAGGATTCTTCGGCAGCGCCTACAAGGCCTAGCCCGGCATTGTTGACCAGCAGGTCGATCTGCCCGGCGGTCGCCAGGACATGCGCGACAAGCCGTTCCACCGAGGCCTGGTCGGTGACGTTGCAAGCCACCATCTCGACGCCTGCCGGGCCATCGGTCCTGACGCTGCGGCTCGTGCCGAAGACGCGGGTGCCGGCCCTTGCCAGCGCTTCTGCCGTGATCCGGCCAATGCCGGTGGAGGCGCCGGTGACGATGGCGATCGGCATGGTCTGGTTTCCTTTTGAAAAAGTGCTGGTGGCAGATCAACTTCCTTGACCATCTGCATGACAATTATCATACAGATGGTCAAGGAAGAAATCCACGTGGATCAAGGAGAGGCCGTTGGAACAGGGCGACCGCAAGCAGCCGGGCCGCAAGCCAGTCTGCCTCGTAATCGGGGCCGGCGATGGCGTGGGCGGCGCGATTGCCCGCGCTTTCGCGACCGAAGGCATGGCTGTGTGCATAACCCGCCGGGATTACGGTGGGATTACGGTGACGCTGCACTTATTCCTGTTGTCGCCCATTGCCACGCTGCGTCGCATGGTGGGGGATCCCGGGAGCGCGAGGGCCGCTGGCCCTCGCATTTCAGATTATTCCCGTCGCCTTGCCTGCTCGCTCGAACATGCCGATGATCCGCTGCACCTGCCCGGCGGTATGCTCGGCGCAGAGCGAGCAGCGCAGCAGCGTCATGCCGGCGGGCGTCGCGGGCGGGCGGGCGAGATTGACGTAGAGCCCCTCGCGCAGCAGCGCCTCCCACATCGCCGCGCCGCGCTCGAGATCGGGCATGATGACCGCGATGATCGCGCTTTGCGGGCTTTGGGTGCCGAGCCGGAAGCCGAGCGCCTTCAGTTCGCCATGCAGCGCCCGCGAATTTTCCCACAGATGCGCGCGCTTGGCGCCGGCGTGCATCAGCTTGCGGATCGAGGTCGCGGCGGTCGCGACCACCGAGGGCGGCAGGCTGGCGGTGAAGACATAGGGCCGGCAGGCCATACGCAGGATCTCGAACTTGGGATGGTTCGAAACACAGAAGCCACCGACCGTGCCGACCGATTTCGAAAAGGTGCCGATGACGAAATCGACGTCTTCAAGGCAGCCCTGATCCTCGGCGACGCCGCGGCCATTGGGGCCGATGAAGCCCATCGAATGCGCCTCATCGACCAGCACCATCGCGCCCTGCGCCCTGGCGACCGCGATCATCTGCTTCAAGGGGGCGATGTCGCCGAGCATCGAATAGACGCCTTCGAGCACGACGAGCTTGCCGGCGCCTTCGGGGATGCGCTTGAGGCGCTTTTCCATCGCCTCGATATCGTTGTGCCGGAAGGGCACGACCTCGGCATCGCCCATCTTGCAGCCGTCCCAGATCGAGGCGTGGCTGTCGATGTCGAGCACGATATAGTCGCCCTTGCCGGCAACGGTGCTGATGATCCCGAGATTGGCCTGATAGCCGGTCGAGAACACCATGGCGTGGTCCATGGCATAGAATTCGCACAGCGCCGCCTCGACGTCCTTGTGCCCGGCATAGGTGCCGTTGAGCACCCGGCTGCCGGTGGTGCCCGCGCCGAAACGGTCGAGCGCGTCCTTGCCCGCGGCGATGACATCGGGATCGAAGGTCATCCCCATGTAGTTGTAGGTGCCAAGCAGGATCGTCTCGCGGCCGTTGCAGATCGCCTCGGTGGGCGAGAGCACGCGCTCCATGACAAGGCCGAAGGGATCCTCGCGCCCCGCCCCGCGCACCGTCTCGCGCAGCGCGATCATCTCGTCGAAGCGGGAGAAAAGGTCGATCATGCGGTGTGCGTCAGCTTCACGACGGCATCGACAAGCTGGCCCCAGGTCTCGATCTCGGCCTGCTGGTTCATGCTGATGATGATGTCGAATTCATCCTCGATCGCGGCGACGAAATCCATGACGGTGAGGCTGTCGAATTCGAGATCGCCCGCGAAGGTCGAGGCATCGGTGATGACGGCGCCCTTCTTGTTGAAGGGGGTGACCAGCGTGGCGATCCTCGCCTCGGTTGCGGCGCGGTCCATGATGAGCTCCTGTTGCTGCCGGCGCTATTGCCGGCGATTGCGGCGCAAAAGGGGCGCGGGCGGCACTTGTCAAGCGCCGCGCCCCCGCGACCCGGCGCGAAGGCGGCCGGCGCGCTGCTATTCGGCCCTGAGCAGCGCCTTCACCGCCGCCATGAACGGGCCGATCGACACCGGTTTCGCAAGATAGCCCTCGGCGCCGGCGTCGCGGATGCGTTCCTCGTCGCCCTTGCCGGCATAGGCGGTCACCGCCAGCACCGGGATCGCGCGCAGCATCGCATCACCCTTCGCCGCCTCGATGAGGTCGAGCCCCGAGACATTGGGCATCTGGATGTCCATGATGATGAGATTGGGGACGAACTGGCGCGCGCGTTCGAGCGCCTCGGCGCCATCGGCCACCGGCTCTACCGCGAAGCCCTGGCTCTTGAGGACCTCGCAGAACAGCTTGCGGTTGAGATCGTTGTCCTCGACAACCAGGATACGCTTTGCCATGGCCCCTCCTATCGCCCCTGCCGCCAAAAGTCTTGAACATGCTGCGCGATCGACATCCCGATCCTGACCCCGGCGCGCTCGCGCTTGCCGCGCTCGGCTGGCTGCTGGGCGAGGAGCCGCGTGCCGACCGCTTCCTCGCGCTGACCGGGCTTGACCCCGATGGCTTGCGCGCCGCCCTCGGCACGCGCGCGGTGCAGGCGGCGGTGCTCGACTTTCTCGCCGCGCATGAGCCCGATCTCGTCGCGGCGGCGCAAGCGCTGGGGGTGAGCCCGATGGCGCTCGTCCGCGCCGGCGAGGCGCTGGCATGAACCGGCCGCTCATCATCAGCGATTGCGACGAGGTGCTGCTGCATATGGTGGTGCCGTTTCGCGACTGGCTCGCCGAGCAGCATGGCGTGCTTTTCGAACTGGGCAGCGCCGATTTCACCCATGCGCTACGCCACCGCGAGAGCGGCGCGCTTGTCGAGCGCGAGGAGGTCTGGCGGCTTCTCAACCGCTTCTTCGACGACGCGATGCACCGCCAGTCGCCGATCGCCGGCGCGGTCGCGGCGATCGGCGAGCTTGCCTGCCACGCCGATGTCGTCGTCCTCACCAATCTGCTCGATCATCATCAGGCCGAGCGCAGCCGCCAGCTCGAAACCCATGGGCTGCCGCTGCGCGTCTTCACCAACCAGGGGCCGAAAGGGCCGAAGATCAGGGCGATCATCGGCGAATATGCGCCGAGCCGGACGATCTTCATCGACGATCTCGCGCAGCATCACGGCAGCGCCGCAAGCGAGACGCCCGAGGTAACGCGGCTGCATCTGTGCGGCGAGCCGCTGATCGCGCCGCATATCGCCTGCGCGCATCGCGCCGGCCATGCGCATGCAAGGATCGATGATTGGCAAACCGCCTTGCCCTGGGTGCTGGAACGGATTTGATGCAAAGGCCCCAGCCGCCGGGCGTCTATGATTTTTCACTCTCTCTTCGGGGATTTGCATGATCGAAGCCCGCCTCGCCCAACTCGGCATCACCCTGCCCGCACCCGCCGCGCCGGTGGCCGCCTATGTGCCGGTGGTCATCGCCGGCGGGTTTGCGCATGTCTCGGGGCAATTGCCGTTCATCGACGGCGCGCTCGTCACCGGCCGGCTGGGCGAGGATGTCGGGCTCGAAGCCGGCGCGGCGGCGGCGCGCGCTTCGGCCATCATGCTGCTCGCCCAGCTCAAGGCGGCGCTGGGCTCGCTCGACCGGGTGGAGCAGGTGGTGAAGCTTGGCGTCTTCGTCAGCAGCAGCGCGGGCTTCACCGATCAGCCCCGGGTCGCGAACGGCGCGTCCGAGCTGATGCAGGCGGTGTTCGGCGAGGCCGGCAAGCATGCGCGCAGCGCGGTCGGGGTGCCGGTGCTGCCGCTGGGCGCGGCGGTGGAGGTCGATGCGCTTGTCGCCATTCGCCCCGCTTGACCGCTGGCTGGCGCCGCCGCCCGCGGGTGCGCGCATCGGCTGGCTGCGCGGCGCCTGCTTCGCGCATCGCGGGCGGCACGGACCGGGCGCGGCGGAAAATTCGGCCACCGCCTTTGCCCGCGCCATCGCCGGTGGGCTGGGGATCGAATGCGATGTCCAGCTGAGCGCGGACGATGACGCGGTGGTGTTCCATGATTTCACGCTCGAACGCATGACCGGCAACAGCGGCGCGGTGATCGACCGCCCGGCGGCGGCGTTGACCGCGCTGGCGCTGGCCGGCGGCGGCGATCGCATCCAGACGCTTGCCGCGCTTCTCGACCAGGTCGCCGGGCAGGTGCCGCTGCTGATCGAGCTGAAATCGCGCCGGCGCTGGCCGATCGCGCGGCTGTGCGCGGCGGTGCGGCGCGCGCTCGCCGCCTATCGCGGGCAGGTGGCGGTGATGAGCTTCGATCCGCGCGCGCCCGGCTGGTTCGCGCGCCACGCGCCGGCGTTGGCGCGCGGGCTGGTGGTCACCGAGGAGGCAAGCGGGCGCGGCGGCGACATTGCGCGCCACCTCGCCTTGTGGCGCGCGCGCGCCGATTTCCTTGCCTATGACATCCGCGACCTGCCGAGCGCCTTCGCGGCGGCGCAACGCGCGCGCGGGCTGCCGCTCGTGAGCTGGACGGTGCGCTCGCCCGAATTGCGCGCGCGCGCGCTGGCGCTGGCGGACGCGCCGATCGCCGAAGGCGCGGGCCTGCCATGAGCGGCAGCGGGCAGGCGATCACCGCCCGGATCGCCGACTCGGTCGGCGCGCTGCCGGCGGCGGAATGGGACGCGCTGGCGGCGGGCAATCCCTTCGTTTCGCATGCCTTCCTCACTGCGCTGGAAGATTCGGGCAGCGTCGGCGAAGGCACCGGCTGGATCCCGGCGCCGATCACCATTGCCGGGGCCGACGGACGGCTCGCCGCGGCGCTGCCGGCCTATCTCAAGCAGCACAGCCAGGGCGAATATGTCTTCGATCACGCCTGGGCCGATGCCTGGCAGCGCGCCGGCGGGCGCTATTACCCCAAGTTGCAGATCGCCGTGCCCTTCACCCCCGCGACCGGGCCGCGCCTGCTCACCCGCGAGCCGGCGCTGGCACTGCCGTTGCTGCGCGCCGCCGAGGCGCTGTGCGAACAGCAGCGGCTGTCCTCGGCGCATGCGACCTTCATCGCTTCCGACGAATGCGCGCATTTCGAGGACGCGGGCTGGCTGCTGCGCAGCGACCTCCAGTTCCACTGGGAAAACCGCGGCTACCAATGCTTCGACGATTTCCTCGCGGCGCTGTCCTCGGCGAAGCGCAAGACGCTGCGCAAGGAACGCGCCGCCGCGCAGGATGGCGTCACCATCCGCGCGCTGACCGGCGATGCACTGCGCCCCTGTCACTGGGATGCCTTCTGGCGCTTCTACCAGGACACCGGATCGCGCAAATGGGGCCGGCCCTATCTGACGCGCGAGGCCTTCACCCTTCTCGGCGAGCGGATGGCCGAGCAGATCCTGCTTGTCCTTGCCTTCGCAAACGAGACCCCGATCGCCGGCGCGCTCAATTTCATCGGTCCGGACGCGCTTTACGGGCGCTACTGGGGGGCGGTGGTCGACAAGCCGTTCCTCCATTTCGAACTGTGCTATTATCAGGCGATCGACGCGGCGATCGCGCTGGGGCTCAGCCGCGTCGAGGCGGGCGCACAGGGCGGGCACAAGCTGGCGCGCGGCTATGCGCCGGTGGCGACGCATTCGGCGCATCACATCGTCCATGACGGGTTTCGCGAGGCGGTGTCCGACTTCCTCGCCCGCGAGCGTGCAGGCGTCGCCGCCGAGCAGATGATGCTGGGCGAGCGCACCCCGTTCAGAAAGCCCGGCTGACCCCGGCCCGGGGCTGGCTCATCGGCGGCGGCGCTGCGGTTTCCGATTCACCCCTGCACGTAGCGCGCGGCGGCCAGCGCCGCGCGCATGCCTTCGGCGATCGCCTCGATGGCGGTGCCGCCGCAGCCGGCGCGCACCGCGCCCGCCGCAAAGACCCGCGGATCGGCGGTGGCAAGCGCCGCATCGCTGCGCACCTTGTGGTCCGGCTCCAGCCACGCCTGTGGCACAAAGCCGCTGTTCGGCACGAGGCCGATGAACGGAAACACCCCCGAACAGGCCAGCGTCGTCTCGCCGCCATGGCGAAGGTCGCGCAGCCTGAGACCGGTGACCGCAGCCTCGCCCAGCACCGCTGTCACTTCGCTGTCCCAGACGAATTCGACATTGTCGCAGGCCGCCAGCCGGTCGAGCGGCTCGCGCATCGCCTTCATCGGGCTGCGGCAGACCATGAACACCTTGCGGCTCGACCGCGTGAGGGTGAGCGCCTCATGGACCGCGCCGTCGCCGCCACCGATCACCGCGACGTCGCGCCCCCGGTAGAAGCCGCCATCGCAGGTCGCGCAGCGCGAGACGCCGCGGCCGGTGAACGCCTCCTCGCCCGGAACCCCGAGCTTGCGCAGGCTGCCGCCGCTGGCGATGATCACCGCGCCGGGATGATGCTGCGTTCCCGCCTCGTCGGTGAGCACCAGCCGCTCGCCCGGATCGAGCGCGGCAATCCCCGTCTCGATCACCTGCACGCCCACCTTGCGCGCCTCCTCGAGCATCGGGATGGCAAGGTCCTGGCCTGAAATATGGCCGGCTGTGACCAGCCCCTCGACCTCGCCCAGCGTCGCGGTGAGGCCGCCATAAAGCCCGCTGCCCTCGAACAGCGTGACCAGCCGGCCCAGCCGCGCGGCGTGTCGGGCCGCGGCGAGCCCGGCGAGCCCGCCGCCGATGACCGTGATTTCGCCTGGATTCTTCAATGGCCGCACCGGCGCTCTCCGTTGCTGAACCACGGGGTCAGCGCTGCTTGCGCCTGTCCAAGCGCGTTTCGCCCCAGGATGCAAGAGGCGCCGGCTTGCATCGCCCCTGCATGTTGAACTAGCGTACAGCAACGGCGTGGGAGAGTATGGCATGGCGATCGGTCGGCGCGGGTTTCTGGGGCATGGCGCAGCGCTCGCGGCGGGGCTTGCGGCACCGGCGCCGGTGATGGCGATGGCAGGGGCGGCGCCGGCCCGGCAGTTCGTCGTCACCACCACCGTCGACCTTGGCCCCGATGCGCGGGCGGTGCAGCTGTGGTTGCCGCTGTTCGAAACCGATCCCGCCTGCCAGCGCGCCGATGTGCCGCAATGGCAGGGCGATGCCGCGGTCACGCTGTGGCGGGACCCGCGGACCGGCGCGGCGCTGCTCCACGCGCGCTGGGATGCGCGCCAGCCCGGCGCGCGGCGGCTGGTGCTGAGCCAGCGGCTGGCAACCTGGGAGCGCAGCCCCCCCGTCCGCGCCGCAGGGCCGCTCCCGCCCGCCGCGCGCGCGCTGTGGACCGCGCCTGCGCCCGGCATCCCGACCGATGGCATCGTCCGTGACACCGCGCGGGCGATCATCGGCGCGCGGCGCGATCCGAAGGAACAGCTGCGCGCGATCTACGACTGGGTGGTGGCGCAGAGCTGGCGCGATCCGGCCGTGCGCGGCTGCGGCACCGGCGATGTCGCAGCCATGCTGACAAGCGGGAGGCTGGGCGGGAAATGCGCCGACATCAGCAGCCTGATGGTCGCGCTGTGCCGCGCCGCCGGGCTGCCGGCGCGCGATGTCTATGGCTTGCGGCTGGCGCCCTCGGCGCTGTTCCCCTCGCTTGGCCGCGGTGGCGACGTGACGGGCGCGCAGCACTGTCGCGCCGAGGCATGGATCGACGGCGCGGGCTGGCTGGCGGTCGATCCCGCCGATGTGCGCAAGGCAATTCTCGAAGAAGGGCTCGCCCCCGACAGCGCACCGGTCAGGGCTCTGGGCGAACGGCTGTTCGGCGCCTGGGAAAGCAATTGGGGGGCATATAATTCGGCAACCGGGCTGGCGCTGCCGGGCGCGAGCCACAAGCCCGATGCCCATTTCCTGATGTATCCCGCGGGCGAACACGATGGCATGGTCTGCGATTGCCTCGATCCCCCGCGTTTTGCCTATCGGATCGATTCGCGCGAAATCCCGGCCTGACGGAGAGAGGCGATGCATATCTGCCGGTTCACGCGCCATGGCGACAGCACGCCGCGGCTGGGGCTGCTCGAAGGCGGGACGGTGCGCGATGTCACCGCCGCCACCGAAGTGCTGGCGCCGCAGCGCTGGCCGCTGCCGCCCGGCGACCAGCTGATCGCCGGCCTGCCCGCGGTGCGCGCGCGGATCGCGGCGATCGCCGCCGGCGCCGAAACCATCAGCCGGGCGCAGGTGCGCCTGCTCTCGCCGGTGGCCAATCCGGGCAAGTTCGTCTGCGGCGCGGGCAATTGGAAGCACCACGGCGCGCCCTTCGGGATGATGGGCTTCATGGGCAAGGCGGCGAGCGCCGCTGCCGGCGAAGGCGACGGGTTGCAGATCGCCTGGCCCGACCGGGTCACGCTGCACGAGCCGGAACTCGCGATCATCATCGGCACGACCTGCCGCAACGTCGCCGAGGCCGACGCGCTGGATCATGTCGCGGGCTATTGCTGCGGGCTCGACAGCACGCTTCAGCGCGAGCACGAGGATTACGCCTTCTGCAAGAGCTTCGACAGCTATGGCACGCTCGGCCCGGCGCTGGTCACCGCCGACGAGGTGCCCGATCCCTCGGCGCTCTCCTATCGCTTCTGGGTCAATGACGAGCTGCGCGGCGAACGCAGCTTCGCCGATCTGACCGGCAGCCCGGCGCAGATGATCGCCTTCGCCTCGAGTGCGATGACGCTCCATCCCGGCGATGTCGTGATGTCGGGGGCGGCGGACGTCGGGCCGCTGCGGGTCGGCGATGTCATGCGCATCGCCATCGACACGCTGGGCGAGATGCGCGTGCCGGTGGTGCTGTCGCCGCACGCCCGCGCCGGCTGAGGGTCAGTCGGCCGCGCCCGCGAGCCTGCGTTCGGCCAGGGCGCGGATCGCGGCGGATTTGATCTTTTCATTGCCGGTCAGCGCGAAATCCGCCTCGCTGCATACAAGGATGCGGCGCGGCTGCTTGAACGAGGCGAGCCGGCTTTTGAGAAATTCGCCCAGCGCCGCGGTGTCGATCGCATGGCCATCGACCGGGACGATGCAGGTGACGACCTTCTCGCCGAGCAGCGCATCGGCCACGCCGACCGTCTGGCAGCGCTTCACCCCCGGCCAGTTGGCGACGAGACGGTCGATCTCCTCGGGCGCGACATTGGCGCCGCCGGTCTTGATCATGTCGGTAAGCCGGCCGGCCCAGAAATAGCGGCCCTGCGCATCGAGGCTGCCGCCATCGCCGGTGGCATAAAAGCCCTCGGCATCGAAGCATTGCTCGCTGGTCTTGCCCAGATAGCCCGACATCAGCGTCGGCCCCTTGATGCAGGTCTCGCCGATCGCGCCGACAGGGAGAATGGCGCGGGTTTCGGGATCGACGATCTTGAGCGTGTTGCCGGGCAGCGGCACGCCGAAGCTGCCCTGATAGGCCTCGGGCGGGTAATCGGCCGAAAGCGAGGTGCAGATCGACATCGTCTCGGTGGTGCCGAAGGACATCGGCAGGTGCCAGTCGCTCGAAAAGCCTGGATGGTCGCGCAGCAGCTCGTTGTAGGTCGCATGGCGCAGGCTCGACAGATCGGCCGCCGCCCAGCCCGCGGCGCTGCGCAGCCGCGCCCATTGATGCGGGCGGCCATTGGCGAAGCTGACCCGTTCCCCGGCGATCAGCCGCAGCGCCTCGTCGGGCTCGAAGAAGCGCTGGAGCACCACCGTGCCGCCGGTCGACAGCGCGCTGCCCACCACCATCGAGACATTGCCCGACCAGAAGAAGCCGTTGCCGGTCCAGGCGCGCACCGGCTCGCGCATCGCAAAGACCCGCGGCCAGCGCCACCACTGGATGGCGAAGCTGCGCTGTTCGTGGACGATGCCCTTGGGATTGCCGGTCGTGCCCGAGGAGAAGAAGATGCCGCCCGGATCGCCGGGCACAACCGTGGCGCGCCGGGCCTCGACCAGCGCCTGTGCGACATCGCGGCCATGGCCGACGAATGCCTCCCAGCCTTCGATCGCGCCACCTGTGTCCACCCTGTGCGGCGCGCCCGCCACCCCGCCGGGCGCGACCGCATCGAGCGCAACCAGGCGGGTGAGAAACGGAAAGCGCAGGCTGCGCAGCGCGCCGGCGCGCGCAGTGGCGATCGCGGGTTCAAGATCGACGAGCATCGCTGCGAAATCGGTCTTTGCCACTCGCGCCTCGAACAGCAGCGTCGAGACCGCCGAGGCTTCGAGCAGATAGGCCAGTTCGCCCGGCGTCGAGAAGGTGGACAGCGCCACCGCCACCCCGCCGGCCAGCGCAATGCCGAACAGCCCGGAAAGGAATTCGGGCCGGTTGGTCATCAACAGCCCGACGCGCTCGCCCTTGCCGTGGCCGGTGGCGATCAGCGCGCGGGCGACTTCGGCGGCGCGCGCGCCCAGGTCGTCATAGCTCCAGGCGATACGCGCGCCGCCGGCGTTGAGCACCACCGCCTCGGCCGGGCCATGCCGCGCGACCAGTTCGGCAAGATAGCCCGGGATGGTCTGCGCGCCGATCCCGGGCTCGTCGGCCAGCGCGATGCCGCGGGCGAGCGAGGCGCCGCCTTCGCCCGGCGCAAACCCGACAAGATCGGCGATGCGCGGGATGCAATCGGTCATCGGGCCTTCTCCTTGCCGGGCTTGTCGGCAAGCGCGACGGCGCTGGCAAGCGCGCGCGCAGGCCCTTGCGGAAACTGCGGATGACCCTGCGTGAAGTGACGCGACAGCCGGCTTGCGCCATGGAACGGCAGCACCGAGCAGCAACGCCGCGCAAATGGAGAGGACCCCATGACCAGCCCCCCCGGCAGCAATTTCGGCATGGATGTGCGCGACGTCGATCGCTACGTCGGCCAGCGCCTCGTCTATGCCGAGTTCTGGGATCCCTGCAACGCGACCGATATCCGCCGCTGGGTGCAGGCGATGGATTATCCCAACCCGCTGCATTGGGACGAAGGGTTCGCCCGCGCCTCCAGCCACGGCGGCATCGTCGCGCCGCAAAGCTTCACCGTGGCGATGGACTATGGCCATGGCTGCCATCCCTCCTGCGTCGGCAAGATCCCGGGCAGCCACCTGATCTTCGCCGGCGAGGAATGGTGGTATTACGGCACGCCGATCCGTCCCGGCGACAAGCTGGTGCAGGAACGCAGCTTCGCCGGCTACAAGCTGGCAGACACCGCCTTCGCCGGGCCGACGATGTTCGCCGACGGCGATACGCTGCATCGCAACCAGCACGGCGCGCTGGTCGCCAGGGAGCGCGCCACCTCGATCCGCTATCTTGTCGAGGAGGCGGCGAAACGGGCGGTCTATGGCAAGCAGAACCGTGCGCCCAGGCAGTGGAGCCAGGCCGAACTCGACGAAGTCGCCCGGCTGCGGCTCGCCTGGATCCTGTCCAACCGCGAGGGAATCTCGCCGCGCTTCGAGAGCGTCAGGGTTGGCGACACGCTGCCGCGCCGGGTCATCGGCCCGCACAGCCGGGTCAGCTTCGCGCTCGAATGCCGCGCGCATCGCCAGAACATCTGGGGGACATGGCGCTGGAACGCGCCTGCGGGCGTCACCGATCCAGCGCTCGACGATGCCGGTTTCGCCGCCGACATGAGCTATGATTTCGAGGCGCGCAAGATCGACCCGCGCCAGGGCGACGGGCTGCACCATGGCCCGTCCTCGGGGCATATCAACGCCGAAAAGGGCGAGAAGGTCGGCATGGGCGGGGTCTATGGCTATGGTTCGTCGATGAACGCCTGGCACACCGACACGGTTGCCTATTGGGCGGGCGAACAGGGTTATATCTGGCATTCGAAGACCCAGTTCCGCAAACCCGCCTTCGAGGGCGATGTCACCTATGTCGATGGCGAGGTGATCGAGGTGAGCAAGGATTCGCCCTGGGGCCTGCCGGTGGTGAAGGTCGCGACCCGGATGACCACCCAGGACGGCGATACCATCCTCAAGGGCACGGCGACGGTTTCGCTGCCGCTCTGAGCGCCGCTTGCCGCCGGGCGCGGCGATGCCTACATCGGCGGGCATGGACCAGCTCACCCTCAGCCCCGCCGCCGCCGCGCGCATCGCCGCGATCGCCGCGCGCCAGAACAAGCCGGCGATCCTGCGCCTCGCGGTCGAGGGCGGAGGCTGTTCGGGCTTCCAGTACCGCTTCGGGCTCGATGACGGCCCCGCGCCCGACGATGCGGTGAGCGAGACCGACGGCGTGCGGCTGGTGGTCGATCCGGTCAGCCTCGATCTCGTCGCCGGCGCGACCGTGGATTACGTCGAGTCGCTGGGCGGCGCCGCCTTCCGCGTGACCAACCCGCAGGCGAGCGCGGGCTGCGGCTGCGGCGCCAGCTTCGCGGTCTGAATGAAGATCGCCACCTTCAACATCAACGGCATCAGGGCACGGTTGCCGCGCCTGCTCGAATGGCTGGAGGAAACCCGCCCCGACATCGCCTGCCTTCAGGAAATCAAATGCCAGGACGAAAGCTTCCCCGCGGCCGAAATCGGCGCGGCGGGCTATCGCGCGCTCTGGCACGGCCAGAAGGGCTTCAATGGGGTGGCGATCCTCGCGCGCGGCGAGCCCCCGCGAGAGGTGCGGCGCGGGCTTGGCGGCGAGCCCGAGGACGAGCACAGCCGTTATCTCGAAGCCGATGTCGCCGGCCTGCGCGTCGCCTGCATCTATCTTCCCAATGGCAACCCGCAGCCCGGCCCCAAATTCGACTACAAGCTGCGCTGGTTCGAGCGCTTGCGCCGCCGCATGGCCGAGATCGCCGCCGAGGAAGTTCCGGCGATCGTCACCGGCGATTTCAACGTCATCCCGCGCGATGCCGACGTCTGGTCGCCCGCGGCGATGGCCGACGACGCGCTGATGCAGCCCGCCGCGCGCGATGCCTATGCGCGGCTCATGGCCGATGGCTGGACCGATGCGCTGCTCACCCACAACCCGCGCGGCGGGGTGTGGACGTTCTGGGATTACCAGGCCGGCGCCTGGCAGCGCGACCATGGCTTCCGCATCGACCACGCGCTGCTGTCGCCCGAACTGGCGGACCGGCTGCTCGCCTGCGGGGTCGACAAGGACACGCGCGGGCGCGACAAGGCGAGCGATCACGCGCCGGTCTGGGTGGAATTGCGGTAACCGGCGGGGGCAAGCGGCCGCGGGCGCGCGGCGCGCACCCGCGGCACCGGTTTACCGGTAGAACACCTGGTGATCGACCTGCATCACCCCGGTCGCGTTCGCGCGCGGGACGGTGTGGCCGGCGTGGAAGAACAGCGCGCCTTCGGCTGGGCTCTGCCAGCTGCCGGCATCGGCGATGCGGGCGACGGCAACCGCGCGCTGCCACATCGGGCTTTGCCCGTCGAGGTCATCAAGATGGACGCGCCGAGCCCAGGGGAATTGCGCGCGCTGGTGGATCACCCCGCAATAACTGGCGGGAAAGCGGCCCGAGCGCGTACGCGCGACAACCACCCGGCCGACCGCAAGCTGGCCGCGCAGCGTTTCGCTGCGCGCTTCGTAATAGATCGCGCCGGCAAGGCAGCGCATCTCGGCGGAAACGGGGGTGACGACATCCTGCGCAGCGACCAGTTCCTCAAGCGAGGCGGCGGCAACGGCGGCGGGCAGGGCCTGATCGGGCGTGAGCGGCTGGATGGCCGGGTCGGCTTCGACCGCGGGCCGTGTGTCGGCAGCCAGCGGCTGGGTCGAGGGATAGGCCGCTGTATCGGCGGCGGTCCGCGTGGCGGCGGAGCGATCGGGCGCTTGCGAGAACACACCGTTCTGTGCGGCGGCGCCGGAACCGGCGGTGGCCGTCAGCGCGGCGAGAACGATCGCGGTCAGCGTGCCCCTGCTGAAAATATTCGGGCTGACCAAATTTGACTTGCGGTTCATGCATCATGTTTCTTGGGCGGTGAGCGCGCCCGCGCAGGTTGCAGAATTTCTTCCCGGGAACCGGGTGCAAAACCCCGCCGAACGACCTGCCGGCTGCCCCCCGTCTGCGTGCCGGCCCGGCGACCTTGGTGTCGCGGGGGCGGCCTACGCGCTGGTGACGTCGCGCTAATTCATGATGCAGTGCAGCATGTCAATTCTGCGACACCGGCAATCCGACGAATCGTTCCGCAGCCGCGATGTCCAGTTCGACGATCCACAGATCACCGTCCTGCGCGCGGCGGCGTTCAAGATAGTTAACGAAATCCTGCGCATTTTCAGGGTCTTGATTCCGGGTGATTCGCCATATCCGTTCACCATCGGGGCGCGGCATGCGCTCGCAGGCTGCGGGCGCGCGTCCCGGCCCGGTCAGAATCAGCAGGATTGCGCCCGAATCGGGCTCGCCTTTGGCAAGCACCGCCGCGAAGCCGCCGGCTGTCTGGACCTGGCGGATCAGCGCGGCAACCTCCAGCGCGGCGGGAAGCCGCGCGCTCACCGCTCCGGCCGGGCGAAGGCGCGGGCATAGCCGGCCAGCCCCGACAGCGCGATATGCGAGCGCATGAAGGTGCCGGTGCCGCGCCCGACCTCCTCGCCGCTGTCATCGACCAGCCGCGATTCGGCGACGAGCACCCGCCGCCGGCCGCTGATCCAGCGCCCTTCGGCCCGGATGCGGCCGCTGCGGATCGGCCGCGCGAAATGGAGATTGAACGCGGTGGTCAAAAGGAAGCGATCGGTGACGAGCGTGTTGGCCGCGTAGAAGGCGGCATCGTCGAGCATCTTGAAATAGATCGTGCCATGCGCAGCGCCGGCCGCGTGGAAGCAGCTTTCGGTCACCGTGAAAGTGATGCAGGCGCGCCCCTCGTCGAGAATGGCGAGCGTGGAATCGAACAGGCGATTGACCGGCGCCGAATCATACAGGCTTTCCAGCGCCCGCCAGTGCAGCCGGGCGCCGCCGAGCGTTTCTGCCGCCGCGCCCGCCTGCGGGGCGGGTTCACGCGGCATCGCGGTCGATGACATTGGCGAGCAGCGCGAACAGCGCCTCGTCGCTGGGCGCCTGCGTCAGCGCGGCATGCATCCGCTCGTCGCGCATCATCCGCGAGATCGCCGCCAGCGCGTGAAGATGCACAGCGCCCGCCTGCTCGGGCGACAGCAGGCCAAAGACGAGGTCCACCGGCATGTCGTCCGCGGCATCGAACACCACCGGCGAGGCAAGGCGCAGAAACCCCGCCACCGGCCGGTCGAGCGCGGGCATGCGGGCATGGGGAATGGCGACCCCGCGCCCGAAGCCGGTGCTGCCCAGCGCCTCGCGCGCCTCGATCCGCTCGCGCACGGTGTTGCGATCGAGCCCGTAGACCGCGGCGAAGCGCGCGGCGAGCTGGTCGATGATCGCCGGCTTGCCGTCGGCGACAGTGGTGCCGACGGCTTCGGGAAGGAGAGTGAAAAGCGCTGCCATGCCGCCCGATTGCCTTTTCCGCCCTGCCCGTCGCGCCCTGCGGCAGGGCAGTTAGACTGTATGCGCCGAATCGCAAGCCTTCGATGCGACCGGCGGGGCGATGGCCGCGGCAGCGGCGGATCGGCAGGCGCTCCAGCGCCTCGGGTTCAGCCCGGTTCGACCCAGCCGATCGAGCCGTCGCCGCGGCGATAGACCATGTTGTGCTTGCCGGTGCCGGCGTTCTTGAACAACAGCGCGTTGGTGTTGCGCAGATCGAGCATGATCACCGCATGCGACACCGTCGCCTCGGGCACATCGACACGCATCTCGGCGATCACCAGCGGCGCATCGGCGGTCACTTCGCCGGCATCCTCGGCCTCGGGCTCGGCGAAGATCGTATAGGCGGCATCTTCCTCGCGCACCGCATGCACCGACTGCTCGTGATGGCCCTTGAGGCGGCGGTGGTGGCGCCGCAGCTGGGTCTCGATCTTGTCGAGCGCCTGGTCGAGCGCCTGATGCGCATCGGCGGCAAGCCCCGCCGCCTTGAGGATCAGGCCGTGGCGGACATGGGTGACGATATCGCAGCGGAAGAAACCCGCCGGCGCCTTGCCGAAGGTGACGTCGCTCGACAGCGCGCGGCTGAAATATTTCTCGACCAGCGCCGACAGGCGCGCTTCGGCATGGCCGCGCAGCGCCTCACCGGTTTCGATCTGATGGCCCGAAATGCGAATGTCCATAATTGCGGCTACTCCTCCTGGCAGGCGTCTGGTGGGGTTTGCCCGGGGCGCGGCGATATCCGGGCCCACGGGGTTCAAAGAGCGAAGGGCGAGCGCGGCCACCGCCGGGTCAACTGAGCCACAAGGGATCCTTCAGCGTCGCGACAAAGGCGGCATGCGCGGCGCGCTCCGCCTCGCTTGCGGCAAAGCTGCGCGCCGGACGGAAGCGCCGGCTGCGGGCGGCGATCACCGGGCGGTGCCCCTCCTCGCGCCCGGCGGCGAGTTCGAGCCCGATCTGGCGCCCGCCGGTCAGCTCCACATAGACCTGCGCGAGCAGCTCTGAATCGAGCAGCGCGCCGTGCCGGGTGCGATGGCTGCGGTCGATCCCGTAACGCACGCAAAGCGCATCGAGCGACAGCTTGGCGCCCGGATGGCGGACCCTGGCGAGCGCGATGGTATCGACCATCCGGCTCCTGTCGATCGGTTCGCGCCCGCAATTCGCAAGCTCGCGATTGAGAAAGGCAAAGTCGAAGCCGGCGTTATGCGCAACCAGCGGCGCATCGCCGAGGAAGGCGAGGAGATCGTCCGCCCGCTCGGCGAAGCGCGGCTTGTCGGCGAGGAAGGTGGCCGACAGGCCGTGCACCGCCTCGGCCTCGGCGGGCATGTCGCGCTCGGGGTTGAAATAGGTGTGGAAGGTCTCGCCGGTGGTGATCCGGTTCACCATTTCGACGCAGCCGATCTCGACCATGCGATCCCCGTTGACCGGATCGAGCCCGGTGGTTTCGGTATCGAAGATGATCTCGCGCATGGCAGCGCTATCGGCCCACAACCGCCGGGACGCAAGAGGCTGCGCGCGCGCTTGGCGGGCTGCGCGCGCAGCGGTAGAATGCGGCCATGACGTCCCCGATCAAGCTCAAGGTCCAGCTTTTCTGCGGCGAAGAGATCGCGATGGGTCCGGGCAAGGCCGATCTGATCGAGGCGATTCGCGCGCAGGGATCGATCTCGGCGGCGGCGCGGGCGATGGGGATGAGCTACAGGCGCGCCTGGCTGCTTGTCGATACCATGAACCGCTGCTGGCGCGAGCCGCTGATCGAGACGGTGCCCGGCGCCGCCCATGCCGGCGCGCGGGTGACCGGGCTGGGCGAAAGGGTGCTTGCCGACTATCGCGGGCTTCAGCAGCGCCTCGCGGCAACCGAGGCGCGGACCCGCGGAACCCTGCAAGCGGCGCTGCGCGAGGCGCCGCTTTCCGCGCAGCGGCGCGAGGGGCCAGAGCCCGAACCGGGGCCCGGCGTCACCCCATCTGGATGAATTCGCGCCCCGAACCTTCGCCCGTCACCCCATCTGGATGAATTCGCGCATCGCCTCGGTTTCGGACTGGAGATGGTCGAGGCGATATTTCACGAGATCGCCGATCGAAACGAAGGCGATCACCCGGCCATCCTCGACCACCGGCAGGTGGCGGATGCGGCGGTGGGTCATGAGCGCGAGCGCTTCGAGCACCTCGACCTCGGGGGTCACGGTGATCGCGGGCGTCGACATCGCCTCGCTCACCGTCCGGTCGAGCATCGAAGGGCCAAGCTCGCGCAGTTGCTGGATGACGTCGCGCTCGGAAAACACGCCGCGCAGCGTATCGCCATCGAACACCGGCAGCGCGCCGATGCGCTTGTCGGCGAGCAGCGCCACCGCCTCGCGCACCGGCATGGTGCCGGTGCAGCTGATCATGGTGACGGATCGGGTCCTGATCAGACGCGCCATGGTCATCGCACCATCTCCTCCTGAACGAGTTTGCGACAATATGACACATTTGCCGAGACTTTTCCAGCCGGGATGAGCGGGTTGGCGGCAAGCCTTGCCAGCGCGCGCCCACCCGCGCATGGCCTTCGCATGCCGGCCGATGCCAACCCGTCCACCGCCGCCGCCGCGCGGAGCTGGGCGCGATTGCGCCGGCTGCTGGGCTGGCTGTTCGCGACGCTGGTGATGCTGCTCGCGGCGGCGCTGCGGCTGGCGCTGCACCATGGCAGAGAGGCGACGATCCGCGCGCTGGTGATCGCCGCGGTGCTGGTGGCCGGGACGATGCTGGCGGGCGCGACGCTGCTGGCGCTGCGCCTTGCGCGGGGCCGCCACGCATCGGACACTCCGCGCCGGGGCAGGTGGCTCAGCCGCGCAGCATCCAGCGATCGGCGCCGGCGAGGAAGGCGGCGGGGAGCGGCACCGCGCGGCCCTCGGCGACGGTGACCATCACCGATCGCGCCAGCACCACCGGCCGCTTGTCCTGCGCGATCAGCTGCTGCACCTCATAGCTTGTCCGGCCGATCCGGGCGATGCCGCCATGCACGTCGAGCGCGGCGGGATAAAAGGCCTGGCCGATGAATTCCATCGCCAGGCTGACGACCATCGACGAAACCCCGGCGATCGCGGCGTGATAGCCCGAGGCATGGTGGAAGCGCACCCGCGCATCCTCGAGAATGCCGGCGAGCGCGACATTGTTGAGGTGCATGTTGACGTCGAGATCGCCGAAGCGCGGCGGCACCGGGCATTGGAAGGGGTAGCGCGCCGGATCGAGCGCCCGCGGATCGGGCCTGGCCATCAATCGCCGGCGGTCAGCGCTTCTTGCCGACGATGCGGGCGATTTCGGCGGACACCAGCCGTTCGACCATCGCCGGCAGGTTTTGATCGAGCCATTCGGCGAGCGCCGGACGCAGCAGCTCGCGCGCCAGCCCTTCGAGCGAGGTTTCGCCCGAGCGCACGATCCGCGGCGCGGCACCGGGCTGCGCCAGGATAGCCAGTGCCGCGAGCGATTCGCGCATCCCCTCACGCCGTTCGGGCGCGAGCAGCGGTGGCGCGTCCATCGCCGCGTCGTCGGCTTCGTCTGGCGCGTCCGCTTCGTCTGGCACGTCGGCCTCCTCGACCATGTGGGCCGAGGTCGCGAGATCGAGCACCTCGTCCTCAGCGGCGGCGGCGTCGGACGGCGGATCGGCGGGCGCGTCGCGCGCGATCACTTTCTTGATCGAAACGAGGATGTCCTCGACCGATGGTTCGCCCGGCTGACGCATGGTCCCTCCGCGAAGGCTGTCCGGAAGCAGCAGCCCTGTCATGGCGGCAGGATTGCCCCGTTCTGCACCGGCGTGTCAACGGTGCGTGTCGCCTGCGCCGGGCGCGAGCGATCGGCGCCCCAGTCCCACAAGGTGTCGCGCGCCGATCTGGCATGCACGTCGGGGTCGTAAAGCGCGCCGCCATCGAGCCCGAGGTCGCGGGCCTCGGCGCGGCCCATCGCGGCAAGCAGGGTGAAGCCGGCGACATAGGCGTTGCGCCTCGCGGTCGCCAGCTGCTCCTGTGCGCTCACCAGCTCCTGCTCGGCGTTGAGCACGTCGAGCACGGTGCGGTTGCCGACGCTGTTTTCGGCGCGCACGCCTTCAAGGCTGAGCCGGGCGGCATCGACCGCGGTGGTGGTCGAGCCGATCACCGCATTGGCCGCCTGCCAGGCGCTGAACGCCGAGCGCACCTGCGCGATCACCGAACGCTCCGAGGCGATCTCGTCCTCGAAACTGGCGCTTTCGCGCGCCTCGGCCTGGCTGATCTGCGCGGACGGACGCCCGCCCTGGTAGAGCGGGATGCTGGCGCGCACCCCGACATCGCCGGTGGTTCCCGATTGCGGCAGCACCCCTATCGGAAAATAAAGCCCGCTGATCGCAAAGGTGCCGAGATAATCGCCATACTGCCCGTCGGCGAACAGGCTGAGCTTGGGCAGCCGCGAGGCACCGGCCGCCTTCGTGTCGTAGCGCGCGGCGGTGCTGCGCTCGCGCGCGGAGAAGATATCGGGATTGTGGTCGAGCGCATAGGCGACCGCGTCTTCGGCATCGGCGGGCAGGCCCGGCAGCGGCGGTGGCGGTTCGAGCGCGGCGGGCGGCTTGCCGACGATCTGGATGTAATGCTCGCGCGCGGCGGCGAGATTGGCCTCGGCGTTGCGCAGATCGCCTTCGGCCAGCGCCAGCCGCGATTGCGACTGCGCGACATCGGTGCGGGTGACGTCGCCGATCTGGAAGCGGTCGTTGGTCGACTGGAGGTTGGCGCGCAGCGTCTGGACCTGGACCTGGTTGAGGCGCAGCACCGATTCATCGAGGATGACGTCCATATAGGCGCCGACCACCTGGCTGAACAGCGCGCTTTCGCTGCCGCGCAGGTCCGCTTCCCCGGCGCGCGTGCGGCGATCGGCGGCGCGCACCGCGTTGCGCACCGCCCCGCCCGAATAGAGCGGCACGGTGAGCGTGCCGCTGACGCTGACGAAACGCTGCGCCGCACTCGGGCTCAGCAGCAGGCTCTGCTTGACATATTCGGTCTCGCTGGCGCTGACGCTCGCCGATGGCCTGCCGTCGGCTGCGGCGATCGGCACCCCCTCATCGGTGGCGCGCTGGCTGTCGCGCGCCGACAGGAGCGTCGGATTGGTGGCATAGGCGGTCAGCAGCGCGCCGCGCAGATCGTCGGCGCGCGCCTCTGTGGCAAAAAGCGCTGCGGCGCATAGCAGCACCGCCGCCCGCCGCCGCCGCGAAGCCGGGATCATCGCCGCCACCTGCCCGCCGTGCGGATGCGGTCAGAAACGCCAGCGCGGCGGCGCGGCAAAGGCGGCGAGTACGGGAATCCCGATTTCCGCGAGCGGCAGCAGCGCCACCTTGCCCGCCGCCTTGCGCCCCAGCGCCAGCCGCGTCACCCCGCGCGCGACGACCCCGGTGACCAGCCGGCCGGTATCGGCCAGCGCATCGGCGAGCGCATCGGGCAGGCTTTCGACCGCGCCGTCGATCACGATGAGCGTGAACGGACCGGCGGGCGGATGATCGACGGCCCCGGCCGGCGCGGCAACCTCAAGCCTGCCCACCCGCGGCCGCAGCAGCGCGGCGAGATAGCCGTCCGCATCGCCGACCAGCAGCGCCCGGTCGGTGCCGGCGGGCGCCGCCTCGGCCAGCATCCGCGCATGGACCAGCGGCGGCGCGAGCCAGCGCCCCTCGCCAAGCGGGATCGCGCGGTCGATATAGGCCGCCTCGCGCCAGGCGGCGGGCACGAAGCCTTCGCGCGGCAGCGATGCCATCGCCGCCAGCACCCAGCCTTCGTTGACCCCGCTGGTGCGCAGCTGGCCGTCAATCATGGCGCGGCGCGCCGCCTCGTGGTCGGGCGCGCGCGGCGCGGTCACAGTCGTCATCTTCAAAGGATCCCTCGGAGCCGCGCCCCGCGCTTTACGGCAAGCCCATGGGCGAGGCAATGGCGGCGCTTTGCGAGACCCGTGCCTCGCGCTATGGCGCGCCATCGGCAGCGAAAGGAGCGAGCGATGACCGGCATGGTGACCATCCGCGAGGACGACCTGATCGAAAGCATCGCCGATGCGCTGCAATACATCAGCTACTATCATCCGATGGATTACATCCGCGCGCTCGGCGAAGCCTACAAGGCCGAGCAGGGGCCGGCGGCGAAGGACGCGATCGCGCAGATCCTCACCAACAGCCGGATGTGCGCCGAGGGCCATCGCCCGATCTGCCAGGACACCGGCATCGTCAATGTCTTCCTCGAATGGGGGCAGGAATGCCGGCTCGAATCGACGCGCGCGCTCCAGGAGGTGGTCGATGACGGCGTGCGCCGGGCCTATCTAAACGCCGACAACCGCCTGCGCGCGAGCGTGCTCGCCGATCCCGCCTTCACCCGCCGCAACACGAAGGACAACACCCCGGCGGTGGTTCATCTCGCCATGGTGCCCGGGCGCAAGGTTGGCGTCGATGTCGCCGCCAAGGGTGGCGGCAGCGAAGCGAAGTCGAAGTTCAAGATGATGAACCCCGCCGATTCGATCGTCGACTGGGTGCTCGAAATGCTGCCGCAGATGGGCGCCGGCTGGTGCCCGCCGGGGATGCTCGGCATCGGCATCGGCGGCACCGCCGAGCACTCCATGCTGCTCGCCAAGCAGAGCCTGATGGAGCCGATCGACATGGGCCAGCTCAAGCAGCGCGGGCCGCAAAACGACATCGAGGCGCTGCGCATCGAGATCTTCGACAAGGTGAACGCGCTCGGCATCGGCGCGCAGGGGCTCGGCGGGCTTTCGACCGTGCTCGACGTCAAGATCCTCGATTACCCCTGCCACGCCGCCAACAAGCCGGTGGCGATGATCCCCAATTGCGCCGCCACCCGCCATGCGCATTTCACGCTCGACGGCTCGGGCCCGGCCTTTCTCGAACCCCCCCGGCTCGACGAATGGCCGGATGTCCATTGGACCCCCGATGCCGCGGCGCGCAGGGTCGATCTCGACACGCTGACCGCCGAGGAGGTGCAAGGCTGGAAGCAGGGCGACCGGCTGCTGCTCTCGGGCCGGATGCTCACCGGCCGCGATGCCGCGCACAAGCGGATCAGGGACATGCTGGCGAAGGGCGAGCCGCTGCCGGTCGATTTCCGCGGGCGGGTGATCTATTATGTCGGCCCGGTCGATCCGGTGCGCGACGAGGTGGTCGGCCCGGCCGGCCCGACCACCGCGACGCGGATGGACGGCTTCATGGAGATGATGCTCGGTCTCGGGCTGCTCGCCTGCGTCGGCAAGGCCGAGCGCGGCCCCGCCGCCACCGCGGTGATCGCCGGGCACAAATCGGCCTATCTGATGGCGGTGGGCGGGGCGGCCTATCTCGTCGCGCGGGCGATCAAGGCGGCCAAGGTCGTCGGTTTTGCCGATCTTGGAATGGAGGCGATCTACGAATTCACCGTCGCGGACATGCCGGTGACGGTCGCGGTCGATTCCCAGGGCCACAACGTCCACAAGCTCGCCCCGGCGGTATGGCAGGAGAAGATCGCGCGCGAAGGCTTGCTGGCGAAATAGACGCGTGCGATCGCGCGGGCGGGTTGCCGATTCGCCGGCAGCCGCGTCGTGGCGCGGGCCGCCACCTTTCGATCCGAAGGACCATCCATGACCGAGATCACCGGCAGGGCCGCGGTTGTCACCGGCGGCGGCAGCGGCATCGGCAAGGGGCTGGCGGGCGAACTCGCGCGGCAGGGCGCCGCGGTCGCGATCGCCGATATCCAGCCCGACAAGGCCGAGGACGTCGCCGCGGCGATCCGCGCGGCGGGGGGCCATGCGGTCGCGCTGGCCTGCGATGTCTGCGATCCGGCCTCGGTCAGGGCGATGCAGGCGGCGGCGGTCGCGGCGCTCGGGCCGGTGAGCCTGGTCTTCGCCAATGCCGGGGCGACGAGCTTCACCGATCTGGCCAGCATGAGCGATGCCGATGTCGAATGGGTGATCGACGTCAACCTCATGGGGGTGATGCGCACCACCCGCGCCTTCCTGCCCGGCATGATCGCCGCGGGCGGCGGCCATATCTGCGCCACCGCCTCGATGGCGGGGCTGCTGCCCGGCTGGATTCCGGTGCATGCGCCCTATTCGGCGGCGAAGGCGGGGATCATCGGGCTGATGATGAACCTCGCGCTCGAACTGAAGCCGCACAATATCTTCACCACCAGCTATTGCCCGGGCGCGGTCGCCTCGGGGATGAAGGACAACAACGGGCGCTACCGGCCGGCGCGCTTCGGCGGGCCGGAGCCGGTGGCCGGGGTGCAGTTCGCATCGACCGACACCACCCACAGCGAGCTGCGGTTCTACCGCCCCGAGGCGATCGCGCCGATCGTGCTCGACGCGGTCCGCCGCAACCGCCCCTTCGTCTTCGACCACGCCGAACAGCGCCGCTTCTTCCGCGAAACCTATGCCGACGTCGTCGAGGCCTGCTACGATGATATCGACGCCTGGGAGGCGGCGCATGGCCGCCCCGCCGCCAACCCGACCGGCGCGGCGCTGCGCGATTGAGCGCGGCGTTCGGCGCCGGGACCGGGCTCGCGCTGCCTGCGGACGCGGCAGCGCTGGTCGCGGCCGGGGCGCAGTGGCTGACCGGCGCGGCCCGCGCCTATGGCACGCTTTCGCAAGGCGAGCGGGTTGCCGCCATCGCCGCCGTGCCCTTTTCGGGTGGCAATTCCGGGCACAAGCTGCTGCTTTCGGCACAGGTCGCCGGTGAGCCGGCGGCGCGCGCGCTGTTCGTCAAATTCTCGCGCGATTTCACCGATCCTTTCCGCGACCGGCGGCGCTTCGAGCTGGAGGCCGAAGTGCACATCGCCCGGCTTTCGCGGCATCCCGGTTTCCCGATCGCGATCCCGCGCCCGTTCTTCGCCGATTTCGACCCCGAAAGCGGGACCGGCCTTGTCATCACCGAAAGGATCGCGTTCGGCGAGGCCGGCATCGAGCCGCTCCATCACAAATGCATGGACCATCTGCTCGCCGACCCGCTCGATCACTACCGGGCGCTGCTCACCGCGCTTGCGCGCCTCGCCGCCGCCGACCAGGCGGGACGGCTCGCCCCCGATGCGCTGCGCCTGTTCCCCGAGGACCGCGCGGCGCTGGCCGCCGACCTGCCGGTCGCGCATGACCGGGCGGCGCTGCACAAGGCGGTTGCCGATTACGCGGACTTCGCGCACGAAGCCCCGCGGCTGCTGCTGCCCGCGATCACCACGTCGCGCTTCCTTGCCCGCTTCGAGGCTGACGCGCGCGCCTTTCTTGCCGCACAACCGGCGGTCCGCCGCTTTCTTGCCGCAGACCCGGCGCTCACCGCGCTGGCGCATTGGAACTGCCACATCGACAATGCGTGGTTCTTCCGCGATGCCGGCGGCGAGCTTGCCTGCGGGCTCATGGACTGGGGCATGGCGCGACGGATGAATCTCGGCGTCGCGATCTGGGGCTCGCTGTCGGGAATGGAGCCGGCGCTGCTGGCCGAGCACTGCGATGCGCTGCTCGCGCATTTCGGGCAAGCGCTGGCGGCGGCGGGCGGGGCGCCGATCGCGCCGGCGCGGCTGGCGCTCCATTTCGACCTCGCGGTGATGACGGTGGGCATGGCGCTGCTGCTCGATGGCCCGGCGCTGGTGCGCCGGCGCCTGCCGCGCTGGCGCGAGGCGACCGGGCCGCGCGACCCGATGCTGTTCACCGACGAGGTCGCGCGCGGCTTTCTCCATGTGTTCCGCAACTGGCTCATGCTCTGGGAAGGCCGCGATTTCGGCCGCGCCCTCGCACGGGTAGCCGTATAGCAAGAACGCCCCGGCCATCCTTCTCGATTTGTTTACCCTGCGCATTTACGAGGGTGCGCCGGATACCACTGTGGACGGCGGCCGGATGTCCGAAGTGCAGAAAGAGGCAATAGAATTGCAGGGGAGCAAGGTGTCAACCGCGGCGGGATGGCTCGCCGGGATCGGCGCGCTCGTGGTTGTGATCGCGGTCCTTGGCGTGCAGATCGCCACGCCCGGGCTGGTGCACGCCAACGTCGCGGCAATTGCGCTCGCCGGCGCCAGCGTCTCGCTGCTGCTCCAGCTGGCCAGCGCCGCGGTCGGCCGGCGCGAGCTTTCGGCGCAGGGCGGGCTGATCGACGATGCCCGGCGCGCGCTGACCCAGACCGACGAATTGTTCATGATGACCGAGATGCTGCAGAGCGCCGATGGCTATGAGGACGCGATGGCGGTGCTCACCGCCACCTCGCTGCGCCTGCTGCCCGGGCTCGGCGGCGCGCTTTATATCTTCAACAATTCGCGCGACCGGCTCGATTACACCGGCGGCTGGCGGCTTCCGGACGGTTACGAGCCGGCCGCGACGCTGGCACCCGCCAATTGCTGGGCGCTCAAGCGCGGCAAGCGCCATGTCAACGATCCCGTGACCGGCACGCTGTGCTGCGCGCATCACGCGAGCAGCCTTGGCACGCTCGAGGTGCCGATGATGGCACGCGGCAAGGTCTATGGCCTGCTGCTGTTCGTCACCGAGGCGGGCGATTCGTTTCGGGTGATGCTCGATTCGCGGCGGTTGGCGCAGGCGCTCGCCGATTCGATGTCGCTGGCGCTGTCGAACATTTCGCTGCGCGAGAAGCTGCGCACCCAGTCGCTGCGCGATCCGCTGACCGGGCTCTACAACCGCCGCTACATGGAGGATGCGCTCGAACGCTATGTCAGCCTTGCCGAACGCAACGCCTCGCCGACCGCGGTGGTGATGATCGATCTCGACAATTTCAAGCGGCTCAACGACAGCCACGGCCATGCCAAGGGCGATGCGGTGCTGCGCGACGTTGCGGCGCAGCTGGTCGGCGGGCTGCGCCCCTCGGACATCGTCTGCCGCTATGGCGGCGAGGAACTGCTGGTGATCCTTCCCGATTGCCCGCTGGCCGATGCGGTCGGTCGCGCCGAGGCGCTGCGCCTGCGCATCGAGCAGCTTTCCGAGACGCATGGCGCCGAGATCAGCGCCAGCTTCGGGGTTGCGGCCATTCCCGAGACGGCAACGACGCTGGGCGAACTGGTGCCGATGGCCGATGCCGCGCTCTTTCGGGCGAAGCGTGACGGCAAGAACCGGGTCAACGCCGCGGAAAGCCGCAATGCCCCAGCCTTGCGGCTGGCGGTGCCAAGGCGCCGGGCCGCAGGCGGCGGGTGACCCGGCGATTGCCACAGGGGTGGCGGATTGGCTATTCGCGCAGCCATGCGCTTCATTCCCCGACCGCCTTCCGGCCACGGCATAATCTTTGGCATGCTGTGGCGGCTGGCGGTGGCGATCCTCGGCTTCCTTCTGCTGTCGGTGGCGATGGCGGCGATCTACAGCCTCGTCCCGCCGCCGGTCACCTGGACGATGATCGCCGATCCGCATGGTTTCACCAGCCAATGGACACCGCTCGCGCGCATCGACCGCAGCATGGTCGATGCGGTGATCGCCGGCGAGGATTCGCGCTTTTGCGAGCATCACGGCTTCGACAGCCGCGCGATCGAACGCGCGCTCGCGCATGACGAGGCGGGCAAGCGGTTGCGCGGCGGCTCGACGATCAGCCAGCAGACCGCCAAGAACGCCTTCCTGTGGCAGGGCAGCGGCTGGGATCGCTATCTGCGCAAGGGGCTGGAGGCCTGGTTCACCGTGCTCATCGAACATCTGTGGGGCAAGCGGCGGATCATGGAGGTCTATCTCAACCTCGCCCAGACCGGCCCGGGGATTTATGGCGTCGAGGCTGCGGCCGAGCATTATTTCGGCCATGGCGCCGCGCAGCTGACGCCGGTCGAGGCGGCGCGGATCGCGGCCGCCCTGCCCAGCCCGGTCAAGCGCCCGGTGATCGCGCCGCATGGTTTCGTGCGCCGCCACGGCAACGCCATCGCCGCGCGCAGCGGGGTGGTGCGCCGCGGCGACCTTGACGCCTGCGTTTACGATTGACCCGTTCTGTGCCAACCCGCCAGCGATGAGCCCCGCCCCCGATTCCCTGCCGCACCCGCACCCGCACCCGCACACTCACGACCATGATCATGCGCATGGTCACGGGCACGGGCACGGGCACGGGCATCACCACCACCATCACGCGCTCGCCGGGCGCGCCTTCGCGATCGCGGTGGCGCTCAACCTCGGCTTCGTCGTCATCGAGGCGGGCGCGGGGATCTGGGGCGGCTCGATGGCGCTGCTTGCCGATGCCGGGCATAATTTCTCCGACGTGCTCGCGCTGCTGATGGCCTGGGGGGCGCAACTGCTGTCGGCTCGTCCGCCCTCGGCGCGCTTCACCTACGGGCTCAAGAGTTCCTCGATTCTCGCCGCGCTCGCCAATGCGGCGCTGCTCTGGGTGGCGCTGGGGGCTATCCTCATCGAGACGCTGCACCGCTTCGCCGCGCCGGCCATGGTTTCGGGGCGGATGGTGATGCTGGTCGCGGGCGCGGGCATCCTCGTCAACGGCGCCTCGGCGCTGCTGTTTGCCCGCGGCAACCGTGACGACCTCAATCTGCGTGCCGCCTTCCAGCACATGCTTGCCGATGCGGCGGTGTCGGCGGGGGTGGTGCTGGCGGCGGTGCTGATCGTGCTGACCCGGCGCAGCTGGATCGACCCGCTCACCAGCCTTGTCGTGCTTGCCATCATCGGCGCGGGAAGCTGGGCGCTGCTGCGCGATGCGGTCAAGCTCGGGCTGCAGGCCGCGCCCTCGCAGATCGACGTCCATGCGGTGCGCGCCTGGCTTGCGGGGCGCGAGGGGGTCGCGGCGGTCCACGACTTCCACATCTGGCCGATGAGCACCACCGAAACCGCGCTGACCGCGCATCTGGTGATGCCCGCGGGCCATCCGGGTGATACCGCACTTCATGACATCGCCGCGCAGCTTTCGCGCCGCTTCGCGATCGGCCACGCGACGATCCAGGTCGAAACCGAGGGCGTGGCCTGCGCGCTCCACCCCGACGACGTGGTGTAAGGGTCGGCTTCGGAACGCGCGAAACGGCGCGTTTTGCACAACCGCCCGCCGTGAAGCCGGACCGTCGGATTTCCGCGCCGGGATATCTACATCTCGCTGTTCTTCTTCAGGCTCTCGTCCATCCTGCGCAATTGCTCGGGAGTGGCTTCCTGCTGGAAGCGCGTTTTCCATTCGGAGGCCGGCATGCCGTGGATCGCCGCGCGCGCCGCCGGCCGGTCGAGCGGCGCGCCGGCATCGATCACCCAGTCGGCAAGACAGTTGCGGCAGAAACCCGCGAGCCCCATGAGTTCGATGTTCCCGGCATCGTGGCGGCGACGCAAATGGCGCACGAGCCGGCGGAAGGCGGCGGCGGCGACCGCATCGGAGATGGCATCGAGCGGATCGGTTGCGACAGAATTCATGGGTTTTGGTCCTTGGTCTTTGCGAGCGACTTTGCCATAGGAACGCCTGCCGAAGCCAGAGCGAACGCGCCGGCGCCAACAGGAGTGAACCCGCGTGGCAAAGCCCGATCGGCACCATGGCCTGCGCCGCGAGCGCAAGGTCAAGATTCTCGCGACGCTGGGTCCGGCGAGCCGCGATCCCGAGATGATCGAGCGGCTGCTGCGCGCGGGCGCCGATACCTTCCGCGTCAACATGAGCCACGGCGATCACGCGACGCACGCCGAAACCATCGCCGCGATCCGCGCGCTGGAAAAGCGCGTGTCGCGGCCGATCGCGGTGCTGTGCGACCTGCAAGGCCCCAAGCTCAGGGTCGGCGTCTTCGAGAATGGTCGCGCGGTGATTCGCCATGGCAGCCATTTCACGCTCGACAGCGATCCCGCCCCCGGTAACGAGAGCCGGGTCTGCCTGCCGCATCCCGAACTCTTCGGCATTCTTCAGAAGGGCCAGCGGCTGCTGATCGACGATGGCAAGCTGCGCCTGCGGGTGATCCGCGCCGAAGCCGGAGCGATCCTGTGCTCGGCCGAGGTCGGTGGGATGATTTCGGACCGCAAGGGGGTGAATGTCCCCGATGCGGTGATCCCGATCCCGGCGCTGACCGAGAAGGACCGGCGCGACCTTGCCTTCGCCATGCAGCAGGGCGCCGACTACATCGCCCTCAGCTTCGTGCAGCGCCCCGAGGATGTCGCCGAGGCGCGGCGGCTGGTCGGCGGCACCTCGGGCGCTGCGCTGATCGCCAAGATCGAGAAACCCGCCGCGGTCGAGCGGCTGGACGAGATCATCGAGCTGGCCGACGGCATCATGGTCGCGCGCGGCGACCTCGGCGTCGAGCTCAACCCCGAGGAGGTGCCGCCGCTCCAGAAGCGCATCGTCGAACAGACGCGGCGCAGCGGCAAGCCGGTGATCGTCGCGACGCAGATGCTCGAATCGATGATCGAAAGCCCGGCGCCGACCCGCGCCGAGGTGTCCGACGTCGCCAACGCGGTTTATGACGGCGCCGATGCGGTGATGCTCTCGGCCGAGACGGCGAGCGGCGCCTGGCCGATCGAGGCGGTGACGATCATGGACCGCATCGCCACCCAGGTCGAGCGCGATCCCGGCTATCACGCGCGCGTCCATTTCACCGATGTCCACCCCGATCCGACCACCGCCGACGCGCTGGCGCTGGCATCGGCGCATATCGCGAGCACCGTCACGCTCGCCGGGATCATCTGCTTCACCGCCTCGGGCGCGACCGCGCGCCGCGTCGCGCGCGAACGGCCGGCGGTGCCGGTGCTGGTGCTGACGCCATCGTCCAGGACGGCGCGGCGCGTCGCGCTGCTGTGGGGCGCCTATGCCGTCCATACCCGCGACATCGGCAGCTTCGAGGAGATGATCGGCAAGGGCAAGCGCATGGCGCTGCGCCATGGGTTCGGCGGCGCGGGCGCAAAGCTGATCACGCTGGCGGGGGTGCCTTTCGGCACGCCGGGCGCAACCAACCTGCTCCATGTGGTGACGCTGGCCGGCGACGAACTGGAGCGGCACACCGGCTAACCTTTTTATAAAATATCTTTTTTGCGAATTCAGGGTCATTGAGGATGACAGCCGCGCCCCGGTTTCCGGCGCGATGTTCCAGCCGGTTGATCGCGCCTCGAAGCCGGCCCGATGGCCGCTGCGGCCCTCCCGAAATTTACGCGAATGCAATTGTTGTGCCTCTAAGGCTTGGCGTGCAGGACGCAGGGAGCCGAACGTGGCGCGCAGTTCGATTCTTCATGGCCTGCGGGCCGGCGACGCGCGGGCGGGGGCGGCACCTTGGCCCGCCTGAACATCCGCAGCTTCATGCAGGGCGCGCCGGCGCCCGCCCCCGTTCTGCCCGTCCTTGCCGCCGGGATCGAGGCGCAGCTGTGCAAAAGCTTCGAGGACAGCGGAAGGGGCTGGTTCTGGGTGGTCGATGCGGAAGGATCGATCACCTATGTCTCGGCGGGGTTCGCCGATCTTTTCGCCACCCCGCGCGAGACGCTGACGGGCCGCAAATTCGCCGAATTCTTCACCTCGGAAAGCCTTGATGCCAATCCGCGGCAGCGCTTGTCCTTCGCGCTGAGCCGCCGGGCGAATTTCGATCGCATCGCCCATCGCACCGATCATCCGGGCGAGCCGCGCTGGTGGGAGATCTCGGGCCGGGCGCAATTCGACAGCGCGGGCGAATTCCGCGGCTTCCTTGGCTTCGGCACCGATATCACCGAACGGCTCCATGTTTCGCAAAGTGCCTCGCAACTCGCGCTGGTCGATGCGCTGACCGGCCTGCCCAACCGGCTGAGCATGCAGCAGCACCTCGATGAATTCGTGCTGGCACTCGGCGCACCCGGGCGCAGTTGCGCGGTGGTGCTGCTCGACCTCGACCGCTTCAAGGCGGTCAATGACACGCTTGGCCATCCGGCGGGCGATGCGCTGCTGCGGCAGGTATCCGACCGGCTGCGGCGCATCGTCGGCGCGAAGGGCAAGGTCTTTCGCCTGGGCGGCGATGAATTCCAGCTGCTGTTGCCCGGCTGGGATGCGCCCGACAAGCTTGCCGAACTGATGCAGGACGTCGTTGCCCATGTTTCGCAGCCCTATACCATTGACGGGGTGCGCTGCGTCATCGGCACCTCGGCGGGGATCGCGATCGGCCCGCGCGACGGGCGCAGCAGCGAGGAACTGATCCGCAAGGCCGATTTCGCGCTTTATGCCGCCAAGGACGAGGGCCGCGGCTGTCACCGCTTCTTCGCGCCCGAAATGCTCGAACTCGCCGAGCGGCGGCGGCGGCTCGAAGAGGATATGCGCGATGCGCTCGCACGCGGCGAATTCGCGCTCCATTATCAGCCCGGCGTCAATCTCGCGAGCGGGGACGTCGCCAGCGTCGAGGCGCTGCTGCGCTGGGAGCATCCGGTGCAGGGGCCGGTCTCGCCGGCGGTGTTCATTCCGATCGCCGAAGGCGCCGATCTCATCGAACCGATCGGCGAATGGACCTTGCGCCGCGCCTGCATGGAAGCCGCCGCCTGGCCCGCGCCCATCCGGGTCGCGGTCAACGTCTCGCCGATCCAGTTCGCCAATCCCGCGCTGCCGACGATCGTCATCTCCGCGCTCGCCCAGTCCGGGCTCGCACCAGATCGGCTCGAACTCGAAATCACCGAAGGCGTGTTTCTGGGCGAATCCTCGGCAACCGACGCCCAGTTCGCGGCGCTCAAGGCGATCGGCGTGCGCCTTGCGCTCGATGATTTCGGCACCGGCTATTCCTCGCTCGGCTATCTGAAGACCGCGCCCTTCGACAAGATCAAGATCGACCAGAGCTTCGTGCGCGGCGCCACGCTTCCCGGCTCGCGCAACGGGGCGATCATCGCGGCGATCGTCGCGCTTGCCGATGCGCTCGACATGGAGACCACCGCCGAGGGGATCGAGAGCTTCGACCAGCTCAACCTCATGCGCGAGCTTGGCGTCGGCTATATCCAGGGCTTCATCTACAGCAAGGCGCTGTCGAACGAGGACCTGTGCGGCCAGCTCGCGGCCGGAACCTGGACGATCGCGCCGGCCGGTCCCGCCCGCCATCGCAATTCGCGCAGGAGCGTCTATCGGCGCGTCGGCGTCCTTCTGGGCAATTATTATCACCCGGTGCTGCTGCGCAACCTCTCCGAAACCGGCGCCTATATCGAAGGCCTGTTCGATGTGCCCGCGGGTGCGCAGTTGCTTGTCGATTTCGGTCAGGGCCGGCTGGCGCTCGCGCTGGTGCAGCGCGCCGATGCGCGCGGGCACGGTATCGAGTTCTTCGATCCGCTGGTCGAGGACGACGCAGGCGGCCTTGGCCCCCAGTCGCGCGTCGCGCCCTATCTGCTGGCAACGCTCGGCCTGTCCGAGCTTGGGCAGAAGGCCGAGCCGACCTTGTGGGATGCCTCGGAGACGCTTGGCTTCGACGCGCTGCTTGAAAAGCTCGAGCTTGGCGGCAGCGCACCCGCGGCGAGCGCGGAGGCCACGCCGGCCGACAGCAGCCATCAGCGGGTGAAAAGCAAATTCGCCGCGCTCAATCCGCTCCAGAACCTCGCGTTGCTCAATCGCGGCGAGGGCACGCGGCATCTCACCCGTGCCGAATGGGAACGGCTCAGGACCGCGGTCGAGGAAAGCGGCAATGCCCAGCTCAAATACATCATTGCGCTGGTCGTGTTGACCGGCGCGCGCTTCCAGGACCTTCTGGCCGCGACCTGGGATGACGTCGACAGCAAGGCACGGCTGTGGACCGTGCCCGCAACCCCGGACACCGCCGCGCGGTCGTTCCGGCTGTCGCATGCCGCATGGCAGGTCATCGAGGCGCTGCCGCGCTTTGCCGATGTCGCGCATATGATCGTCAATCCGCGCACCCGCCAGCCCTTCAAGAGCGTGTTCGCCAGCTGGGATGCGGCGCGCACCAAGGCGGGGCTCGCCTCGCTCAGCATCCACGATCTGCGCAACAGCCTGCAAAAGTCCTGGTGACCGCGCCGCCGGCGCTGCGCCAGCACGCGCGATGCGGCGATCGGCCTCAGCCGGGCTCGACGCGCAGCCGCTTCGCCATCGATGCCTCGTCCATCATATAGGTGCCGCGCAGCATTCCGAGGCGGACCGCGGTGCAGCTCATCTTGAGATGGACGAAGTCCTCGTACCATGCGAGGCCTTCGGCGCTCTTGCCCGAAACCGCTTCCCACAAGGCGATGGTTTGCGCGCGCGTGCCCATCCCCGGCAGCGGTGGCGGCAGCTGGCTCGCGCCGTGCATCGTCTCGCAAATCACCGTGAACCAGGCAAGATCGTGGAGCGCGCCGCCCAGCGAAGGCTGCTCCCAGTCCATCACCGCGGCAACGTCGAACTGCTCGTCGAACATCATGTTGCCCATGCGCGCATCGCCCCAGACCAGCCCCTCGGGCTGATGCCGGGGCCATTGCGCCTCCAGCCGGTCGAGCCCGCGACGCAGGATGCGGGTGAAGCCGGAAGGCGCGCCATCGGCTTCGAGCCAGGCGACGAAGCGGGTATATTTGTCCCACTCCTGCGCCAGCCCGTCGCGGGCATGCGGCGGGCCGGCAAGGAACTGCACCCGGTCGAGCGGGACATGCTGGATCGCGGCCAGCTGGCGCACCGCCCCATCCCACATCCGCCGGCGCTGGTCGCTGCTCGCCTCGGCGACCCAGCCGGTGCGCGCGTAGGGCGGAATGCTCACCGGCACGCGGCCCGCGACCTTTTTCATGACGAAAAACGGCGCCCCGAGCACCGCCGGATCGTGCTCGATCCACAAGGGTTCGGCCACCTTCACCCAGCCGCCTTCGTGGAGCACGCGCATCACCCGATATTGTTCGTCGAACAGCGTGTCGGGAAAGACGGTGAAGCGCCCGGGCCGGATGCGCACCACGCAGCCCTGGTGGCGCGCGGCGCCGCCTTCGTGCCAGCAAGCGTCGAACAGGATCGTCTCATGGCTTTGCCCGGCGCCGCGCGGATAGGCAAAATTGGCCAGCGCCAGCCCTTCGGCCTGCGGCAGCCGTTCCTCCAGCCAGCCGGTCAGCCTTGCACAAAGATCGTCGAGATCGCGGGTTTCGGGGGCGACGATGACGTCGGACATGGTGCGTTCTCCGGCAGATCAATTCGCCATCGCGAATGTTTGTTTGCAGTTTCACTAGGGGACAAGCACGGCGAGGGAAAGGGGGATTCGGGCAGGCGCCGGGCTGCGGCAACGCGCCATGCGCCGCAGCAAGCCCCCATCATGCGGCCGCGCGGATTCAGCCTGCGCCGCGGCCCTTGCTGAACTCGGAGATCCGCGCGCAGGCGGCCTTCAACTGCTCGCCCGCGGCGGCGATCTCGCGCCCGGTGATCGCCCGGTTGAAGCCCATCAGCCCGATGACGAATTCGACCCGGCCGCGCGCATCGAATACCGGGGCGACGATCGAGGACAGCGAATAGCTCTCGTCCGGTTCGAGCCGCTCGATGAGGACGAAGGGCGGATCGCCCTCGGCATCGGCGAGCGGTTCGAGCGCGAACTCCTCGGGCTGGTAGGCGGGGTTGCGGATATGGACGTTGAAGCCATGCTCGCGCACGAAGGCGATATTCGCCTCGATCGCGCCGCGCTGCGCGGCGGTGAGCGGCGGGTCGGCCTTGTCGAGCACCGCGCGTGCCTCGGCCGGAGACCAGGCGAGGAAGATCGCGATCGAGCGCGGCCGCATCCGGATGCGCGTGCCCAGCGGCAGCGAATAGCCGACATGGCTGACCGAGGCGGCGCGTTCGCGGCTGACGATGAACTCGCCTTCAAGAAACATCGCCGAGCAGACGACGTCGAAATCATCGGCAAGCCGGCGCATCTCGGGCTTGGCGATCTGCAAGGGCGAGAAATGCTCGGCAGCGACCCGCCCGATGGTGGCGAGCGCCGGGCCGAGCACATAGGTCTTGTCGGTGGCGCGGTAGAGATATCCGACCTCGACAAGGCCGGTCAGAAGCGCATGGCAGGTCGCGCGGCTGAGCTTGAGCGCGCGCACGAGATCGGTGAGGGCAAACGCCTCGCCGGGATGATCGGCCATGAAATCGAGCACCGCGGCCATGCGGCGGACACCCGGGGAACTGCGCGCCATAAACCATTTTTCACTATTTCGAACGGCTCGGGTAGTTGCATGCCCCCGCTTCGTCAAGCGCGGGCGGCGTTGACCGGGCGGCGCGGCATTGCTAGTCATAGCGAACAGAAATTCACTATTTCGAATACAGGAGATGCGCATGCAAGGCCTGCTCGATGGGAAGATCGCGATCGTCACCGGCGCGGGGTCGGGGGTCGGCCGCGCCGCCTGCCTCGTCTTTGCCCAACATGGGGCAAAGGTGGCGGCCGCCGATGTCGATGGCGCCAATGCCGAACGGACCGCGACGCTGGTGCGCGAAGCCGGCGGTGAGGCGATCGGGGTCGCCTGCGACGTCGGGGACGAGACCGCGGTCGAGGCGCTGGTGGCAAGGACCGTCGCGGCCTTCGGGCGGCTCGACGTCATGTACAACAACGCCGGGATCACCATCCTGCCCAAGCCGGGCCAGGGGCTTCGGCGCTTCGTCGATACCGATCAGGCCGAGATCGACCGCATCTATCGGGTCAATGTCACCGGCGTGATCAACGGCTGCAAATCGGCGATCCGCCAGTTCGAAAGGCAGGCGGCAGCCGACCCCGGCGACCCGAAGGGAGTGATCGTCAATACCGCCTCGGTCGCCGGGCTGATCGGCTATGGCGGGACCGCCTATGGATCGAGCAAGGGCGCGGTTACCATCCTCACCCGCACCCTTGCCATCGAGCTTGCCGAACAGGGGATCCGCATCAATTCGGTCTGCCCGGCGGGGATGCCGACCAATTTCATCCCCGGCATGGGCGAGAACGAGGCCGCCAAGGCGAGCATGGGGCAAGCGCATCCGCTGGGCCGCTATGTCGATCCGGCCGATTGCGCCCATGCGGCGCTGTTCCTCGCCAGCGACCTTGCCTCGAACATCACCGGGGTCAATTTGCCGGTGGACGGCGGGTTGTCGGCGGGCGTGCAGGTGCGCAAGCGGTGAGCGCGGCGGCGCGGCTGGCCGGCGGGTAATCGCCGGGACCAGCCGGCCCTTTGCCTTGTCGTAACCATCGTCTAGAGGCCCGGCGCGAAACCAAGGGGATCAGCATGGCCGAAGGCGCGCAAACGGGAACACAAGCGCAAACGCCCGCGCGCATGCGCCGGCCCGCGGCGGGGGCGCCGCTGCGCATCGCGCTGGCCGGGCTCGGCACCGTCGGCGGCGGCGTGCTGCGGCTGATCGAGGCGAATGGCGCGCTGATCGCCCGGCGCGCGGGGCGGCCGATCATCGTTACCGCCGTCAGCGCGCGCGATCGCGACAAGGACCGCGGCCTCGACATGACGCGCTATGCCTGGGAAGACGACATGACGCGCATGGCTGCGCGCGCGGATGTCGATGTCGTCGTCGAACTGGTCGGCGGCGCCGATGGCCCCGCGCTGACGCTGGCGCGCCAGGCGCTGCGCAGCGGCCGCGCGCTGGTCACCGCCAACAAGGCGATGATCGCGCATCATGGCATGGAGCTTGCCGCGCTGGGCGAGCAAAGCGGCGCGCCCTTGCGCTTCGAAGCCGCGGTCGCCGGCGGCGTGCCGGTGATCAAGGGGCTGCGCGAGGGCGCTGCCGCCAATGCCGTCGACCGGGTCTATGGCATCCTCAACGGCACCTGCAATTACATCCTCTCGACCATGGAGGACAGCGGCCGCGATTTCGCCGACGTTCTCGCCGAAGCGCAGGCGCTCGGCTATGCCGAGGCCGATCCCGCCTTCGACATCGAGGGCACCGATGCCGCGCACAAGCTCGCGATCCTCGCCGCGCTCGCCTATGGCACGCAGATCGACTTCACCGCGGTCGAGACCACCGGGATCACCCGCATCCTTGCCGCCGACATCGCCGAGGCCGAGGCGCTGGGCCATGTCATCCGGCTGATCGCCATGGCCGAGCTCGAAGGAGAAGGCGGTCGCGGCCTGTTCCAGCGGGTGCAGCCCTGTCTCGTGCCCTTCGATCATCCGCTCGCGCATGTCGACGGGCCGACCAACGCGGTGGTCGTCGAAGGCAATTTCTCCGGCCGGCTGCTGTTCCAGGGCGCGGGCGCGGGCGACGGGCCGACCGCGAGCGCGGTGGTGGCGGATATCATCGACATCGCCCGCGGCATCGCCCAGGGCTTCGAGGCCGACATGCCGTTTTCGGTGCCGGTCGCCAATCTCGAAGCGCTGCCGCCGGCCGCCTCGGGCCACCGCCGCGCCCGCGCCTATCTGCGCTTCATCGTCGCCGACCGTCCGGGCGTGCTTGCCGAGATCACCGCGGCGATGCGCGACGCGGGCGTCTCGATCGAAAGCCTGATGCAGAAGGGGCGCGCCGACAGCGAGGGCGAGGTGCTGGTCGCGATGGTGACGCATGAGGCGCCCGAGGCGGCGGTGACCGAGGCCCTGCGGCTGCTCGACGGCTCGCCGAGCCTGCTGGCGAAGCCACTGGTCATGCATCTCATCGAAAAATAGCCTTCCGTCCCCGGCAATCCCGGCCTGCGCGCCGTTTCACGCGCCCGCTTCCCTCGACAAGCCCCCGCGCGCTGGCTAATCGCGCTGCGACTCCCCGCAACAGGATCCGCCCCGCATGAGCTCGACCCCTGCCAGCCACATTCTCGACCGCGTGCTCGTGCTCGAAATGGTCCGCGTGACCGAGGCGGCGGCGATCCACGCCGCGCGGCTGGTCGGCCGCGGCGATGAAAAGGCCGCCGATGCCGCCGCGGTCGAGGCGATGCGCGCCGCGCTCAACGAACTCTACATGGACGGCACCGTGGTCATCGGCGAGGGTGAGCGCGACGAGGCGCCGATGCTCTATATCGGCGAGAAGGTCGGCGCGGCCCAGGGCAAGGGGCCGAAGATCGACATCGCGCTCGATCCGCTCGAAGGCACCACCATCACCGCCAAGGCCGGCCCCAACGCGCTCGCGGTGCTGGCGATCGCCGAGGAGGGCTGCCTGTTGAACGCGCCCGACGTCTATATGGACAAGCTCGCGGTCGGCCCGGGCTATCCCGAGGGGGTGATCGACCTTGCGAGGTCGCCCGCCGCCAATGTCGAGGCGGTAGCGAAGGCCAAGGGCGTCCGGCCCGACGAGATCATCGTCTGCGTGCTCGACCGCCCGCGCCACGCCGATCTCATCGCCGAGCTGCGCAAGATCGGCTGCGGCATCCAGCTCATCCCCGATGGCGATGTCGCGGGCGTGATCGCCACCACCAACGAGGACACCGGCATCGATATCTACATGGGTTCGGGCGGCGCGCCCGAAGGCGTGCTCGCGGCGGCGGCGCTGCGCTGCGTCGGCGGCCAGTTCAAGGGCCGGCTCCTGTTCCGCAACGAGGACGAGAAGGCGCGCGCGCGCAAATGGGGGATCAGCGATCTCAACCGCATCTATGACCTTCAGGATCTCGCGAAGGGTGACTGCATCTTCGCCGCGACCGGGGTCACCGACGGATCGCTGCTCGCCGGCGTCAAGCACCGCAAGGACGGGGTGATGACCACCGAAAGCGTGGTCATGCGCGCCAGCTCGCGCACCGTGCGCTGGGTGAAGGGCGAACACCGAAGGGAACGCTAGTGGATTGATTTTGACATTTGCACACGACCCGGCCGATGGCGGATGCAAATGTCAGAACCGGGCCACCGGAGCCAGCCGGGGCAAAGCCGCCGCCAAATATTGCATTTCGACGACGCTGATTTAGAGCCGCGCGAATTCGGGGCGGCGCAGCGGGGGAGGCAGCAGCGATGAAACTCATGGCCGGCAACAGCAACCTGCCGCTGGCGCAGGCGATCGCCGCCTATCTCGAACTGAAGCTGACCGACGCCAGCGTCCGCCGCTTCGCCGACGAGGAGGTGTTCGTCGAAATCCACGAGAATGTCCGCGGCGAGGATGTCTTCCTCGTCCAGTCGACCAGCTTTCCGACCAACGACAACCTCATGGAACTGCTGATCTGCATCGATGCGCTGCGCCGCGCCTCGGCCAAACGCATCACCGCGGTGATTCCCTATTTCGGCTATGCCCGGCAGGACCGCAAATCGGGCTCGCGCACCCCGATCTCGGCCAAGCTCGTCGCCAATCTCATCACCCAGGCCGGCGCCGACCGCGTGCTGTCGGTCGATCTCCACGCCGGGCAGATCCAGGGCTTCTTCGATATCCCCACCGACAACCTCTATGCCGCGCCGGTCATCGCCGCCGATATCCAGGCGCGCTATCCCGATGACGGGCTGATGGTCGTCTCGCCCGACGTCGGCGGTGTCGTGCGTGCCCGCGCGCTCGCCAAGCGGCTCGACAACGCCCCGCTCGCCATCGTCGACAAGCGCCGCGACGCGCCCGGCCAGTCCGAGGTGATGAACATCATCGGCTCGGTGAAGGGCCGCACCTGCATCCTCATCGACGATATCATCGATTCGGGCGGCACGCTGTGCAACGCCGCGCAGGCGCTGCTCGACGAAGGCGCCGCCAGCGTCACCGCCTATATCACCCACGGCGTGCTGTCGGGCGGCGCGGTGGCGCGGGTCAACGGCTCGGCGCTCACCGAACTGGTGATCACCGATTCGATCCTCCCCACCCAGGCCGCGCAAGCCTCGGATAAAATCCGCATCCTGCCGATCGCCTCCCTGATCGGCGAGGCGATACGGCGGATCGCCGATGAAAGCTCGGTTTCAAGCCTGTTCGACTAGAATTGCGCCCGGTACGGCGCAGGTCACGGTCGCGCGATCCTGCGAAGCGGGATAAGGCCTGCGGCGCCATGAACCTCGAATCCGACATCGCTCTCGCCCATCGCCTCGCCGACGCCGCCCGCGCCGCGATCCGGCCGCATTTCCGTTCCGGGCTCGCCAGCGAGCGCAAGCCCGACGCCACCCCCGTCACCCTTGCCGACCGCGCCGCCGAGGAAGCGATGCGCCGCATCCTCAAGGCCGAAGTCCCCCGTGACGGGGTTATCGGAGAGGAGTTCGGCGAAGATGCCGGCAGCACCACCCGCGCCTGGGTGCTCGATCCGATCGACGGCACCTCGGGCTTTCTGGCCGGGCGGCCACTGTTCGGCACGCTGATCGCGCTGGTCGTCGACGGCTGGCCGGTGCTCGGGCTGATCGACCAGCCGATCCTTGGCGAACGCTGGCTGGGCGTCACCGGGCGCCCCACCACGCTCAACGGCAGCCCCGCGCGCACCCGCGCCTGCCGCGCGCTTGCCGAGGCGACCATCGCCACCACCGGCCCGCATTATTTCGACCAGCACCAGGGCGACCACTTCATGGCGCTGGCGGCAAAGACCGATTACCGCCGCATGGTGATGGGCGGCGACTGCTACAATTACGCCATGCTCGCCTCGGGCCATCTCGACGTGGTCTGCGAGGCGAACCTCAAGCTCCACGACTGGGCGGCGCTGGTGCCGGTGGTCGAGGGCGCGGGCGGCACCATGGCCGACTGGAACGGCGAGCCGCTGCATCAGGGCTCCGACGGCCACGTCCTCGCGCTCGGCGATCCGGCGCGGCTGGAAGATGTGGTCGAGGCGCTCGCCTGCGCGCATTGAGCCTGTGCCGGCGCTGCGCTTCTTCTTCTACGGCACGCTGATCGCCGGCAGCGGCAACCTGGTCGCGCGCGCGGTCCATGACCGGCTCGTCTGCCTCGGCCCGGCGCGCACGCGCGGCACGCTCTGGGCGATCCCCGATGCCAGGGGCTGGTATCCGGCGCTGCGCCCCGGCAATGGCTGGGTCCATGGCCGGTTCTACGAGACAACCTCCGGCTTCGACGCGCGCGACGAGGCGCGTCTCGACGGCTGGGAGGAGTGCCGGCGCAAGGCCCGCAAGCAATCGTCCTATTGGCGCCAGCCGGCGATCGTCCTCGCCGGCAAGGCACGGCGGCGCGCCGGGCTTTATCTCTACAACCGCAAGCTACCCAGCGGGGCGCGGCGGATATCCGGAGGCGATTTCGCGGCATGGCTCGCCGCGCATGGTTTCACCGCCTACGGCGCATAGCGCGGGTTTCGCTTGCCTTGCTTGCGCTTCCCTCCTATGCGCCCGCGCTTCCATCGACGTGGGTTTCGATGACCTGCCTGGCTATCAAGGGCTGCCATGGCCGGTCTGACGCGTCGCACCCAAGGAGACGAAAATGCCCAAGCTCAAGACCAAGAGCGGCGTCAAGAAACGCTTCAAGCTCACCGCCACCGGCAAGATCAAGCACGGTGCGGTGGGCAAGCGTCACCGCCTCATCAGCCACAACGCCAAATATATCCGCCAGCACCGCGGCGCCGACGTCATCTCCGACGCCGATGCCAAGGTGATCAAGAAATGGGCGCCCTACGGGCTGAACTGAGGATCTGATCGATGTCACGTATCAAACGGGGTGTGACCACTCACGCCAGGCACAAGCGGGTCCTCGAGGAAGCCAAGGGCTATCGTGGCCGCCGCAAGAACACCATCCGCGTCGCCCGCCAGGCGGTCGAAAAGGCCGGGCAATACGCCTACCGCGACCGCAAGGTGAAGAAGCGGACGTTCCGCGCGCTGTGGATCCAGCGGATCAACGCCGCGGTCCGCGCCGAGGGGCTGACCTATTCGCAGTTCATCCACGGCGCCAAGCTTGCCGGCATCACGCTTGACCGCAAGGTCATGGCCGATCTCGCGATGAACGAAGGCGGCGTGTTCGCCGCGGTGATCGCGCAGGCGAGGCAGGCGCTGGCCTGAGACGGACAAGGGAAGCGCGAGGGGCATATGGCCCCTTGCGCTTCCCTTGGCGAGGCAAGTCGGCATGGACCCCGGGGCCTGTTGGTCCCGGAATCCCCTGCCTCTCCAAAAAATCGCGAAACCGGTAACCTGCCCGCCCCGTTCTGCCGTATAAGGCAAGGATGGAGGCTCGCATGACCGATCGCTCGACTCGCCGCGCATTCCTCGGCTGGCTTGGGGTGGGCACCGTGCTGCCGCTTGTCGCCGGCTGTGGCGGCGCGGCCGATGCCATGGCCTATCCGGTCCATTTCACCGATGCCGAATGGAAGAAGCGGCTGACCCCGGCGCAATATTACATCCTGCGCGAGCAGGGGACCGAGCAGCCGTTCAGTTCGCCGCTGCTCAACGAGCACCGCAAGGGCATCTTCTGCTGCGTTGCCGACGGCAACCCGCTCTACAGTTCGGCGACCAAGTTCGACAGCGGCACCGGCTGGCCCAGCTTCTGGCAGCCGCTGCCGCATGCGATCGACACCATGACCGATCTTTCGGGCGGCATCCCGCGCACCGAGGTCCATTGCGCGCGCTGCGGCGGCCATCTCGGCCATGTCTTCGATGATGGCCCGCCGCCCACCGGCAAGCGCTATTGCATGGACGGGGTCGCGCTCAGCTTTGTCCCGGCCTGAGCGCATAGACGCGCAGCGCGCCGGCAAAGCCGGGCTGCGGCGTCAGCCAGTCAGGCGCGCGGCCGGCGCGGAGCGTGGCGGCAAGGCTGTCGGGGCGCTGCGCGGCAAGGATACGGCTCTCGCCCGAGCTTGCGCAGAACACGAGATAGCGCGCGTGGTTGGCGCGCACGATCGCCTCGGCACCGCGCGGATCGCCGGTGAAGGCGGCGAGCACCTCGTGGATCTTGGCGAAATTGCGGTGGTAATCGCCGGCAACGACGCTGTGCGCGGTCCGCACGAGGATTTCGGGTCCGGGATCGAGCGGGGCAAAGAGATGCGCGACAGGCAGGCGGGCAAGCGTTCCGTAATCGCAGGCGCCGCCCGTTGCCGGCGGCGTGCCGCGCGCGGGCGCATCGCTGCGCGCGGCGGCGCCTTCGGCCAGCTTGCCCGCCGCCGAGGCAAAGGTCGGGGTGAGCAGCAAAAGCACCGCCAACGTCGCGACGATCCGCAGTGGCGCCGGAGCAATGGCGCGTGCCTTGGGCCACAGATTCGCCAGCAGCAGCGCCGAGAACGGCACCGCGAGCAATTGCGCCGCCACCGCGCCGCGCAGCATGGCGAAGGACAGCAGCACCGCGGCGAGCGCGAAGAGAAACGGCTCGGTCCAGCGCTCGGGGTGTGCCGCGCGGCGCCTGACCATGGCAAATCCGGCGAGCAGCAGCGCGAGCGACCACACCAGCATCGCCACCGTCTGCGGGTCCTGGCGGGGGATCGGCAGCCCTTCGGGAATATTGGCGAACCACACCGCACGGATCAGCCCGTCCATGCCGTGATAGGGATCGATCGCACAGGGGCCCAGCGGCAGCGCGATCAGCGCCATGCCGATGCCGCCGATGATCGCCAGCGCCAGCCCGCGCGCGATCGGATGCGCCTGCCAGCGCAGGCGTGGCAGCCCCAGCGCCAGCGCCCCGCAGCCCGCGAAGGCGGCGATATGCGGCAGCCCGGCGGTATCGCAGGTTGGATGCAGCAGCAGCGCCGGCCCCCGCGTCGCAAGGAACAGCACCAGCAGCGCCGCGCCGCAGCCGAGCAGGAAGGGCGCCAGCGCGTTCTCGCGGCGGAGCAGATAGCGCAACGCCATCAGCCCGGCGAGCGCGACGACCAGCAGTTCGCCCTCGAGCGAGATCGACAGCCAGATCGCCGCGAGCAGCCCGGTCGCCGCCGCCCCACGCCACCCCGGCCGGCGTGATGCGGCCAGGCAGGCTAGCGCCGCAATCGCCTGCCAGGCATGGTGATCGATGCGCAGCGGCAGGAAATTGCTGAGCAGCATCGGAAACAGCAGCAGGATCGCGGCGCCGATGCGCGCAACCGCTTCGCTTTCGCCCAGCGCCAGCAGCATGCGGCGCATCATCAGCATGGCGACGAGCAGTTCGAGAAGCGGCACCACGGTCATCGCCGCCGCCGACGCGAAGGGTTCGGCGAGAAATCCCCTGGCGACGAGCAGCGCCGCAGCGATCGGCAGATCGACGAGCCGCGACCAATGCATGCTCGCCCCGAAAGGCGGGTTCATGCGGTATTGGTGGAGGTCGAACCAATGCTGGCCGGCAAGCAGGTCGCGCACTTCGAGAAGCCGCATGTAATCATCCGAATCGCCGGCATGCAGCCTTGCGATATCGGGCCAGGCAAGGGCGATCAGCGCCGCCGCGCAGCCAAGCCAGATCGCCACGATGGCGCGCGCGCCGGGCAATCTCCTGAAAGCGGCCGTGGCCAAGGCGCAATCCCCCGTCTCGATCGTTGCCCTCTTCTCAAGGAAAATGCCTAAGCAATGCTTAAGAGCGCTCTCTGGCCGGGGTGGTTGGAGCCCGGATTACGGGATTACGGGATTACGGCGACACTGCACTTAATTGACGGCGGGGATTACGGTGACACTGCACTTAATTGACGGCGGGTTTCGTGCATGAGAAGGTGCGGTCATGGCGCGACTGGCTCGATATGTAATTCCCGGCATTGCCCGCCATGTGACGCGGCGTGGCAATGGGCGACAACAGGAATAAGTG
>JAGWPW010000038.1 GCA_028870315.1 Sphingomonadales bacterium | reverse complement strand
TCGAGGCGATCAGCCATGCCGACAGCCCCGAGGACCTCGTCCAGAAGGGCCGCGACATCGAGCGCAGGGTCCTTGCCAGCGCGCTGCGCCACCATCTCGACGATCGCGTGTTCCTCAACGGCAACCGGACGGTGGTTTTTTCGTGACGATTTCGTCATTTGAGCCATGGCTTGATGCTGGCGCGTTTGACGAAGCCGGGAAGTGTGCGGCGGGCTTTTCGTAGCGGGTGACGATGCGTCGCCATCGCTTCGGTCTGGCGAGGACGCCTTCGGTTCCCCCGCCCGGCTTGCAGCCTATAACATCGCGGTTCCGCTCGATTTTGCGGTGCCGCCGGGGCGGAACGACGAGCTTGCCGCCTTCTCCAGCTTGTGGACCAGCGTCAACGCCCGTCGTGCGCCCGACATGCCCAGCGGATGGCCGAGCGCGATCGCACCCCCGTTGGCATTCACCTGCGGCGCATCGTCGGGCAGGCCCGGCGCGCGCAATACGGGAAGGCTCGGGCCGGGAAAGCTCGGGCAGGGAGGGCCGGGGCAGCGATGGCGGAAGAGGCAGGAGTCGAACCCACCGGAGACACAGCAAGGCGCCTCCCACCGGATTTGAAGTCCGGGCGCCCCACCGGGGACGTTTCTCTTCCGCCGCCCTCGCTGCCCGCTTCGCCGCGGTCAGGCAAGCCCTTCAAGGTAGCGCTCGGCATCAAGCACGGACTGGCAGCCGGTGGCGGCGCGCCGGTGACGCCCGGCACGACAACCCCCACCCCGGTCGCGGTTGCGCTTGCATTCCACGATCCAACCCCTAGCGACAGGCGCCAAGCGCGGCTGACCCGGCCCAACACGCGCGCAGCCGGACAGAGGCGCAAGGCGACGGCCGCGTTGTCGGCCCGGTACAAGCGGGGGCACCCGCACCGCGAGGATCGATGGACCTTATCGACAACGCCCCTGCGCAGACCGCCTTGCGGTCGCTGTCGCGCAGGCACGCTTGCGGCAGCAAGCTTGCCTGCGACCGCCTCATCGCGAGCGCGACGGCGGCAATGGCCGGGTGGCGCACGCCCCTCGCGCCTGCCGCCAGCCAGCGCTGACGCGCCGCCGCCATGCTCGTCGTCACCGCCGGCCACATTGATCACGGCAAGACCGCATTGATCCGCGCGCTCACCGGCGCCGAGACCGACCGCCTGCCCGAGGAGCGGCGGCGCGGCATCTCGATCGATCTCGGTTTCGCTTACTGGCGCCCCGATGCGGGCGACATGATCGGCTTCATCGACGTCCCCGGGCACGAACGCTATGTCGGCAACATGCTGGCCGGGGTTGGCGGGGTCGATCTGGCGCTGCTCGTGATCGCCGCCGACGATGGCGTGATGCCGCAGACGCGCGAGCATGTCGCGATGCTCGACCTGCTCGGCATCGCACGCGCGATCGTCGCGATCACCAAGGCGGACAAGGCCGATCCCGCGCGCATCGCGGGGGTGCGGGCCGAGATTGCGCGGTTGCTCGCGCCGACGGCGATCAAGGCGATCGCGGTCCATGCGGTTTCGGCGCAAAACGGCACCGGCATCGCCGATCTCGCCGCGGCCGTAGCGGCCGCACGCCGCCCCGCCGCGCACGATGACAGCCGCGGCTTGCGCCTCGCGATCGACCGCGCCTTCACGGTCACGGGAAGCGGCACCGTGGCTTCGGGGACGATCCGGCAGGGGCGCGTGGCGGTGGGCGACCGGCTGACCGTCATCCCCGCTGGCCGCGAGGTTCGCGTGCGCGGCCTGCAAATCGCGGGCATCGGCGTGACCGAAGCCGCCGCGGGGATGCGCTGTGCGTTGAACATCGCCCCGGTGGAGGCGGCCGAACTGCACCGTGGCGACTGGCTGCTCGATTCGCGGATCGCCGCCGAAACCCTGGCTTTCAGCGCCGAATTCACGCTGGCGCAGACCCGCGGGACCGGGCTGCGGCATTGCACGCAGGTCAATCTCCACCTCGGAACCGCCGTCCTTGCGGCGCGGGTGCTGATCGCGCGGCAGGCGACGCTGCTGCCCGGCGCGAACGAGATCGTGCAGTTCGCGTTCGAACGTCGCACCCATGCGCTCGCCGGCGACCGGTTCGTGGTGCGCGATCGCTCGGGCCAGCATCTGCTCGGCGGCGGCCGCGTCGCCGATCCGCTGCCGCCACGGGGCCGCAAACGCGCGCAGGCGCAGGCGACGATCGCGCGGTGCCTGCTTGCCCCCACCCCGGCCAAGGCGCTGGCGGCGCTGCTGGCGCTGCCGGGGATCGAGATCGACGGTGGCTGGTTCGCCCGCGCCTTCGGGCTCGTGCCCGCGGCGGCGCAGGCCCTCGTCGAGGCTTCGGGCGCGCATCGCCTGGGCCGCGACCAATCGATCATCCTGCCCGCCGCTCGCCATGTGGCGATCGCCGAGGCGGTCGTTGCCGAACTGCGCGCCACCCATGCCGCGCAACCCGAACTGGGCGGGCTGACGCCGCGCGACCTGCGCCAGCGGCTCGACGATCCGCTCTCGTCCGCCGCCTTCACCGCGATCCTGCGCGAACTGGCCGCCAGCCACCGCATCGAGACCGCCGCCGCGCTGCTGCGCATCCCCGGCCATCAACCAAGCTTCAGCCCGGCGGAAGTGGCGACGTGGCAGGCGATGTGCGACGAGATCGGCGAGGGTCCGCCGCGCCCGATCGTGTTCGATGACCTGGTGCGCGGCTTGCGCATGCCCGCGAGCGCGGTCCGCGCGATGCTCTACCGTCGCCGCGCCGCCGGCGAGATCTGGGCGGTCACCGAAACCCGATTCCTGCTGCGCGAGCATGCAACCGCGCTGGGCGATCTGTGCGCGCGGCTGGGGGCCGCCGATCCCGCCGGGTTCACCGCCGCCGACCTGCGCGATGCCTCAGGAATCGGCCGTAATTTCGTGATCCAGTTGCTCGAATTCTTCGATCGGCTGGGGGTCACCGCCCGGCGCGGCGATCGCCGGATCATGCGCGCCGACTGGGATGTCATCCTTGGCGCACCGGACGGCGGGACCAGTGGCCGCGCGCAGTCGCCCCCGCGTTCCAGCGTCTCGTGAAAGCCGATCGCATCGCGCTGCCAATCGCCGGCGATACACGTCGCGCCTCGCCCGCAGGTTCGGCTTGCGGTCGAGAACCTCTGCGTGGCGCGCGCCTCCTCGAGATGGGGCGCGGTGCCGGCATCGGCCGCGCGGAAATGCTGCACGCGCGGTGAAGCCAGGATCATCTCGCTGATGTCGATCGCCCCGTCATGCGATGGTGAGGCGCGGTTGTTCCGAGCGTCCAGCCACGCGGCCGATCACCGCGGCATCGGCGTGGCCATGGCGCCGGAACAGCTCCAGCACCGCTCCTGCCGCCCTGGGCGCGCAGGCGACCAGCAAGCCACCGCTGGTCTGCGGGTCGCAGACCAGCGCCCGATCGACCGGACCGAGCGTATCGGTGAGTTGCACCTCGTGGCCATAGCCGGCCCAGTTGCGCTCCGACGCCCCGGTCACGACCCCCGCCGCGGCGAGATCGCGCACCCCGGCGAGCAGCGGCACCGCGGCAAGATCGATGGCAAGATCGACGCGGCCCCCGCGCGCCATTTCGAGTGCATGGCCGGCGAGGCCGAATCCGGTGACGTCGGTCATCGCATGGACATCGGCCATTGCCGCAAGATCGGGTCCGGGCGTGTTGAGCCGGGTCGTCGTCGCCAGCATCGCGGCATAGCCGGCGGCCGACAATCGCGCCGTCTTGAGCGCGGCCGCCAGCACGCCGACGCCCAGCGCCTTGCCGAGCACCAGCACGTCACCGGGCTGCGCATGCGCATTGCGGCGAAGGTGATCGGGATGGACGAGACCAAGCGCGACAAGCCCGTAGATCGGTTCGACCGAATCGATGCTGTGGCCGCCCGCGATCGGAATGCCGGCATCGCGGCAGGCGCGCGCTCCGCCATCGAGGATCGCGCTGATCGTCGCCGGCGACAGCACCGCGACCGGCATCGCCACCAGCGCCAGTGCCATGATTGGCCGCCCGCCCATCGCATAGACGTCGCTCAGCGCATTAGTTGCGGCGATGCGGCCGAAATCTTGCGGATCATCGACGATCGGCATGAAAAAATCGGTCGTGGCCACCAGCGCCTGGGTATCGTTGAGACGATAGACCGCGGCGTCATCGGCGGTCTCGATCCCGACCATCAGTTGCGGCGGGATCGGCATCGCCGGGCATGCGCCGAGCAGTTCGCGCAGCACGCCGGGGGCAATCTTGCAACCGCAACCCCCGCCGTGCGACAGCGAGGTCAGCCGGGGCTCGGCAAGCGCGGTGGTGGTCATGGGGCGATCTCCAGCCGGGCGAACTGCGCGACAAGGCCGTCGGCGTCCGTCAGGCAGCGCAGGTCGAGCAGCAGGCGGTCATCGGCGACGCGACCGATCACCGGCACCGGCGCGGCGCGCAGACCCGCGACCAGCCGGTCGAGCGCCGCCGCCGATCCCGAACCGGGCGCGATGGCGAGCGCGACGCTGGGCACCGCCTCGCCGGGAAGCGAGCCGCTTCCGACCTGGCTGGCGACATCGGCGGTGGTGACGCTCCAGCCGTCGCCCAGCGCCGCGGCGACCCGCGGCACAAGCGCTTGGGCCTGCGCGCGGATTTCATCGCGCGGGCGCGTGAGCCAGCGCAGCGTCGGCAGTTCGCGCGCGAGCCGGTCAGGACGGCGATAGGCGAGCAATGTGCCTTCGAGCGCCGCCAGGATGATTTTCGACACCCGCAACGCGCGCTTCAGCGGGTGGCGGCGCAGGAGCTCTACCAGATCGCGCCGCCCGACGATGATCCCCGCCTGCGGCCCGCCGAGCAGCTTGTCGCCGCTGAAAGTCACCAGATCGGCGCCGGCAGCGATGATTTCGCGCACAACCGGCTCGTGCGGCAGGCCGTGCGACCTGAGATCGACAAGGCTGCCGGCACCAAGATCGACCAGCAGCGGCAGACCCGCGCCATGCGCGATTCGCGCCACTTCGGCCTCGGATACCGAACTGGTGAAGCCGACCACGCGGTAATTGCTGGCGTGGACCTTCATCAAGGCGGCGGTCCCGGTTCCGATCGCCCGCGCATAATCGCGCGCGTGGGTGCGGTTGGTCGTGCCGACCTCGACAAGCCGGGCTTGCGCGGCGCGCATCACGTCGGGAATGCGAAAGGCGCCGCCGATCTCGACCAGTTCGCCGCGCGAGACGACGATCTCGCGTCCTTCGGCCAGCGCGGCGAGCATGAGCAGCACCGCGGCGGCGTTGTTGTTGACGACGGTCGCCGCCTCGGCGCCGGTCAATTCGGCGAGCAGTTGTTCGACCAGCGTGTCGCGCTCGCCGCGCCCGCCGCCGCCGATATCGAACTCGAGATTGCACGCCTCGCGCATCGCCATGCTGGCGTGCCCGATCGCGGCTTCGGAAAGGATGGCGCGGCCAAGGTTGGTGTGAAGCACCGTTCCGGTCAGGTTGAACACGCGTTTCAGCATCGGCGCCGCGCGGGCATCGAGCCGGGCCGCCGCATCGGCCAAAAGCGATGTGGCATCGCTTGCGCCCCGCGCGCGCCGGACGGCAACCGCCGCGCGCAGCGCCGCTACCGTCGCCGCATGCCCATGCACCGCGACGAGCGCCTGCCCCGCTTCGGCGCGCAGCAGCGAATCGATCGAGGGCGGACGAAGCGCCTGCGCAGCGGGCGTAGGGTCAGGCAAGATGTTCTCCCTTGGCAAGCGGCGGCGCGGATCCGATCTGCCCGATAGCCGGTGTGCGCCGGCCACGCCACGAGGACAGGTGCAGTTGGCGTCCGTTTCAAAACCCTGCGCGGCACGGTTTTGAAACGGACTCCTGCAAGGCATATAATCGCCAATAAAATTCCTGCCCGGCCTTTAATGCACTATACTTCAGGCCAGATGGTGCGATGCATTTAGGCCAGGTCTCGCGAATTGCATCGCATTATCGGGCTCGCTAGTGGTCAGCGCATAAATTGCCCGGCGCGGCGGGTCGAATGGCGCAAAGAGCGATGATCGGGGCGGCGCGGACATGACGACAAGCGAACGCTTCCTCCTCGCCATGACGCTGATCTACACCGTGCCGGCACTGGTCTGGCGCCTGTCGCGCTGCGACCGGTTCGCGCCGCTCGTCGTGGTCCAGATCGTCTGCGGCATCCTGCTCGGTCCCGGGATTGCCGGCGCTGTGTTTCCGGCGGCTTTCGGCTACCTGTTCTCGCCGCCGGTCATCGGCGCGATGGGGGGTATCGCCGCCTGGGCGGTGATGCTGTTCGTCTGGGTGGCGGGGATCGAACTCGATCTCGGGCAGGCGTGGCGGCATCGCGGCGAAACCCTGCTGACCGCGGGTCTCGCGCTGCTGGTTCCCCTGCTGTTCGGCAGTCTCGCGGCGCTGGCGCTGCTCCATTTCGGCGGCAACTGGATCGGCAGCGCGGGCCACCGCTGGCAGTTCGTCCTTGGCATCGGCATGGCCTGCGCGGTGACCGCGCTGCCGATACTCGTGCTGCTGATGGAACGGCTCGAAATGCTGCGGCTTCCGCTCGGCCAGCGCATCCTGCGTTATGCGAGCCTCGATGATGTCGCGATCTGGGGCGTGCTGGCGCTGATCCTGCTCGACTGGCAGCGGCTCGGCCGCCAGGCGGGGTTCCTGCTTGGCTTTCCGCTCGCCGCGCTCACCTATCGCTGGGCGATGGCGCGCCTCGCCAGCGAGGACCGCTGGCTCGCCGGACTGGTCTGGCTTCTCGCCTGCGGGTTTTGCGCCGACTGGGCGGGGCTTCATTTCATGGTCGGCGCCTTTCTTGCCGGCGCGGTCACCGATGGCGGCTGGTTCGACATCGCCCGCGTCGATCGGTTTCGCGAAACGATCCTGCTCGCGCTGATGCCGGTGTTCTTCCTCAGCACCGGGCTGCGCACCAGCTGGCAGATGGGTGGGACCGCCGAATTCGGCGCGGCGGCGCTGCTGCTGGCGGCGGCGGTGGCGGGCAAGCTCGCCGGGGTCAATCTCGCCGGCCGGCTGCTCGGCTGGGCGCCGGGCGAGGCCAGCGTGATCGGCTGGCTGTTGCAGACCAAGGCGCTGATCATGATCATTTTCGTCGATATCCTGCTCGACAAGAATGTGATCACCCCGCAGGCGTTCACCGCACTGCTGCTGATGGCAGTGGCGAGCACCGTGCTCACGACGCCGCTGGTGCGCCCGCGATTGAAGGATCAGGCGGCCGGGCCCGCGCGCCGAGCTGCCTCTGGCATCGCGCCGAAGTTCGATTCATTCGATTGAATCGAACCCGGGATTGGGCTAGCCATGGCCGCGCCGGAGCATCCGGTTGCCTGGCGGGGATGAACGAAAAGGTGTTTACAGGCGAAGTCAACCGATCGGGCGTGGGGCGCAAGCCGCATTTGTCGCTGGCGCGGATCGTCGAGATGAATCTCGGCTTCCTCGGCTTGCAGTTCAGCTTCGGGCTCCAGCAGGGCAATATGGTGCCGATCTACAGCTGGCTGGGCGCGGATGAGGCCAATCTGCCGATCCTTCAGCTCGCAGGACCCATGACCGGGCTGCTCATCCAGCCGCTGATCGGCGCCTTGTCCGACCGCACCAGTTCGCGCCTCGGCCGGCGCACCCCCTATTTCCTGATCGGCGCGGTGATGTGCAGCCTGGCGCTGTTCGCCATGCCGTTTTCGGGAACGATCCTCATGGCAGCAAGCCTGCTGTGGCTGCTCGACGCGGGCAACAACACCACCATGGAACCCTATCGCGCCTATGTCAGCGACAGGCTCGATGTCGACCAGCACCAGATCGGTTTTCTGACCCAGAGCGCGTTTACCGGTCTTGCGCAGTCGCTCGCCTATCTCACACCGTCGATTCTCGTCTACTGGCTGGGGTTCGACCGCAATGCGGTCGATTCGCACAATATTCCCCAGATTACCCATATCGCCTTCCTGATCGGCGCGGTGCTGTCGCTGACGACGATCCTTTGGTCGTGCCTGCGCGTTCCCGAACTGCCGCTCGGCGAGGCCGAGATCGCGCGGATCGCGGCCGTGCCACATTCCTTCGGCGCGACGCTGGCCGAGATCGGCGGCGCGATCCGCGACATGCCGCAGGCAATGCGGCAGATGGGCTGGATGAGCCTGTTCCAGTGGTACGGCTTTTCGATCTACTGGAGCTATGCCGCGCTTTCGCTCGGACGCAGCGCCTATGGCACCGCCGAAAAAAGCGGCAGCGCCTTTCGCGAGGCGGTGCTGACCACCCAGCAGCTCGGCGCGTTCTACAACCTGCTCGGCTTCCTCGCCGCCTTCGCGATGGTGCCGGTGGCGCGGCGCATCGGATCAAAGCAGGTGCATATGGCCTGCCTCGCGCTGGCTGGCGCCGCGCTGCTCGCGCTGCCATTCGTCGGTCCGGCCACCGCGCCGCCGCCGGCGCTGTTCACCGCATTGGCGCTGCCCGGCTTCGGCAGCCATCTCGCGCTGTTGCCGGTCGCGCTGGGGCTGGGTGTCGGCTGGGCGAGCATCATGGGCAATCCCTATGTCATTCTCGCCGGCTCGATCCCGCCCGAGCGCACCGGGGTCTATATGGGCATCTTCAACATGATGATCGTCGTGCCGATGCTGCTCGCCGGCTTCACCTTCGGCTGGGTCTACCGCCATCTTCTCGGCCACGATCCGCGCGCGGCGATCGCCTTTGCCGGCGTGTTGCTGCTCGCGGCGGCGGTGACGATGATCTGGGTGCGCAATCCGTCCCGGCACGGGGCCGCGCATGGCTGACTTCGCGGTCCTCCATAGCCCGGCGTGCACCGCGATCTGGGAGGTCTCGGCTAGCGAGGCGCCGTTGTGGCGCTATTGGGGGCCACGGCTGCCCGACGGCGTCGTGCCCGATACAGGCCTGCGCGAAACCCGCCCCGAACCAAGCTTTTCGCTGCACCACGACCAGCCGCTGTCGTTGTTTCCCGGCTTTGGCATGGCGTGGTTCGGCCAATCCGCGCTGCTGGCGCATCGCGCCGGCATGGCCTCGGCTTTCGACCCGGGCGAATGCCGCATCGAACGCAACGGCGCGCACGCGCTCAGCTTCCGGCTCGACGATCGGGTGGCGCGGATCATGGTGGAAATCCGCGCCAGCCTCGATCCCGCGACCGATGTGCTGACCTTGTCCGCGAGCCTCGAAAACAGGGGCGATGGCGCGCTCGACGTGCAATGGCTGGCGGCGGGCTGCCTGCCGCTTCCCGAGGATGCCGAAACCGTTCATTCCTTCGCCGGGCGCCACAACCACGAATTCGTGCCGGTCGCCGACGCCCTGTCGCGCAGCCTGTGGCGGCGCGAGAACCGGCGCGGGCTGACTTCGCACGATTGCTTTCCCGGCGCGATCGTCACCTGCGGCGACGGCACCGCCTATGGCGCGCAACTCGCGTGGTCGGGCAATCATGCGCAGACCATCGAATGGCTCGACGACGGGCGCCGGCAGTGGCAGGCGGGCGAATGGCTGGCGCCGGGCGAGGTCAGGCTTGAACCGGGCGAACGCATGGCGGGCCCCGAATGGCTCGCGACCGTGTCGAGCGAAGGCATCAACGGGGTCAGTCACGCCTTCCACCGCGCGCTGCGCGCGCGCATCGCCTGGCCGGGCGGGGCGATGCGGCCGCGGCCGGTGCATCTCAATACCTGGGAAGGCTTTTATTTCGCGCATGACGAAGCGGCGCTGCGCGAGCTCGCCGAGGCGGCGGCCGCGCTCGGGGTCGAGCGCTTCGTGCTCGACGACGGCTGGTTCGCCGGGCGCGACGATGACAAGAGCTCGCTCGGCGACTGGCGGGCGGACCCGCGCAAATATCCGCAGGGACTTGGTCCGCTGGCGCGGCACGTCACCGCGCTTGGCATGGAATTCGGGCTGTGGGTCGAACCCGAGATGATCAGCCGCGACAGCGACCTCTACCGCGCGCATCCCGACTGGGCGCTGCACATCCCCGGGCGTCCGCTGCTCGAAGCGCGCAACCAGCTGGTGCTCGATCTCGCCCGGCCCGAGGTCGGCGCCTGGCTGTTCGAGGTGCTCGCGGGCTTGCTGGCAGATACGCCGATCGCCTATCTCAAATGGGACCATAACCGCGACCTTGCCCATGCCGGCGAACCCGCGCGCCATCGCCGACAGGTGCTTGCGGTCTATGGCCTGCTCGACCGGCTGCGCGCCGCCTTCCCGTCGGTCGAGATCGAAGCCTGCGCGGGCGGCGGCGGGCGGATCGATGCCGGCATCGCCGCGCGCACCCACAGGTTCTGGACCAGCGACTGCATCGACGCGGTCAGCCGCGTCGCCATGCAGCGCGGGTTTCTGCGCTTCCTGCCGCCCGAGATCATGGGCTGCCATATCGGCGCCAGCCCCGCGCATGCGACCGGACGGCAGCAGGCAATGGCCTTCCGCTGCGGCGTTGCCCTGCCCGGCCATTTCGGCGTCGAACTCGACGCGCGCCACCTCGACGCCACCGATCGCGAAACGCTCGCCGCCGGCATCGCCCGCTACAAGGCGCTGCGCGATCGCCTGCACGGGACCCGCGTCTGGCAGGGCGAGGCGCCCGACGGGCTGGTCTGGCAGGCGCATGGCAGCGAAGCGGCAATGGTGCTGCTGGTGACCCGCACCGATGCGACGAGCCAGCGTCACCAGCCGCATCTGCGCCTGCCGATGGCGCAGCCGGGGCGCAGCTATACGATCACCGCCGACGATCGCGTGTTGGCGACGATGGACGGCGCGTGGCTGGCGCGCGCCGGTTTCGCGCTGCCGCCGATGGCCGCCGAGACGGTGCTGGTCTGCGAGGTGATCTCGTGACCCGCCGCAACGCGCATCGCCGGGCAGCCTTTGCGCGAATACGATGCGTTCGCCCGCTTTCCTCCTTCTCAATCCTTTATCCAGCCCCATAGGGAACCGATGCCTTCCACCCCGCTCATGCCAACCGCCGCCGCCGACCATCCGCCCTTCGCCACGGCCCGATGGACACCGGCGCAGGTCGCCGCGATCCGCGCCGATTCGCGCACCACCATTCCGCGCGTGCAGGCCGCGCAACTGGCGCCGGGGGTGCCGGGGCTCGATCTGTGGGACTTGTGGCCGCTGCAACACGCCGATGGCAGCACCGTCCGCTTCGACGGCTGGACCCCGTGGTTCGTGCTGTCCGCGCCGCGGCTGAGCGATCCCGAGGCCCGCCACGCGGTGGCGCGCATCCGCTTGATGACCGAGCGCGACGGCCTATGGCGGGACCACGGCAATCTCTTGCCCGATGCGCTCAACCCCGGCAGCCGCGAATGGGCCGGATCGTGCCGCTATGACCCGGCGTGCCAGGCGATCACCCTGTTCTGGACCGCCGCCGGCGACCGCGGCGAACGCGAATCAAGCTTCCGCCAGCGCATGTTCGAGCTGACAGGCACGCTCGCCATCACCCCCGACGGGCTTGCCGCTACCGACTGGGGCACCCCGCGCGAGATCGCCGGTGGCGAGATCGCCCATTACCAGCAAGTCACCGCGACGACCGGCGTGCCCGGCTTCATCAAGGGTTTTCGCGATCCCGCGCATTTCCGCGATCCCGCCGATGGCGCCGAATATCTGCTGTTCACCGGCTCGCTGCGCGAGGCGCGCAGTTCGTGGAACGGCTGCATCGGCATGCTGCGCCGTGCCGGGGACGGCTGGGACGTGCTGCCGCCACTTCTGTCCGCCGACGGGCTCAACAACGAACAGGAGCGCCCGCATATCGTCATGCATCAGGGCCGCTATTACCTTTTCTGGTCCACCCAGCGCAAAGTCTTCGCGCCCGACGGGCCGAGCGGTCCCAACGGGCTGTATGGCATGGTCGCCGAACGGCTTTCCGGACCGTGGCACCCGCTCAACGGCGGCGGCCTCGTCGCCGGCAACCCCGAGGACGCGCCGTTCCAGACCTACAGTTGGTGGGTGACCAACGAGCTGACCGTGCATGGCTTCATCGATTATCCCCATGGCAACGAGGGCAACGCCTGCCCCGACATCGCCTGGCGGCGGGCGAATTTCGGCGGCGTGCCGGCAGCGGTGTTCCGCCTGCGGCTCGATGGCGCGCGCGCGGAGATCGCGGCATGAGCGCGGCGCATTACGCGCTGGTCGAGGCAGGCGGGACCAAGTTCGTCCTCGGCCTCGCCGATGCCGGGGGCACCATCCTCGCACGGCACCGGGTCGAAACGACAACCCCTGAAGCCACGCTCGGCGCGTCTATCGCCTGGCTTCGCGAACAGCGCGTGGCGCTTGCCGCAGTCGGGATCGCCGCATTCGGCCCGCTCGATCTCGATCGCGCCTCGACCACCTATGGCCACATCCGCACGACGCCCAAGCCGCACTGGACCGGCGCCGACTTTGTCACGCCTTTCGCCGAAGCCTTCGCTTGCCCGGTCGGCCTCGATACCGACGTCAACGCCGCCGCGCTCGCCGAGCAGCGCTGGGGCGCGGGCAAGGGCCACGGCTCGCTGCTCTATCTGACCGTCGGGACCGGAATCGGCGGCGGTTTCGTCAGCGACGGACGGCTGCTTCACGGGCTGACCCATCCGGAAATGGGCCACATGCGCGTGCCGCGCCATGGGGACGACCACGGCTTTGCCGGTGCTTGCCCGTTCCATGGCGCCTGCATCGAAGGGCTGGCCTGTGGTCCTGCTATCAAGGCGCGCTGGGGCGCCTCGCTCACCGAACTCGGCGCCGATCACCCGGCGAACGCGATGATCGCCTGGTATCTCGGCCGGGCGCTGGCGAATTTCCAGGCGGTGCTCGAACCGGCCTGCATCGTGCTGGGCGGCGGGGTCATGGCGACCGCGGGGCTGCTCGAACGCGTACGCGCCGAAGCGGTCGCGGCCAGCGCCGGCTATTTTCTCGGCGATCCGGCAAAGATCATCGTGCCGCCCGGGCTGGGCACCGATTCCGGGCTCAGAGGCGCGCTGGCGCTCGCGCTCAGCTCGATTGCCGAACCAGCAGCCGCGGTTGCATGATCACCGAGTGAATGTCCTCGCCGGCGATCCGCCTGATCACGATATCGACCATCCGCTCGGCGCCCTGAACAAGATCCTGGGTGATCGTCGTCAGCGGCGGCATGGTGTGTTCGCCGAGCGTCAGCCCGTCATAGCCTGTCACCTTGACATCGCCGGGCACCGCCAGCCCCGCTTCGGCGAGCGCGCGCAAGGCGCTGACCGCGATGACGTCGGAGGCGGCGACGATGCCCTGCGGTGGCTGCGGTGTCGCCGCGAGGAAGGCGACGATGTCGCTGCGCGCCCGTTCGGCGACCAGATGCACCGGCAGCACGGTGAGCGCGTCCGAAAGGCCCGCGCGCGCCGCCGCCGCGCGGCAGCCATCGAGCCTCAGCCCGATTTCCAGCGCGCGCGGATCGCCGAAAAACGCAAGGCTTTTGCACCCGCGATCGATCAGGTGCTGCGCGGCCAGCTGGCCGCCGCGGAAATTGTCCGAACCGACCGAGCAATAGGCCTGTCCCGCCACATGCCCCCCCCAGACGACCAGCGGCTTGTAGCGTTCCGCCACGGCATCGAGCACCGATGACTGATCCGACTGGCCGATGACGATCACCCCGTCGACGTGGCCCGAACGCATGAAGTTCCAGAACCAGTTGTCGTTCCTGGGCACCACCCGCGACAGCAGCAGATTGTAGCCACGCGTGGTCAGCGCATCGGCGAGCAGCCCGAGCATGGTGATGAAGAAGGGATCGGAAACATGCTGCTCGGTCTCATGGCCAAGCGGGATGATGACGCCGATCGTCCCGGTCCGGCGCATCCGCAGGTTTCTGGCGCTGACATTCGGGGTGAAGCCGTGCTCCCTGGCGAGCGCGACGATCATGTCGCGCGTCGCCGGCGTCACCAGCTCCGATCCGGCCAGCGCACGCGAGGCGGTACCGCTGGTGACACCGGCCAGCGCGGCAAGCTCCTTGAGGGTCTTGGGGCGTTTCATCGGCATGCGCCACCATGTTGCGCGGCACCGCGAATTGCAATTGCCGACTGGCTTTCGGGCGCGCGCCGCCTTGCGGGAAATATCGCTTTCATATCAACCCTGTGCCGGAACCACGTCGAAGGCGATGTTGAGCCGTTCGCCCGCCGCGATCGGCACCGTTGCGTGCCACAGGATCGATGGGAACACCACCAGCCGCCCGGCTCGCGGCGCGATCGTCACACAGGGGCCAAGGTCGAGCCCGAGTTCGGCCGGCGGCGCGCCAAGCTGCAACGCGCCCGCCGGCATCGGCCCGGGGTCTGCGGGCAGCGCGACATAGAACACCGCCGACAGCCAGCCGAGCGGATGGCTGTGCGCGACGTTGTAACCGCCAGCGCCGAGCCGCACCGACCAGCTGCCGCTGATCTGGAGATCATCGCGGCGGCGCGACAGTGTCGGGTGGCGCGGATCGGCGGGGGCAAGCCCGGCCACGAAGCTTCGCACGCCGTCAAGCAGGCGCCGGCGCGCCGCTTGCAGCGCGGGCTCGTGGCGCAGCAGCACCGAGCGATCGGTCTGCGTGCCGCCGCGCGCGGTCTGTTCGGGATAGGGCGCGCGCGCGGTGTGCAGCCCGCGCAGCAGCCCGGCGAGCTCTGCCAGTTCGGCTTCGGAAAAGCCCAGATCGAGATCGGCATGGCGAAGCGGATCGCCGTCGAGCCAATCTGCCCGCGCGTCGCCGCACAGCCGCCAGCACGTCGAGAGATAGGGCCAGACCTGGCCGGCAAGCGGGGTCTGGGTCAGCGGCAGCGCAAGCACGCTCGCATCGTCGGGGCGCCCGGCGCGCAGCAGCGTGCGGATGCGGCACAGGTCGAGGAAACCGTCGCGCGCGCCGTCGAGCGCCGCCAGCCGGGCGAGCGCTTCGTCGAGCCTGCCCGATTCGCTGGCGACGAAGGCGCGGGCGATGGCGAAGCTGCGGGTTTCGCCCAGTTGTGCCGCGGCGGCATCGAGGATCGCTTCCGCGCGCGGCCATTCGCGCTGCTGGGCGATGGCGCCGAACCAGCCGAGCCACAACCCCTGATGACGCGGCCGCGCACGCACCGCCGCAGCGAAGCCCGCATCGAAATGCTCCCGCTCGCCGCTGGTGAAACGCAGCGCAGCCAGCACGCGCTGGCCATCGAGCCACTCGGGCCGTTCGGCGAGCGCGGCGGCGAGCAGCGCCTGTGCCGCTTGCTCTTCGCCTTCGCTGGCGAGCGCCAGCGCGCGGTTTCGCAGCACGTCGGGATTGCCCGGCGCCAGCCGTTGCGCCTCGGCATAGAGACCGGCCGCGGGATAGCCCAGTTCATAGGCGGTTTGCGCGCGCAGCAAGGCGATCAGCCCGTCGCCCGGATCGAGCGCCGCGGCGCGGGTGATCGCGGCGAGCGCACCCGGCATGTCCTGCGCCGCGCGCAAGCGCCGCGCACGCTCGCACCAGGCCGCAGCGTCACCGGGCGCCATCACCGGCATCGGATCAGGCGGGCACGCCGTGAAGTTCCGCAAGGACATCGCCATGCGTGGGCAGCCGCGCCGCTTGCGCCGCCATCGCCGCGCGCAGCTTGCCCAGCCATTCGCGCCCGTCGATGCCGCGATATTCGAGCAGCGGGTCGAGCCCTTCGGGGATGTTGCCCTGGCCGACATGGACCGCAAGCCAGCTCGGCGGGGCGAACAGGTCCATCTCGCGCGCGATCAGCCGGCCGTGGCGACGGAAATGGTCGATCTTGAGCTGGAGCGTCTCGGGGATCGCCATCGCCGAGCAATAGCGCCACAGCTCGCTGTCGTCGCGCTGCATCAGCTTGTAGTGAAGGATGATGAAATCGCGGATGCGCTCGGTCTCGGCAATCGCGATGCGGTTGAATTCCGCGGTGGTTCCGGGGTCGAAATGGCGGTCGGGGAAAAGCCCCATCAGCTTCGAGATATTGGCCTGGATGAGGTGGATGCTGGTCGATTCGAGCGGTTCGAGGAAGCCGCTCGAAAGGCCGATGGCGACGACGTTGCGGTTCCATTGCAGCTTGCGTCGCCCGGTGGTGAAGCGCAGCGGGCGCGGGTCGCCCAGCGCCCTGCCCTCGATGCGGCTGGCAAGGAGTTCGGCGGCGCGGTCGTCATCGAGGAACCGGCTGCAATAGACATAGCCGTTGCCGGTGCGATGCTGGAGCGGGATGCGCCATTGCCAGCCCGCCTCGCGCGCGGTCGAACGGGTGAAAGGATGCGGCGCGCCGACGTTCTCGCTCGGCATCGCCATCGCCCGGTCGCAGGGCAGCCAATGCGTCCAGTCCTCGTATCCGGTGTTGAGCGCGCCCTCGATGAGCAGGCCGCGGAAACCCGAGCAGTCGATGAACAGGTCGGCCGACAGCTTGCGCCCGTCGGCAAGCGTCACGCTTTCGACGAAGCCCGATTGGCCATCGAGCGCGACCCCGGCCACCTTGCCCTCGGTGCGCGTCACCCCGCGCGCCTCGGCATAGCTGCGCAGGAAACGCGCATAAAGCCCGGCGTCGAAATGATAGGCGTAATCGAAGGTCGAAAGGACATCCCGCGGATCGGGCACGGGCCGCGCGAAGCGGCCGAGCTTCGCGATCTGCCAGGCCATGCAATGCTCGTCGAGCGGCGCGGTCTCGCCCTGGGCGCGGGCGCGCAGCCAGTAGTGGTGCATCGAGACCATGTCGAAGTTGCGGCCATGCGGACCGAAGGGGTGGAAGTAGCGGTTGCCGCTCCAGCCCCAGTCGAGAAATTCGATGCCGAGCTTGAACGAGCCCTTCGTCGCCCTGATGAATTCCCGCTCATCGATGCCCAGCGTGTCGTTGAACAGCCGGATCGGCGGGATCGTCGCCTCGCCGACGCCGACGGTGCCGATCTCCTCGGATTCGACGAGCGTGACCGTGCAGTTGTGCTTGAGGAAATTCCCCAGCATGGCCGCTGTCATCCAGCCGGCGGTACCGCCACCGACGATCAGCACCGAGCCTATCCGCGGGTCATCACGCACCATCGCCCACGCTCCCTTCGAGCGGCATTTACGCATGAAAATGGCGGGCCGGAAGCTGCCTTCCGCGCCCGCCCTTCATAACCCGCCCGTTCGGGTTTGCAGCGTCAGAACTTGAACTTCACCGAAGCGGTGTAGCTGCGTCCATAAGCCGGGGTGGCATTGCCGACGAAATTGGTGCCTGAAACCAGCGTCTCGCCACTGCCGGTACCGCCCAGAAGCGAGAAGCTGTTGAACAGGTTATAGATGTTGAGACCCACTTCGATGTTCTTGACCGGCATCACGGTGAGATTGGCGCTCACGATCGAGGAGCCGGGGTAGGCGGTCGCCGAGCCGTTCTCCAGAATGCCGCTGGTGCCGGTCCAGATGATCCCGGCGGTGGCCTTCTCCGAAAAGTCGTAATTCACCGCCAGCGAGTAGACGAGGTCGGCGATGCCCTGCGCCCGCTGATAGGCCGGCGAAGCGGTCGCGCCGTTCAGGATTTCCTGTTTGGGATCAACCCAGGTGAAGTTGGCGATCGCGCTCAGCCCGTGCCAGCGGAACGTGCTGTAGGATTCGATGCCAAGGCTCTTGTACTTGTCGGACTCGACGCACACCGCCGAGTTCGGATTGCCGGTGATGATCGGGCAGACGGTGGCGCTCAATTCCTCGGTGGTGATGTTGAAGTGGCTGTAGAAGCCCGTCAACTCGGTGGTGTAATGCACCTCGCCAAGGTCGCCGCGCGCCTTGAGACCGATTTCATACTGGTACAGCGTGTCGGTCGCGGCGATCTGGCCGGCCCCGTTGAGCGTCCCGTCGGGGTTGAAATTGTTGTTGTAGGTCAACCGATCCGAATTGAAGCGAACGCCCTTCGATGCCCGAATGAAGACATTGGTGTTTTCGCTCGGCTTGTAGCTGAGCCCGACCGACCACGAGGTGGTCGGTGCGGTGTAGTTGATGACGTTCGTCTGCCCGTCGAGCAGGTAGTAGGGCAGATTGACCGCCTGCGGCTGACCGGTGACCGGGTTGATCGCGGTCTGCGACAGGTTATGGACGACGCCGCTGCTCTGCTGGCCCGCACCCGAGCCGTGATTGATGTCATGGCGGATCGAGGCATCAAGCTCGACACCATGACCATCGAGGATCAGGTCGGCATAGGGGGCATTGTCGGTGAAGGTGTAGTCATAGCTGCGCGCAACGCTCGCGCCCCAATTGTTGTTGTAGCCGGCATAGCCGTTAGCGGTGAGCAGCGCGCCCGCCGAACTCAGCAGGTCGATCGGCGACGGGTTGTCCGCTGCCTCGCTGTTGAACATGCTCGGATGCCAGTCCATCGCGACCTGCTGGCTGTCGAAGAAATAGCCGAGCGTCAGGTTGGCGTGAATATCGCCGCCAAGGTTACCCTTCCAGGCGATTTTGGTGTCGTTGACGAAATTGTCGAGGCTGCGGATATGCGTGTAGATCGCGACGTTGTTGTTATAGAACGGTTCGGTCACCGCCTGGCCGGCGCGCGGCCCTGCGGCATAGACCGCCGAGCCGACGGTCTGGCCATTCACGGTCGAGCCGACCAGGTTCGATGTGGGGACGTAATTGGTGAAGTTTGACGAGAAGGCGCCGCTGATGCTGGCATAACGCGCATTGTCGTCGAAGGTGATGCCGTTATCCAGCTTGTAATGGAACTGGCCCTGGATCGCCTTCTGGTTGGTTGAGATGCCGTTGAGCGGCACCTGTGCCAGCCCGCCGCTGTTGTAATCGACATAGGAGATGTTGCGGTTGTAGACCGAGTAGTTCGAGGTGTTGCGCGCGTCGAAGCCGGGGCAGGCGTGCAGGTTCGAGACCTTGTTGTTCTGCAGCGTGCCGCATTCCTCACCGCCGGTGGCATTGGGCTCGTTGGTGTTGGCAAGCTTGAACAGCAGGCGGAAATAGCCGCGGCCGTCGCCGAACTCGCGGGTGATGTTGCCCTTGATCAGATAGCTGTTGCTGACATTGTAGGACGCGTGCTGCTGGCCGTGACCGACGTCGTAAAAGCCGCCGACGGTGTAATAGGTCGAATCGTTGATGATCCCTTTGTCGAGGAAGTAGAGCTGGGTGTAATCAAAGTTCACCCCCTTATCGAGCTCGACATAGCCACCTTCGCCCTTGCTGGTGTCGCTGATGTAGTTGATGATCGCGCCCGGCCCCTGGCTGGCGAGCGTGGCGGCGGTGCCGCCGCGGATATCCTCGATCCTTGCGTCGGTGGGCGAGAGCTTGGTCCAGTAGTCGTTGTTGCCGAACTGGATGTCGCCATAAAGGACGAAGGGCAGCCCGTCTTCCTGAAGCTGGACGAACTGCGCGCCGCCAGTGGTCACCGGCAGCCCGCGCACCGCGAAATTGCCGTTGCCCGCCGGCCCGGAGACATTGGGTTCGATGCCGGGCAGCAGGCGCAGCATGTCGCCTTGCGATTCGGGATGGAAGCTCTGGATGAGCTGCGCATCGACCGAGGAGATCGACACCGAGCTGTCGAGCTTCGAGCGATTGCCGGTCGAGGCGGTGACGACGATCGTCTGCAACGTATCCTGCGAGGAACTGGCGGCGTCCGTCGGCGCTGCGGGCGCGGTCGATGGCGGCGGGTCGGCGGCGAAAGCCGGCGCGACATGCCCCATGGCGGCGATGGCCAACATCGATACACACGATTGAATATGGAAGCGCTTCATAGTTTCCTCCCCGGCAAACCCTTGTCCCAATTGCCTCGACGTCCGCGATTCGGCTTGGCGCATGCCACGGCCCGATCGAAGCCCGCTTCCAATTGCAAATCCGGTGGCGTTCGGCAAGCCTCGATTCAATGGATTGAATCAAAAAATGCACGACGTGCCATTTGCTGTTACAGATTTGCAACTTTCGCGGTTGCCGCCGATCAGCGAAGCGCCGCGCCCGTCACGGCGCGATCCGGCCGCAGCAGCAGCGCCAGCAGCGCCGCCGTGCCCATCGCGGCGGCGGCGAGCGCCATGGTCCATACCGGATCGTGCGGGAAGCAGTGGCGGATCAGCGGCCCCAGCAGCGTTGCCACCGCGATCTGCGGCAGCACCACGAAGATATTGAAGATGCCGGTATAGGCGCCAAGCTTGCGGCCGCCGAGCGCGTCGGCGAGCATGACATAGGGCAGCGTCAGCAGCGAGGCCCAGGCGATGCCAAGGCACACAAAGGGGCCGAACATCAGCCAGCGGTCGGTCGTCACCAGCAGCCCGGCATAGCCCATGGCGCCGATCGCAAGGCACAGCGCATGCGCCCGCGCCTTGCCCAGGCTTCGCGCCAGCGCCGGCAAGCCGAGAAAGCCGAACAGCGAGGCGGTGACGTTGAAAGCGGCATAAAGCACGCCCAGCCAATCGGCGCCCGCCTCATAGCCCGGTGCGCGCGGACCGTCGGCGCCGAAGCCGCGGCTGGTGACGATCGCGGTCATCATCGGCCACATGATGTACAATGCGAACCAGGTCAGCGCATGGATGACGGCGAGCCCGCGCAGCGACCTTGGCATGGCCGAAAGATCGTCGACAAAGGCGGTCAGCGGCGAGGGCAGCGAATCGCGGCGGCGCAGGATCCGCAGCAAACCGAATCCGGCAAGCGCGGCGACGCCCACCGCGAGCTGCGGATCGGCGTCGGTAACCAACAGCACACCGCCCAGAATCACCGCCGCCGCCAGCCACGGCCAACCGCGCGGCAAGGCACCCGAAGGCGCGGGCTCTGCCGTCTCGGGCCGCGAATCAGCGTCGGCGCGCGGATATTCGCGCACCCGCCAGGTGGTCCATCCGGTGCCGGCGAGCAGCACCAAAGCGGCAATCAGCAGCGACTGGCGGACACCGGGCGCGATGCTGCCGATGGCCGCATGCGGCACAGCGCCCGTCGCCAGCACGAACGGCAGCAGAAAGCCGATGATCGCCCCGACGCAGCCGAGCGCGCTGTTGATCGCCAGCGCGGCGGTGCGCTGCCCGGCCGGGGCGCGATCGGCGATGAAGGCGCGCAGCGGCTCGATCGCGACGTTGAGCGCGGCATCGAGCAGCCAGTAACACACGACCGCCATCGCCAGCGTCGTCGCCGTGGCGAGCCCCGCCATCGCGCCGGCGGCGAGCACCGCGCCGACCGCGATATAGGGGCGCCGCCGGCCGAGCCGGCACCAGGTGCGATCGCTGTAGTGGCCGATGAGCGGTTGCACGACCAGCCCGGTGATCGGCCCCGCGATCATCAGGATCGGCAAGGCATCGAGATCGGCGCCCAGCGACTGGAAAATCCGCGCCATGCTGCCCTGCTGCAACGCAAAGGCAATCGCCGTGCCGAAATTGGCGACCGACATGTCGAGCATCGTCGCGGTGGACAGACGCCGCGGCGAATGCGGCTCAGCAATGCTCGCCATTCTCTCGCCCCTCCCCTGGCCGGCGCCCGCGTTTTGCCGCGATACTCCGGCACCGTAACGATCCCGTGGTAAATTAAATCGATTGAATCTGCAATCCCGACGAAAGGCCGCCGCGAACCGCGCAGGCGGCCGCGTTCGAACCGGGCTTTCCGCAAGCCTTCCACCCCGCCAGGCGCTGCGTCACCGCCCTCTCTGTGGCACCGTCTTGTTGGCGCCACTTGCGTGATAGCGCTATCTAATGGTTGGCGTGCGCGTTCACGGCGGCGGGGCGTCGGAGGCCCTTCGCAGCAGTTCGAAATCGAGCCGCAGCACGGTTGCGCCACCGCCACCGCGCAGCTGCGCGATCAAGAGCAGCGCCGCGCGCCGCGCCATTTCGGCGGCGGGTTGGCGGATGGTGGTGATCTCGGGCCAGATGCTGCGCGCCATCGCAGTGTCGTCGAAGCCGCAGATGCTGAGATCGTCGGGCACGCCCAGATGCCGGCGATAGGCGCTGGCCACCGCCGCCGCCGCCATGTCGTCGTTGCTGGCGAAGATCGCGCTGGGCGGCGGGGTGAGCGCGAGCAGCGCCTCGCTGGTCGCGAGCCCCGAGCGATAGGTGAAGTCGCCGGTCACCACGCAGGCAGGATCGAAGGGCAGCCCGGCTTCGGCGAGCGCGCGCACATAACCCGCGACGCGCAGCGCGCTGCAATGATGGCCTGGCGGACCGGCGATGAACCCGATCCGCCGATGGCCGAGCGCGATGAGATGCGCGGTCATCGCATGCGTGGCCGCTTCATTGTCGATCTCGACCGCGATCGTTTCGGGGATCGGCCGGGTCGCGGCGATCCGCGCGATCGCGAAGCCCCCGTCCCGCAGCGCCTCGACGAGGTCGCGATCGTCGCACAGCGGCGCGGGCAGCAGCAGCCCCTCGATGCGATGGCCGCGCAGCCGTTCGCACACCGCTTCGGTCGGTTCCTCGGGATCGTAGAATTCGATCAGCAATTCGGCATCCTGCGCGCGCGCCGCGTCAAGGCTGCCGATCAACAGCTCGGTCATGAAGGCGGCGCTTGGATTGTCGTGCAGAAGCGCCAGCCGGCACGGCCCCCGCCCCGCGAGCCGCCGTGCCGCGAGATTGGGAACATAGCGCAATTGCGCGATTGCCGCCTCGACTTTCGCGCGCGTCGGCGGCGCAATCCCGGTCTGGCGGTTGACCACGCGCGACACCGTCATCGGCGAAACCCCGGCCGCCCGCGCGACATCGGCCACCGTCGGCCCCTCGCCCCGCCGCCCGCTTTTCCTGCCTCCCGCCATCGTTGCGCTACCATGCGCCGCGCCGCGGCTGCACACAAGCCCGCACCAAAGCGCTTGCCACGACAGATATGGGCTTGCCACGGCCCCTATGGTATCGCTACCTACGACGCCGGAGAGGATGGCCAGACGGGATGTATTGCGGGATCGACATCGGCACCTCGGGGGTGAAGGCGGTGCTGCTGGCCGAAGATGGCACGGTGACGGTGCAGGCAAGCGCGCCGCTCGCGGTCTCGCGGCCGCGATCCTTGTGGTCCGAGCAGGCACCCGAGGACTGGTGGCGCGCAACCGAACAGGCGCTTGCCGCGCTCGATCCGGCGCTGCGGCGGCGCGTGCGCGCGGTCGGGCTTGCCGGACAGATGCATGGCGCGACGCTGCTTGGCGCCGATGATCGCGTGCTGCGCCCGGCGATCCTGTGGAACGACGGGCGCAGCATGGCGGAATGCACCGAACTGGAGGCGGCCGAGCCGCGCAGCCGCCAGATCACCGGCAATCTCGCCATGCCCGGCTTCACCGCGCCCAAGCTCCTCTGGCTGCGCAGGCACGAACCCGAGGCTTTCGCGCAGATTGCCTCGGTGCTGCTTCCCAAGGATTATGTGCGGCTGCGCATGACCGGCGACAAGGCCTCGGACAGGGCCGACAGCGCCGGCACGCTGTGGCTAGATTGCGCCGCGCGTGACTGGAGCGAGCCGATGCTCGCCGCCTGCGGCCTCACCCGCACAGCGATGCCGCGGCTTCACGAAGGCAGCGAGGCAACCGGCGTGCTGCGCGCCGAGGTTGCCGAAGCCTGGGGCATGGAGCGCGTGCCGGTGGCGGCCGGCGGCGGCGACAATGC
>JAGWPW010000037.1 GCA_028870315.1 Sphingomonadales bacterium | reverse complement strand
CGCCATCTTCACCAGCTTGTCGATCGAGCTGATGTTCTGGCTGACCCTGATCTTGGCGGCATAGGCAACCGCGCCGCTCGCGGTCGAAGCGAACACCGTCGCTTCGCCGGCGCTCTTGCCGAAGAGGTGGATCTGTCGCGCATTATCGACATAGACGTCGGCGACCTCGGGGTTCGAGGTCCACACATTCGCCACCGCGACCGGCAGGGTGACGAGTTCGCCTTCGCCGAGCGAGAGCAGCACCTCATGCGTCGCGCGCTGGGTGCCGACTTCGAGCGGCGCGCCATCGGGCGCATGCGCCAGAAGATTGCGCCCCACCGGCAGGCGGTGCGCCATTCTATGATGCACCGGTACCGCCATGGTCTGGGGCGCGTCCTGGGCACTGGCCACGGCGCCGCCGGCAAGCCCGGCGACCAGCGCCAGGGCCGCGGTACCCAACTGCAAGGTTTTCATCTGCATGTCATTCACCCCCGACGATCGCAGCCTGCGTCGCGCCTGCGATCTGATTGCCGTTCGCACCCTGGAAATTGGGTGCCCAGCCGTTGCCCGCACCACCCATGGGCGGAAGGCCCTGAAGCTGCGAGGCGAGGCTGTGCGCGCCCACCGGCACCGCAGTGACGGTGTTGCCGCGCGCGACCTTCACGGTCGGGCCGACGAAGGCCCCGACCATGTTCGATACCGATTGCGCGACCGAAGGCGCGGACCCTGTCGGGGGCATCGAGCGCCGCGCGAAGCGCGAGACGTCACCGCCGGTCGAGAAGCTGGTGGCGCCGTCGATCGGCCGGTTGGCGGCCTCGCTGAGCAGCTTGTCGGTATCCTGCTTGCTGGCGCCGGCGGGCAGCTTGAGCGTGCCGCTGGCGATCGCCTTGTCGAGTTCGGCCTGGTTTTCGGCGAGCGGGCGCAGCGACAGGCTGAGCGCACCCAGCGTCTGTGCGACCTCGATCTTCTCGGCGATCTGCGGGGTCACTTCGAGCGTGACGTTATGCGCGGTCTTGACCACGGTCTTGCCGTTGGGATTGACCTCGGTCTCGGTGGTCTGGTCGGTCGCCAGCACCCGCAGATTGCGCAGCACGGTTTCGGTCGCGTCGAGCGGCAGGGTGTTGCTGGCCAGGGCGCTGGTGCTCTTGACCTGCTGTGTCAGCATCATGTCGACATGATCGCCGGGAAAGATGAAGCCGGCGACGTCGGAACCTTCCGAAACCGGAATGGTGATCGCGCGCATCCCCGGACCCAGCGCGGCGGCAAGGAAGCCGCGATCGCCCGGCGCGACCAGCGCGCCCTGGGTCAGCGGCTGGCCGGCGGTGATCGCATTGCGCACCACCGTGCCGATCAGCTTGTTCTTGTCGACATTGCCGTCGATGAAATAGGCGTCCTGCACCAGATCCTTGGGCCAGGGCTGGAAGGCGACGGCATCGGGGGTGATGATCGTGCCCACCGGCAGCGAGCGCAGCGCGACCAGCACGCGCGGCCCTTGTGGCGTCAGGATCGCCGCCTGCACCACGGGCGCGGCATGACCCGAAACCAGGCTGCGCACCGCCAGCGCGGAACCCAGCGAAACCACCGCTGCGCCGAGCAGCAGCATCAGCTTCTTCTTGTCCATGACTATGATGGCCCCCTAGAAACGTCCGATTTCAGGTTAAATTCAGGCAAAATGGTTAAGATTGCGTCACCGCGTCGCGCAGCTCGTTCAGACATGTCCGGCAAGCTTCGGCAGGTAATCGACGCTGAGGATCCACAAGCCCGCGCCGGCGATCGCGACGCCATAGGGAACGGCGATCCGCTCCTTGCGGCGGCGGGTGATGTGCCAGGCGGCGAAGACGATGGTGAGCACCCCGCCAAGGATCGCCATGATCGTGACGAGCTGGAGAAACCAGGCCGGGCGAATCCACAGCGCGAGCGCGGTCAGGAGCTTGACGTCGCCGCCGCCCATCGCCCGGAAGGCGAAAAGCACCGCCAGCACCGCGAAGGCGCCGAGCGCGACGAGCAGCTGAAAGCCCACGGCCGGCCAGCCGAGCCCGCTTGCCCACCAGAACAGCGGCGCGGCGAGCGCGATCGCGGCGTTGAGCCCGTTGTCTATCTGCCGCCGGCGCAGATCGGTGGTGGCGGCGATGAGGAGCGCGATTGCCAAGCCGCAGAGGAGAACGTAGGAAAATCCGGTGCTATGCATGGCCATCCCCTCGCCTTGCGGGCCTGTTTCCGGGGATTTACCGGCAACTGCTTACCAAAAAGTAACCACACTCCGCCGCTTGCGGGGACCTTGCGCGCAGCATGGCTGACAATGACGCCGAGGCGCGACCCCGGTCTCCGCTGGGCGGCATGGCGATCGACCGCCGGGCGATCCCGGACGACGCGCTGGAATCGCGGTGGTGCGCGCGCGATGGCCGGGCGCTGCGTCGCATCGACTTTCCGGCGGGCGGGCGCGGATCGCTGCTGTTCCTGCCGGGGCGTGCCGATTGCTACGAGAAATACCTCGAAAGCTTCGGCGCCTGGGCGCATCGTGGCTGGCGGGTGACCGCGCTCGACTGGCGCGACCAGGCGGGTTCGGGGCGCGGCGGTCTCGACCCGCTGACCGGCCACATCGACGATTTCGCGATCTGGGTCGAGGATCTCGCCGATTTCTGGTCGCAATGGGTCGCGACGCGCCCGGCGCCGCATGTGCTGGTCGCGCATTCGATGGGCGGCCATCTCGCCTTGCGCGCGGTGGCCGAGCGCCGGCTGCGGCCCGATGCGCTGGTGCTGTCGACGCCGATGCTCGGCATGGTCGCCTTCGGGCTGCCCGAGCGGCTGCTGCGCGCTGTCGCGCGGCTGATGGTGGCGCTTGGCGATCCGCGGCGGCCCGCCTGGCCGCACGCCGAACGGCCCGGCGCGCGCGCCGCCGATCGCATGGCGCTGTTGACGCATGATGCCGCCCGCTATGCCGACGAGGCCTGGTGGCGCGCGCAGCGCCCCGAGCTCGCCATGGGCTCGCCAAGCTGGGGCTGGGTGAGCGCCGCGCTCGCCTCGATCCACGCGCTCGAGCGCCCCGGGCTGCTCGAAGCGGTGCGCGAGCCGGTTTTGCTCATCGGCACACGCCGCGACCGGCTGGTCCGCTTCGCCGCGATCCGCGCCGCCGCCGGACGGCTGCCCCGCGCCGAACTGCTGACGCTGGGGCCGGAGGCGGCGCATGAGGTGCTGCGCGAGGTCGATCCGGTGCGCGACCGCGTGCTCGCCGCGATCGACCGCTTTCTCGATCGCACCGCGCCGGCGTGCCCGGCATGAGCCGGGCGGCGCGCTGCGATTTCGCGGTGGTGGGCGCGGGCATGGCCGGGGCCTCGCTCGCCGCCGAGCTTGCCGCCGGCGGCGCGCGGGTGGTGATGCTCGAAGCCGAGGCGGTGCCGGGCTATCACGCCACCGGCCGCTCGGCGGCGTTCTGGACCGAAAGCTATGGCGGCCCCGGCGTGCAGCCGCTAACCACCGCCTCCGGGCCGTTTCTCGCCGAACACGGCTTTCTGCGCCCGCGCGGCGCGCTGACCATCGCCACCGCGGGCGACGAGCCGAGGCTCGCCGCCTTCGCCGAACGCTATGCGGCGCTGGGCATCGCCCTGATCGCGCTCGACCGCGCGGCGATCGCCGCCCGGATCCCGGGCCTGCGCCCGCCCTGGCGCGCGGGCATTCTCGAACCGAGCTGCTGCGACATCGACGTCGCCGGGCTGCACCAGCATTACCTTGCCAGTGCCCGCCGGCTGGGGGCTGAGCTGCATTGCCGCGCCGAACTGGTCGCTGCCGACCCGGCCAGTGGCGGCTGGCGGCTGACGCTGGGCGATGGCACGCGGCTTGACGCCGAAATGCTGGTCAATGCCGCCGGCGCCTGGGCGGATGCGGTGGCGCATCTCGCGGGCGTGCAGCCGCTCGGCATCGTGCCGCTGCGGCGTACGATCGTCGAACTCGCGGTCACGCCGGCGCCGGCGGCCGACCTGCCGCTGGTCCTCGACCTCTCGGAGCGCTTCTACTTCAAGCCCGAAGGCGCGCGCCTGTGGCTGAGCCCGCATGACGAAAGCCCCGCCCCGGCGGGCGATGCCGCCCCGGAGGAGGTGGACGTTGCCACCGCGATCGCGCGCATCGAGAGCGTGGTCGACTGGCGGATCGATCGCGTCGTGCATCGCTGGGCCGGGCTGCGCAGCTTCGCGCCCGATCGCCTGCCGGTCTATGGCCCCGATCCGCGCTGCCCGCGCTTTGTCTGGTTCGCCGGCCAGGGCGGCTTTGGCATCCAGACCGCGCCGGCGGCGGCGCGGCTTGCCGCGGCGATGCTGCTCGGCACGTCCCCCTTATGCGATCCTGGCCGCTATGCGCCGGGCCGCCTGGGCTGAAAGCCCGTGTCGAAACCCTGCGCGGCAGGGTTTCGCCGCCGCCGCCCGCCCCGCCCGACCATCCCCAGCGCAAAATGCGTGATTGCGGAAACCACGCACAACCAGATCATCGCGCCTCCTCGGGGATGGCGAAGCGGTGGCGGTAATCGGCGAACAGCGCCGACAGGTCATCGCGGTCGAGCCCCCATTGCGCCAGCGTGTAATCGTTGCGCCCGCGCGCATGCTGCGGATTGGCGGCCCGCCATGCGGCCACTGCCTGCGCCACCGCTGCGGGGGTTGCGATGCCAAGGCCGTCATGGATGCGCCGCATCCCGCCCACCGGATCGCGGACCAGCGCGGCATAATCGACGTGGATCACGCGCGCGCCGTGCGGCCCTGCATCGAAGGCAAGGATGCGGTCGATGTGGCGGCGGATGAAATGGCGCATGTCGCGCCCGACCTCGGCGGGATCGGGCGGGGTCGCGCTGCGCAGCCCGCGCAGGTTCCAGCTCATCTTGGCGATCGAGGCGGTGACCGGCAACGGATCGCGATGCGTCATGACGAAGCGCGCCTCGGGATGGACCGCGAGGATCGCCTCCATGGCGAGGAGATGGTTGGGATATTTGAGCGCCCAGCGCCGCGGCTCCAGCCGGTGCTGGAGCAGTTGCAGCATGCGCTTGTGGATGCGGTAGCTGGCGACGAGATCGGCCTCGTCGAGCAGCCAGTCGAAATAGGCCGGCACGCGGAACAGATTGTTGAGCCCGGCGGCGCCATAGCTGTGCTGGAGGAAGGCATGGCATTCCTCAGGGCCGTCCTCGTCATAGAGGTGCAGCGCCGCAAAGCCGGCAAAGCTCGGATGCGCCTTGCGCGCCTCGATCCAGGCGGCGCGGCGCGGCGCGATGGTTTCGGGAAACAGGCCGGGCGGCGGATGCGGCAGGGTGCTCTGCCACGTCCGGATCTGGCGGAAGCGCGGATCGCGGTCGAAGAGATATTGCAGATAGGTGGTGCCCGAGCGCGGCAGCCCCATCAGGAACACCGGCGCCTCGATCACCTCGGCGGCGATTTCCGGCCGCTCGGCGAGCCATTGGCGCGCTTCGAGCCGCAGCCCCTGTTCGGCAACGAACTGGCGTCGGGTCAGCGCTTCGCCGGCTTCCGAAAGATCGCCGGTTTCACCGAGCGCGGCGCACAGCCGGGCGAGATGGCGCGCGACCGCGGGATCGCCGTCCGCCACCCCTGTCGCCGCCACCGCCTCGGCGATGATCGCTGCCGCATCGAGCATCGGCCGCCTCCTCTCCCCCGCAGCAGCGTTGCACCGCGGCGGAAGGGGAGGCAAGCCGCGCGCCGGTTTGACCCCGATCAATCGCGCCCGCGTGCACCCGCGCTAGCATCGAAGGCTCGCCGCCCCGGTTTTCAGAGGGCGCTGTCCGAGGAGTGCCCGCTTGACCGCCCAGACCGCCGACGCACCCGCGCCGCCTTCGCCCTTCGACCGCCTCGGCGGGGCGGATTCGATCCGCGCGATCGTCGAGCGCTTCTACGATCTCATGGACAGCGACCCCGCCTATGCCGAGCTGCGGGCGATGCATGCCGCCGATCTCGCGCCGATGCGCGTTTCGCTTGCCGGCTTTCTGACCGGCTGGGCGGGCGGCCCGCGCGACTGGTTCGCGGCCAATCCGGGCCGGTGCATGATGAGCATTCATCGCCATCTGGCGATCACCCCGCAAGTCGCGCAGCAATGGGCCGACGCCATGCAGCGCGCGATCGCCGATATCTCGCCGGGCGATCCGGTGCTGGCGAAGGCGATGGCCGGCGTGCTGGGCGATCTGGCAGGCGGCATGGCCGGCTAGGCAGGCGCGGCGCATCGCGCGCTCACAGCAGGTTCTGCACCAGCTTGCCGAAGGTCTCCTTCAGCCGCTCGGCGAACCCGCGGTGGCGCCAGTCGGCAAGCGTCACCACCCTTGCCCGCGCGCGATCGCCCGCGGCCATGGCTTCGAGGCCGGCGGCGGTGCTGGTGCCGATGACGATCGCATCGACCTCGTCATTATAGACGATGCTGCGGTGGTCGAAATTCGACGAGCCGACCACCGACCACACCCCGTCCACCGTCATCGTCTTGGAATGCAGGATCACCCCCTTGCGTTCGTAGATCTTGACCCCCGCGCGCAGCAGCGCGCCGTAATGCGAGCGGCCCACCGCCTGCGAGACCGGCGAATCGGTTTTCGACGGGACGATCAGCGCGACATCGACCCCGCGCGCCGCCGCCGCGACCAGCGCCGCGGTTTCATCGCGGGTGGGAACGAAATAGGCCGCCTCCACGGTGATGCTCCGTTCCGCCGCGCGCAGCGCCGAAACCAGCGTCACATAATAGCGCCGCACCGGGTGATGCGGGCTGCTGGCGATGAAGCGCACCACCGAATCGCCGGTCGGCGCGGCCGCCGGCGGCGGATCGAGCACCAGCGGCAGGTCCGGCCCGCGCTGCTCGCGCCAGTGCTGGACGAAGATGCCCTCAAGCTGCGCCACCGCCGGCCCGGTCACCTCGATATCGGTATCGCGCCACGGCAGGTCGGTGGCATTTGCCGGGCTTCCCGACTTGGCGAAGCGGTTGATTTCATACTCGGTGGCAAGATTGACCCCGCCGACCAGCGCCAGCCGGCCATCGACCACCAGGATCTTGCGATGATCGCGGTCATTGGGCTTCCACGCCCCGGTGCGATCATCGAGCGGGTTCAGCGGATTGAACTTCAGCACCGCGATCCCGGCGGCGGCGAGCCGGCGGAAAAAGGCGCGCGGCTGCACCTGCGAGCCGAAATCATCATAGATGATCGAGATCGCCACGCCCTGCCGCCGCTTGGCGAGCAGCAGGTCGCCGATATGCTCGCCATGATTCTCGACGTCCTGGAAGATGTAATATTCCATGTCGATGCGCCGCCGCGCGCCTTTGATCGCGGCGAAGATCGCATCGAAGGTCGGCGGACCGTTCCTGAGAAGCTTCGTCGTCTCGCCCGCCACCAGCGGGCCGCCGATCACCGCCTGCTCGATCGCGAGGTGATGCGCAAGCAGGGCATTTTCGCCCGGTGCCACCGTTTGCGCGGCGATGAT
>JAGWPW010000036.1 GCA_028870315.1 Sphingomonadales bacterium | reverse complement strand
TCCTCCTCGCCCGACAGCAGCCGGGGCGCGAGGCCAAGCTCGGCGATCCGGGCCAGAAAGGCAGCGCCGTCGCGCGCATCGCGCACCGCCGCGGTGGCGACGCATTCGATGTCGCTGACGCCGCGCAGCCGCAGCAGCGCCGCATAGCGCGCGAGCGCGGACAGCGCGATCCGCCGCGGCTTGGCGGCAAGCCGCCCGTCCTCGGCAACCCCCCTGCCCAGCCGCGCGGTCACCTTCTCGTTGTAGAGCATCACCGGCACCCGCGCCGGCCCGCCGAAGATGACGAGCCGCACCGTGTTCGAGCCGATGTCGATGATCGCCCGGCCGGGCGAGGCGGCGGCGCGGGGCGATGGTGCGCGCGGGGCATCGGCGAGCAGCATGGCCGCGCTCACACCCCGCCGCGCCGCAGCGCGAGCTTGGGCACCTTGCGCCCTGAACCCAGCGCCGCGCCGCGCCCGGAAAGCGAGGGGTTGGTCATGAAATAGCGGTGGCAGTTGAACGGACGGCTGCCGGGCTCGGCGCGGACATAGCTGCCATCGGCGCGCAGCAGCCAGCTCTGCTCGGTATCGAGCAGATTGGCGAGCATCACCTGGTCGAGCACCTGGTCGTGGACGGTCGCGTTGCGGATCGGCACCATCAGTTCCACCCGCCGGTCGAGGTTGCGGCTCATGCCGTCGGCCGAGGAGATATAGACCCGCGCGCCGGGATTGGGCAGCGCGGCGCCATTGCCGAAGGCCCAGATGCGGCTGTGTTCGAGAAAGCGGCCGATGATCGACTTGACCTTGATATTCTCCGAAAGCCCGGCGATTCCGGGCTTGAGGCAGCAGATGCCGCGCACGACAAGGCTGATATCGACCCCGGCCTGGCTCGCCTCGTAGAATTTGTCGATCACCCCGGCATCGGTCAACGCGTTGAGCTTGGTCCAGATCATCGCCGGCTTGCCATCGCGCGCATTGGCGATCTCGCGGTCGAACAGCTGATAGAGGCGCTCGCGCAGCGAGATCGGCGCGATCGCGATCTGGGTCGTGCTGCGCGGCTCGACATAGCCGGTGATGAAGTTGAACACCTGCGCCGCATCGCGGGTCAGCTCGGGATCGGCGGTGAAGAAGCTGAGATCGGTGTAGATCCGCGCCGTAACCGGGTGGTAATTGCCGGTGCCGAAGTGGCAATAGGTGCGATAGCCCTCGCTCTCGCGGCGCACCACCATCGACACCTTGGCGTGCGTCTTCCAGTCGAGGAAGCCATAGATCACCTGCACCCCGGCGCGTTCGAGCTGGCTCGCCCACAGCAGGTTCTGCTCCTCGTCGAAGCGCGCCTTCAATTCGACCACCGCGGTTACCGATTTGCCCGCCTCGGCGGCGGCGATCAGCGCCGCGATCACCGCCGACTGCTTGCCGGCGCGGTAGAGCGTCTGCTTGATGGCGATGACGTCGGGATCGGCGGCGGCCTGGCGCAGGAAATCGATCACCACCTCGAAGCTTTCATAGGGGTGGTGGATGATGATGTCCTTTTCGCGGATCGCCGCGAAGCAATCGCCGTCATGCTCCATCACCCGCTCGGGAAAGCGCGGGTTGTAGGGCTCGAACTTGAGGTCGGGGCGCGGCTCCTCGACGATCGCCGACAGCCCGGCCATGCCGATCAGCCCCGCCGTCTTGATGACGATCGCATGGTCGAGCTGGAGCTGCTCGCGCAGCAGCGCCTCTGCCTCGGGATCGAAATTCGCCTGCAACTGGAGCATGATCACCGATCCGCGCCGGCGCCGCTGAATGGCGGTGCGGAAATAGCGGACGAGATCCTCGGCGTCCTCCTCGACCTCGATGTCGCTGTCGCGCAGCACCCGGAAGACACCGTGGCCATCGACGGTGAAGCCGGGGAACAGCAGCCCGGCGCAGCGGCTCAGCAGATCCTCGATGCTGATATAGACCGCCGCCTCGCCCGGCAGCCGCACGAAGCGCGGCAGCGCCGGCGGGATCAGCACCATCTCCATGATGCGCAGGCCATCCGAACCGCGGGTGAGCGCCATCATCACCCCCATCCCCTGGTTGGCGATGAACGGAAAGGGATGCGCCGGGTCGATCGCCTGCGGGGTGATCACCGGCAGCACCTGATCGAGGAAATAGCTTTCGAGCCATTCGGCATGGCCCGCTTCAAGCGGGGCGGCGCCGACGATGCCGATCCGCTCGCGCGCGAGCGCGGCGCGCAGTTCGCCCCAGATCGCCTGCTGCTGCGTCTCGAGCCCGATCACCGCCTCATGCGTCGCGGCGAGCTGCTGCGCCGCGGTCAGCCCGTCGATCGAGATCTCCTCGATCCGGCGGCGGACCTGGCCGGCAAGGCCGGCGACACGCACCATGAGAAACTCGTCCAGATTGCTGCCCGAGATCGACAGGAAACGCAGCCGCTCGAGCAGCGGGTAATTGGGGTTGCGCCCTTCGGCGAGCACGCGTTCGTTGAAGGCGAGCCACGACAATTCGCGGTTGAAATAGCGGGCGCAAGGCACGGCCGGCCCCACCGGGCTCTTGCTGCCCGCGCCATCACCCTTTCGCACCGCCCCGCGCATGGTCAACCCCGGCCGCGATAGGCGGCAACGCCCTGGTCGGGAACCCACAGCCCGACGGGCGGCGCGCCGGTCTGCCAGAAGACATCGATCGGCATGCCGCCGCGCGGATACCAGTAGCCGCCGATTCGCAGCCAGCGCGGCGCCATCTCGCGCACGAGGCGCTGGCCGATGCCCACCGTCACCGCCTCGTGAAAGCCGGCATGGTTGCGAAAGCTGGCGAGAAACAGCTTCAGCGATTTCGACTCGACGATGGTCGCGCCCGGCGCATAGTCGATCACCAGATGCGCGAAATCGGGCTGGCCGGTCACCGGGCACAGCGAGGTGAACTCGGGCGCGGCGAATCGCACCAGATAAAGCGCACCGGCATGCGGATTGGCCACGTAATCAAGCGTGGCCGCCTCGGGCGAAGCCGCCAGCGGGCTGGCCCGTCCGAGATGGCGCAGCGGGGTATGGACTTCGACCATGCCCGCCTCCCATGCCGGGGAAACTGTGCCAAGACAATACGCCCGGGCCATCCGCGTCGGCTTGGTCTTGGCCGTCGCGCAGGATATGATCGAACGTCACACCGCTGGGAGCGATCATGGCCGGGCGCAAGCGCAAAAACGAAAGGACCGGTGCCGGGCTGGTGGCGCTCGCGCTCGCCGCGCTGGTCCTCGCCGCTCCGGCCGCCTTCGCGAGCGAACTCGTCACCGACCCCTCCACCCCGCAATACACCGCCAGCCCCGCTTCCGGGGAGCCCGCACGCGCCCAGCACCCGTCGGCCGCGCCGATCGCGATCGCTGCCGCGCCGCCGCGCGCGGCCGATGCCCACGGCACGATCGTCTGGGGCACGACGATCTTCGGGCTGGGCGCGGGGGTGGCGCTGCTGTTCGGCACGGCCGGGCTCGCGGCCGGACGGCGTCGCCCACAGCTTGCCTATGCCTACGACATTCCCGCATGGACAAAGGCGCCGCCGCGCGCGGCGCAGACGCTGACCCCGGTGGCGTGGCCCGAGAGCGCGACCCCGCCGGCGACGGAGCCGGTGGGCGATCCTTCGCAATGGCTGCTTTTCGAACTGTTCCCGGTGCGGATGGAGCTGGAATTTGCCCGGCTCGAACTGCGCTACCGGCTGCGGCTGACCAATCGCGGTCCGGTGCCGCTGGGGCCGATGCTGCTGCGCGCCTGCCTTGCCGCCGGCATCGCCAATGTGAACGATGGCCATGCCCCCGCGCCGGGGCTCGAATCCACGCCGGTGCGGCATTATCTCGACGCGCTCGCGCCCGGCGCCTCGGCCGAGGTCATCGGCGGCATACGCCTGCCGCGCCGCCGCATCGCGGCGATGCGGCTGGGCAAGGTCGATTTCTTCGTGCCGCATGTCTGGCTGGCGACCGCCTCGGCCGAGGGCAGCGCGCAGCCGTTCCACATCGTTTCCTGCCACATCATCGGCGCGCCGACCACCGCGATCGGCGGGCTGGAGCCGTTCTGGTTCGACAGCAAGCCGCTCCACTGGCGCCGCCTCGTGGCGCGCGAGCTCGCGCTGGCGTTGCCGCTCGAAGAGGTGGCGGTCGAACACCCCCCCGAGGACCGCGGGCAAGCGCAGTTGGTTCTCGACGTCGCGCCTGCCGCGGGCTAGTCCTTCGCGCTCGCAGCGAGAGGGGAGCGCGCGACGAATGGATGCACTTGTCTCCAGCGAATGGCTGGCGGCGGAAACGGGCGCAAGCGATCTGCGGATCGTCGATGCCTCCTGCCACCTTGCCGAAAGCGGCCGCGACGCCGCCGCCGAATATCGCGCCGCGCATATTCCGGGTGCGGTGTTCATGGATCTGGCCGGGCTGGTCGATCCCAGAGCGGCGGTCGAGAACACCGCGCCGCCCGCCACGCTCTTCGCCAGCCGGATGCAGGCGCTCGGGCTCGGCGATGGCAGCCGCATCGTTCTCTATGACGACAGCGCGATCCGCAGCGCCGCGCGCGCCTGGTTCCTGCTGCGCATGTTCGGTGCGCGCGATGTCGCGATCCTCGACGGCGGGCTCGGCAAGTGGCGCGCCGAGCAGCGCCCGCTCGAAGCGGGGACGGTGGCGCTGCGCGCGCGCCATTTCACCGCCTGGGAAAGCCCGGGCGCGCTGCGCGGCAAGGCCGAGGTGCTCGCCAACCTCGCCAGCGGGCGCGAACAGATCGTCGATGCCCGCAGCCCGGCGCGGTTTTCGGGCGCGCAGCCCGATCCGCGCCCCGGCGTCGCGGCGGGGCACATCCCCGGCGCGCGCAACCTCCATTACGCGCGGCTTTTCCAGGCCGACGGCAGCTATCGACCCACGGCCGAAATCCCTGGCATCTTCGCCGCCGCCGGGGTCGATCTCAACCGCCCGCTCATCACCAGTTGCGGCAGCGGTATGACCGCCTGCGTGCTCGCCTTCGCGCTCGCGCTGGTCGGCAAGCTCGACGTGACCCTCTATGACGGCAGCTGGAGCGAATGGGGCGCCGATCCCGCGACCCCCAAGGTCTGCAACACTGTTCCCGCCTGAGCGATGAGCGGAGACGGGGACAGCGCGGAACAGGGCGCGGCCACCCGCCTCGTCGCTGCCGGCAGGCGCCCCGAATGGACCGGCACGCCAGAGGCGCCGGGCGTGGTGGTCAGCCCGCCGGTCTGGCGCGCGAGCACGCATCTCTATCCCGACATGGCCAGCCTGCGCGCCGGTCGCGCCAATGCCGACGGCGCCTTCTATTACGGCCGGCGCGGCGCGCCGACGCAATGGGCGCTGGCCGACGCGCTGACCGCGATCGAACCGGGCGCGGCAGGGACGATGCTCTACCCCTCGGGGGTCACCGCGATCGCCGCGGCGCTGCTCACCGTGCTCGTCCCCGGCGACGTGCTCCTCATGGTGGACAACGCCTATGAGCCGACGCGGGCGCTGGCGCGCGGCCTGCTCGCCGATCTTGGCATCGAGACGCGCTGGTTCGACGCGATGGACCCCACAGGGCTCGCACGGGCGCTTTGCGAACGCAGCCGCGCGGTCATGCTCGAAGCGCCGGGCAGCCTGACCATGGAAGTGCCCGATATTCCGGCACTCTGCGCGCTGGCGCGCGAACGCGGCCTTACCGCGATCCTCGACAACACCTGGGCGGGGCCGCTCGGTTTTGCGGCGCTGGCGAAGGGCGCCGACATCGCGGTGATGAGCCTTACCAAGCATGTCGGCGGGCACAGCGACCTGATGATGGGCAGCGCCGCCGCCGCCGCGCCGCTTTACGCGCGGCTGCGGCGGCGCGCGCAGCAGTTCGGCTTCGTCGTCTCGCCCGATGATGCCGCGCTCGCGCTGCGCGGCCTGCGCAGCATGGCGCTGCGGCTCGATCGCGAGACGCACAGCGCGCTCGCCATCGCCCGCTGGCTCGCGGGCCGGCCCGAGGTCGCGCGCGTGCTCTGCCCGATGCTGCCCGGATCGCCGGGGCACGCGCATTGGGCGCGCGATTTCACCGGCGGCTGCGGGCTGTTCAGCTTCGTGCTGCGCGGCGGCACCTCGCGCGGGCGCGACGACTTCATCGACGCGCTGCGGCTGTTCGGCATCGGCTACAGCTGGGGCGGCTTCGAAAGCCTCGCGACCCCGGTCGATCCTGCGCCGCTGCGCACCGCCTCGCCCTGGCCGCCGGCGGACAGCGCGCCTGCCGACCGCTTCGGGGTGCGGCTGTCGATCGGCCTCGAAGACCCCGACGACCTCATCGCCGACCTCGCCCGGGCGCTCGACCGGATGGGGTGACCGGCGCTTGCCGGATGGCGCCCCGACGGCGGGCTTCTTGCGGCCGGAGGGGGCCATGATCGCAATGGCGCCGTAGCCTCGCGGCCAGCCAGCAGCTTGAAACACAAGCCGCGCCGATCGGGAAATCCCCCATCGCTTCCATTCGATCAGGACAAGCTCTGGAAAATCAATCGCGCAGCAGCTCGTTGATCCCGGTCTTGGCGCGGGTCTGCGCATCGACCGTCTTGACGATCACCGCGCAGGCGAGCGACGGACCCGGGCTGCCATCGGCAAGCGGCTTGCCGGGCAGCGCGCCGGGGACGACCACCGCATAGGGCGGCACGCGGCCGATATGGACTTCGCCCGTCGCGCGATCGACGATCCTGGTCGAAGCGCCGAGGAAGACGCCCATGGAAAGCACTGCGCCCCGGCAGACGATCACCCCTTCGGCAACCTCGCTGCGCGCGCCGATGAAGCAATCGTCCTCGATCACCACCGGGTTCGCCTGCAAGGGTTCGAGCACCCCGCCGATGCCCGCCCCGCCCGAGATATGGACGTTTCGGCCGATCTGCGCGCAGCTGCCGACCGTCGCCCAGGTGTCGATCATCGCGCCTTCGCCGACATGCGCGCCAAGGTTGACGAAGCTCGGCATCAGCACCGCGCCGCGCGCGATGAAGGCGCTGCGCCGCACCACCGCGCCCGGCACCACGCGGATGCCGGCGGCGCGGAAGGCGGCATCGTCCCAGCCGGTGAATTTGAGCGGCACCTTGTCGAAGGCGGGCGCGCCGGCGGCAGCGCCCGGCATCACCGCGTTGTCGGCCAGCCGGAACGAGAGCAGCACCGCCTGCTTGAGCCACTGGTTGACCTTCCAGCCGCCCTTGCCATCGGGCTCGGCGACGCGCGCCTGCCCCGAATCGAGCAGCGCCAGCGCCTGCTCGACGATGACGGCAACCTCGGCGCTGGCGGGCGTGACTTCGGCGCGGCGCTCCCAGGCGGCTTCGATGGCTGTGGCAAGATCGGTCATGGCGTGGTCCCCCGCGTGCGTTCGGGGAGCGCGCCTAACCGCCGTCGCGACAAGCGGCTAGCATTTTCGGCGGAAATCGATTCATTCTGCGCGCAAGGCACGGGAGCACAGCAGGTGGCATGACGATCATCGACAGCCTGTGCGGCATGGCGCTGATCCTTGCGCTGGCGCTGCTGTTTTCGTCCGACCGCCGCGCGATCCGCCCGCGGGTGGTGGGCGCGGCGCTGGCGCTGCAGGCGGGTTTCGCCGCGCTCGTCCTTTATGTTCCCTGGGGCAATCGCGCGCTGCAAGGCGTGGCGGGCGGGGTTTCGCTGCTGCTTGGCTACGCGCATGCCGGCACGGTGTTCCTGCTCGGGCCGCTGGCCAGCCCCGCGATCGGCGGCACCAGCTTCGCGGTGGCGGCGCTGCCGGCGATCGTCTTCTTCGCCAGCCTGATCGCGATCCTCTATCACATCGGGCTGATGCCGCTGGTCATCCGCTGGATCGGCGGCGGGCTTGAACGCATCACCGGGATCAGCCGGGTCGAATCGCTTTCGGCGGCGGCCAATATCTTCGTCGGCCAGTCCGAATCGCCGCTGGTCATCCGCCCCTATCTCGCCGCGCTCGCGCCCTCGCAGCTGTTCTGCGTGATGACCGTCGGCATGGCCGGGGTCGCGGGCACGATCCTTGCCGCCTATGCGGCGATGGGCATCCGCGTCGATTATCTCGTCGCGGCGGCGTTCATGTCGGCGCCGGGCGGCATCGCCATGGCCAAGATCGTCATGCCCGATCCTCCCGCCGCGGGCGAGGCGGACGACGCTACGGCAGCGCCGGCGGGGCGCCGCGCCGCCAATCTGCTGATGGCCGCCGCCGAAGGCGCACAGACCGGGGTGCGGCTGGCGGTGGCGGTGGCGGCGATGGTGCTGGCCTTTGTCGCGCTGATGGCGCTGGCGAACGGCATCGTCGGCGCGGCCGGCGCGGCCTTGGGCTATCGCGACCTCTCGTTCCAGCGGCTGCTCGGCGATGTCTTCGCGCCGCTGTTCCGCCTGATCGGCGCGGCCGACTGGCACGAGGCATGGCAGGCGGGCGGCCTGTTCGGCACCAAGCTCGTGCTCAACGAATTCGTCGCTTTCCTCTCGCTGGCACGGATGCCGGGGCTGGCGCCGCGCAGCCTGGGCGTCGTCACCTTCGCGCTGTGCGGCTTTGCCAATGTCTCCTCGATCGCGATCCAGCTGGCGGTGATCGGCGGGCTTGCCCCCGAACAGCGCCCGGTGATCGCCCGGCTGGGGGTGAGGGCGCTGATCGCCGCCAGCCTCGCCAATCTGATGAGCGCGGCGCTTGCCGGGCTGTTCCTCGCGCTGTGAGCGGCGCATGAAACCGGCCCGGCCCGGCCGCCGGGCGGGCATCGAGGTGCTGATCCTCGTCGTCCTCGCGCTGTTTGCCGGGCTCGTTCTGGCGATGCATGCGCACCGCTGGCTGGCGGAGCTATGGCCCGCGCCCGCACCGCAAATCGTCCTTGTCGCCGGGCCGCGGGACCACGAATCCGCGCATTTCACCCATTGCCACGGGCGGGTGCGGATCAACTGCATCGTCGATGGCGATACGCTCTGGTACCGGGCCGAGAAGATCCGGCTGTCCGACATCAACGCGCCCGAAGTCAGCGAACCGGCCTGCGATGCCGAACTCGAACTGGGCGAAAAGGCGACCGCGCGGCTGCTCGAACTGCTCAATCAGGGGCGCTTCAGCCTCGTGCCATTGCCGGGGCGCGATGCAGACGTCTATGGCCGCAAGCTGCGCGCGATCACCCGCGGCGGACGCAGCCTTGGCGAAGTGCTCGTCGCCGAAGGCCTCGCCGAGCGCTGGATCGGGTTCCGGCGCGACTGGTGCGATTGAGGGAGGCGGCGATGAAGCTTGGTGTGACCTATCCGGTGCGCGAGGTGGCGGGCGATCCCGAGGATGTGCGGCGCTTCGTCGCCGCCGCCGACGCGCTGGGCCTTGCGCATATGATGGCCCCCGATCATGTCCTCAAGGTCGAGCATCGCGACCGCGAGCCGCCACTCGACGGACCCTATACCGAGAAGGACAGCTTTTACGATCCCTTCACCCTGTTCGCCTTTGCCGCCGCGCTCAGCGACCGGCTGGAGTTCGCGAGCGGCGTGCTGGTGCTGCCGCAGCGCCAGACCGCGCTGGTCGCGCAGCAGGCCGCCGATGTCGATCTGCTGTCGCGCGAAAGGCTGCGGCTGGGGGTGGGCATCGGGTGGAACCCCGTCGAATTTGCCGGGCTCGGCGCCGATTTCCGCGTGCGCGCCAAGCGCATCGAGGAGCAGATCGGGCTGCTGCGGCGCTTGTGGAGCGAACCGCTGGTCAGCTTCGCGGGGCGTTTCGATGCAATCGACCGCGCCTGCATCAACCCGCGCCCGCGCCGCGCCATTCCGATCTGGCTCGGCGGCTATTCGGAGCCCGCCTATCGGCGCGGCGCGAGCCTTGGCGACGGCTTCATCTTCGCCGCGCCCGGTGCGGAGGCGGTGGCGGCGCTGGCGCGGGTCGCGCATCACCGCGCCGAACTGGGGCTCGACATGGCGGGCTTCGGCACCGATCTTCTCGCGATCTTCGCGCGCGATCTCGAGGAATGCGTCGATCACCTCGCGCGGTGGCGCGAGGCGGGCGGCAGCCATGGCACGATCGACACCATGAGCCGCGGCTTGGGCGGCGAGATCGGCGCGCATATCGATTTCATGGCCGAGGTGCAGCACCGCCTCGGGTAAGGCGCGCGCATCGCCGCTTGCCGCTCCCTGCGCGATGACGCAAGACAGGCGGCATGTACGCAGTCGTCCTTAGCCTTGCCCTGCTGGTGTTTGTGGCGGTGACGGTTGCCTATGCGCGCAGCGGCTGCGCCAGCGTGTTTCATCCGCTCACGCTCTATCTCGTCTTTCACGGCTTCCTTTTCGTCTTCCGCCCGATCGTCGCCCGGATCGAGGACTTTCGCCTCGTCTATCAGGTCTATGCCTTCACCCCAAGCGAGGCCGACAAGACGCGGGCGATTCTGGTGGCGACGCTCGGCCTTGTCAGCTTCGCCATCTTCTGTCTGCGCGCGGGTGGTGCGCCGATGCGCTTTACCGTCGACCGGCTGGCGCGCGCCGAAAAGCGCGCGCTGATCGCGCCTTTCGTGGCGGCGGCGGCGATCTGCTTTCCGATCGGCTTTTATTCGCTGATCAAGCTGTGGAACGCGGCCGGCAGCGACATGGCCTATGCCGACATGGTGCGCGACAAGGCAACCCACATCCTTATCAACACCCAGAACAACGGCTATCTGACCGAAGCGCAGCTGATGCTGGCGCCGTGCGGGGCGATCCTCGCCTGGCTGCTGCGCTTTCGCCTGCTGGCGGTGCTGCCGCTCGCGACCTTCGTGGTGCTGCGCGCGGGCACCGGCGGGCGCGGGCCGTTCGTGGCGGCGGCGGCGATGTTCGGGCTGCTGTGGCTATACGAGCGCCGCCAGAAATGGCCCTCGCCGCGGATCATCCTTGGCCTGGTGGTGGTGATCCTCGCCTTCAACGCGGTGGGCGCCGATCGCGGCCGGGCGATCCGCGAGTGGGCCGGGGCCGACCGCGGCAGCGCCCGGCAATATGACGTCCCCGAGGACGTGCGCCCGCTCGAAGGCATGGATTTCGCCAATCTCGAATATCTCGAATATGTCGTGACGATGATTCCCGAGCGCACCCGCAGCTATTCCTGGTTCACCGACGAGTTGCAGCTGTTCACCGAGCCGGTGCCGCGCGCGCTGTGGCCGGGCAAGCCGGCGGGGCCGCCGATCCAGCTTTTCAACCTGTTCGATTATGGCAACCCGATCGGCATGACCATCTCGCTGCCCGGTGCCGGCTGGGCGGGCGCGGGCTGGGCCGGGGTGGTGCTGTGGTGCGGCCTGTGGGGGCAGGTTCTCGGCTGGATTTACCGGCGCTATGCGCAGGGGCCGCAGACCACCTTCCAGACGATCGCCTATATGGTGCTGCTCGCCTCGATGATCGTCGGCTATCGCGACGGCGGGCTCGTCACCGTCGCGCGGCAGAATCTGTTCTTCATGGCGCCGGTGCTGTTGTGGCTGGTCATGGCCCGGTGGTGGGGCATCCCCTCGGCAGCCCTGCTGCGCCGCGGGCTTGCCGCAGGCGCGGCGCCTCCCGCGCCCGACGCCGCGCTGCCGCCGGCGGTGGCGCGGCGCCGGGCCACGCTCGCCAAGCCATGATGCGCGACGTTCCGGAGAGCTTTTCGGCGTGGAGCGACGGTGCCCGCGCCCTTGCCGCGATGCTGGTGGTGGCCAGTCACGCGCGCGACGTGGTGATGGTCGATTATCCGCACCGTTCGGGCTGGCTGGCGTTCTATGCCGTGACCGGGCCCGGCCATTCGGGGGTGATCCTTTTCTTCGTGCTTTCGGGCTTCTGGATCGGGCGTGCGGTGTGGCGGCGGCGCGCTGCGCAAGCCTTCTGGCAGGACTATGCGGTCGATCGCCTCACCCGGCTCGGCATCGTGCTGCTGCCCGCGCTGCTGCTCACCGGCGCGCTCGACACGCTGGGGCTGCACGGCTTGCATCTGCCGCTATACGCGGGGCGCACCGGGGCGCACAGCCTGACCGAAAACGTCGCCGCGACGCTTGGGTCTTGGGTGTTTGTCGGCAATCTTGTCTTTCTCCAGACGATCGCGGTGCCGCCGTTCGGCTCGAACGGCCCGTTGTGGAGCCTTGCCTGGGAGTTCTGCTATTACCTCTGGTTCCCGGCGCTGGTGCTGAGCCTTGCGCGGCGGCGGCCATCGCCAGCGCTGGCGGCGCTGGCGGCGGCGTTCTTCAATCCGGCGCTGCTCGGGGGCTTTGCCTGCTGGCTGAGCGGCTGGCTGCTGTTCATCGCCGTCGCGCGCGGACGGCGCCTGCCGCGCGCCGCGCCGGCGGCCGCGGCGCTGCTGTTCCTTGCGCTGCTGGCGGCAAGCGGCGCGCGGCGGCAGGGCTGGACCGACCTGCCGCTGGCGATCGGCTTCGCGCTCCTGCTGTTCACCCTCGCGCAGAGCGGGCGCCGCTTGCCGCGATGGCTGGCGCCGCTTGCCGCCTTCGGGCGCCGCGCCAGCTTTTCGCTCTACGCGATCCATTATCCGATCATCGCGCTCGCCGGCGGCTGGCTGACCGGGCCGGCGCGGCTCGCGCCCTCGCCGGTCGCGGTGCTGTGGGTGCTGGGGCTCTTTGCGCTGTGCCTTGCCGCCGCATGGCTGTTCGCCGCGCAGACCGAAGCGCGCACCGGCTGGCTGCGCGCGCGCCTGCGGCCTGGCGCGGCGGCGGGCCGGCTGGCCACGACGCCTTGAAGGTCGCGGTCGTCCATCCCGGCACGCAGCACAGCTGGCAGACCGCGCTGGCGCTCCAGGAGCTCGGGGCGCTGCATTTCTACGCAACCTCGATCTTCCACCAGCCGGGGCGCTTTCCCTACAGCCTTGCCGACCGGCTGCCGGGGGCGGCGGGGGCGCGGCTGGCGCGCGAATTCGCCCGCTTCAGCCACCCCGGGCTCGATCCCGCGCTGGTGCGCACCGCCGGGCTTTCCGAATGGGCCGAGCGGCTCGCCGCGCGCGCCGGGGCTCGCCGCCTCGCGCAGCGCATCGACCGGCTCGGCAATCGCCGCTTCGCGCGCAGCATCGCCGCCGAACTGGCGAGCGCGGCGCCTTTCGCGCTCTGGGCCTATAATGCCAGCGCGCGCGAAAGCTTTCTTGCGGCGCGCGCCGCCGGCCGGCTGTGCATACTCGATCGCACGATCGGCGATTTGCGCGCCTATGACGCGGCGATGGACGTGATCGCCGCACGCCATGGCGACTGGATCCTTCCCGGCGACCGTCGCATCGCGCCCGAGGTCATCGCCCGCGACGAGGCGGAATATGCGCTTGCCGATCGCATCCTCGTCGGCTGCGAACATGCCGCCGGAACGATCCGCGCGCACGCCGCGCCCGCCATCGCGGACAAGCTCGAAGTGCTGCCCTATTGCTGGGACGAGGCGCTGTTCGGCGCCATGCCGCCCCCCGCGCCGGCGGCCGTGGACGAACCGCTGCGGCTGCTGTTCGTCGGCCAGGCGCATGCGCGCAAGGGCATCCATCTGCTGCTCGAAGCCTTCGCGAAGCTGCCGCCGGGGCTCGCGACGCTGACCGTTGTCGGCGACATCCGGGTGCCGCGCGCGCTGTTCGCGCGCCACGCCGCGGGGGTGACGCATATCGCGCAAGTGCCGCGCGCGGAGATCCCGGCGATCATGGCGCGCCATCATCTGCTCGTCTTTCCGAGCTTTTTCGAGGGCTCGGCGCTGACGCTTCTCGAAGCGCTCGCCGCGGGGCTGGCGATCATCCAGACCCCGGCAGCGGGATGCGGTGTCACCGCCCGTTGCGGGCTGTTGCTCGAACGGCCCGACGGTGATCTGCTGTTCGCCGCGTTGAGCGAGGCGCTGCGCGACCGCGAGCGGCTCCAGCACTGGCGCGAGGCGGCGCAGGTCGAAGCGCGGCGCTACAGCTTTTCGCGCTATCGCGCCGGCATCGACGCGCTGCTGCGCCGGCTGGCGGCGCGGTAAAGCCGCGTCATCGCGCGGGCCGCAGCCGGCGCGCCAGCGCCCAGGCGTCGCGCAGCAGATGCGGCGGCAGCATGTCGAGCCGCCGCGCGAGCCGCCATACGCACAGCGTCATCGCCGCCTCCTGCGCGACCAGCGCCATCGCCATGCCGTCGATCCCGAAGCGATGCTGGAGCAGCCAGCCCAGCGCCATCGCCACCATCCCCGAGGCAAGGAAGGCATAGGAAAAGCCGGCGTGGCGGTTCAGCGCCATGACCAGATTCGATAACGGCACCCAGGCGGCATCGAACAGCATCGCGGTGAGCATCAGCCCCAGCAGCGTCCATGTCGGATGGACGAGGCCATGCGTCCACAGCGCGACGATCGGGCGCCCGAAGAGCAGCAGCACGACCGCCGCCGGCGCCACCAGCAGCGCCGTCACCACGAGATTGAGCAGCAGGATGCGCGCCATGCCGGCCCGGTCAGCCTGCGCCGCGAGCACGGTGTAGCGCGGCATCGAGGCAAAGTTCAGGCGGAAGGCGAATTGCAGCGCGGTGCGCGACAGCGTGCGTACCGCGGTGAAGGCGGGAACCGCGGCGGGGCCGTTCACCGCGCCGATCACCACCACCGCGCCCTGGATCACCACCGCGTTGGCGCCGGGCAGCACCAGCGCCGCCATCGCCGGGGCGAGCAGGTCGCGCAACTCCGCAAGATCGACCCGCCAGGGCGCTCGGCGCAGCCAGTGCGCGCGGCTCACGACATAGAGGTTGAGCACCGCCACCCCGACAAGGCGCGCAACGACATAGGCGAGCGCCACCGCTTCGAGGCCGCCGCCGAAGCCGGCGGTCAGCATGCCGCAGGCGGCCTCGGCGGCGATCACCGTCTGCTGGATGGCGATGGTGCCGGCAAAGGCATCGACCGCCCGCGCGGCGGCAAGTGGTGCTGCCATCACCAGCGAGAGAAAGCCATAGCCGAGCAGCAGCCAGACGGTCGCCGCGGCATGGCCGAGCGTCGGCGCGCGCGCGAAATCGAGGCTGTGCGGGCGCAGCACCCACAGGAACACGGCGACGCCCGCGACGATCGCCAGCCCGACCGCCAGCGTGATCAGCCGCATCGAGGCATAGATCGACCGCGCGCGCGCAAATTCGCCGCGTGCCGCCGCCGCGGTCATGCTGTTGCCGCCGGCCGAGGTCAGCCCGAGATCGGCGATCGCCAGCGTCGAGGGCAGGGTGAAGAGGATGAGCCAGCTGCCATAGCCGGCAAGGCCCCAATGCGCGGTGAACACCGGCAGCGACAACAGCTGCACCACAAGCTGCACCAGCTGGCCGTAAGTGCCGGCAAGCGTTCCCGCAACGAGGCGGTGCGAGAAAAAGGCGCGCCAGCGCTGCATCAACGGCGCTATCGCCCGTGATCGCCCGCGCGGCAATCCCTGCCGCGACAGACCCGCCGCACGCCGGCCGGCTTGCCTTGCACCGATCCGCGTCAGACCGCCGTTTCGAGCTCGCCGATCGGCATCGGCACTTCGCGGCAGATGCGCAGCAGCTCGTCTTCAAGCCGGGTGATGATGCGCTCGCGCGCCCAGCGGTCGCGCGCGCGGCGCTGCGCCGCCTTGCCGAAGGCCGCCCGCGCGCCGGGATCGTCGAGGAGGCCGGTCACCGCCCCGGCCAGCCGCGCCGCATCGCCCGGCGGGGTGATGATGCCGCAGCCCTCGACCTCCTCGGCAATGCCGGTGCCGGGCAGCGCGGTCGCCACCACCGGCCGGCCCGAGGCAAGCATGTTGGTGAGCTTGGAGGGCAGCACGAGGTCGGCGGCACCGGGAATCTGCGGCAGCACATGCACGCTCGCCATGCCGAGCAGTTCGCGCATCCGCTCGCTTGGCTGCAAATCCTGGAACTGGACATTGGCGAGCCCCGCCGCCTGCCGCTCCAGCCGCGCGCGTTGCGGCCCCTGGCCGCAGATCACCCATACGAGGTCGCTGCGCGCGCCGGCCCGCCGCGCCGCCTCGATCACCACTTCGATGCCCTGCTTGTTGGCGATGCTGCCCGCGTAAAGCGCGACATGGCGCGCGCCGATGCCCCAGCTCTGGCGCAGCGAATCCCCGGTTTCGGCGCGCGGCGCGGCATGGCAGGCGGCATCAGCCCAGTTGCGGATCTGCACCACCCGATCGGGCGCGATGCCCTTGGCGATCAGCCGCCGGCACATCTGCGGGCTGATCGTCGAGACGCGGTCGGCGAGCCGGAGCAGCCGGTCCTCGCTGTCCCCGATCCACCGCGCGAGCCCGCGACAGGCGGTGATGAGACCGGTGGCGAAGGCCGCCTCGACCTCGAAATCCTGGACATGCACCCACAGCTTGGCCCGCGCGAGGCGGGCTGCGAGCCAGGCGACCGGCAGCGCCAGCAGCGTCGGCACCACGCAGAGGATGACCTGGGGGCGCGCCGCGCGGCGGCGCAGGGCAAGGCGCAGCGCCGGCCCCAGCGCGGCGGCGGCAAAGCTGGCAAGATGGACGATGCGCTTGCGCCCGCTGGGCTCGGCGGGAACATAATGCGGGCAGCGGGTGATCGCGATGCCGCGCTCGGTCTCGTGATGCCAGCCGCGGCGGCGATAGGGCAGGTAGGTCGTCCATTGCGGGTAATAGGGCTTGCCCGCGATCACCTCGACATGGTGGCCGCGCGATGCGAGCGATACCGCCATGTCGGTGGTATAGCGGGCGATGCCGATCTCTTCCGGGGCGTAATTGATCCCCAGGATCGCGAGGCGCAGCCCGCTATCGCTCATGCAGTCTCGGCCAGGAAATGCCGCCAGGCGTCGGCAATGCCCTCGCGCAGCGCGATGCGCGGGCGCCAGCCCAGCGCGGTGAGCCGGGTGCAGTCGAGCAGCTTGCGCGGTGTGCCATCGGGCTTGCCGGGATCGGTGTGGATGGCCGCGTCATAGCCCGCCACCTCCATCACCAGGCCGGCGAGTTCCCTGATCGAGATATCCGCGCCGTATCCCACGTTGACATGGTCCTCCCCCGAGTAATGACTCAGTAGAAATACTGATGCGTCGGCGCAATCGTCCGCGTGCAAAAATTCGCGGCGCGGGGTTCCGCTTCCCCAGATCGTCACCGGAGCGCGTGCGGTCTTCGCGGCATGGACCTTGCGGATCAGCGCGGGCAGGACATGGCTGGTTTCTGCATCGTAATTGTCGCCCGGGCCGTAGAGATTGGTCGGCATCGCCGAAATCGCGTCGAAACCATGCTGGCGGCGGCAGGACTGGGCGAGCTTGATGCCGGCGATCTTGGCGACCGCGTAGAATTCATTGGTCGGCTCGAGCGCGCCGGTGAGCAGCGCCTCCTCGGCGATCGGCTGCGCGGCGAGCCGCGGATAGATGCAGGACGAGCCAAGAAACAGCAGCTTTTCGGCGCCGCATCGCCGCGCGCCCTCGATCACATTGGCCGCGATCATCAGATTGTCGTAAAGGAAATCTGCGGGATAGGTCGCATTGGCAAGGATGCCGCCGACCCGTGCCGCGGCGATCACCACCACCTGCGGGCGCTCGCGCGCCAGCCAGCCATGCGTCGCCGCCTGGTCGGTGAGATCGAGCCGGTCGCGCGGCGCGGTCAGCACCTCGCAATTCTCGCGGGCGAGGCGGCGGACGATCGCAGCGCCGACCATGCCGCGATGGCCGGCGACGAACACGCGCTTTCCTGCAAGAGGATAAAGGGTCACGGCTCGGCTCCGATCAGTTCGCGGTAAACCGCGGCATGGCTTGCGGCGCAGCGCTGCCAGCTGAAGCGCGCGGCCTGGCGCAGCCCGGCGGCGCGCAGCTGGCGCGCCAGATCGGCATCCTCGGTCACCCGCCGCAGCGCCTGGGCCAGCGCCTCGGGTTCGGGCGCCTCGGCATAGCAGGCCGCCGGCCCGCAGACCTCGGGGAGCGATGCGCGCGCCAGCGCCACCACCGGGCAGCCCGCCGCCATCGCTTCCAGCGCAGGAATCCCGAAGCCTTCGCAGGTCGATGGATAGGCGAGCGCCGCGGCATGGGCATACCAGATCGCCAGCGCATGATCGTCGCAGGCGATCTGGCGCACCCGCCCCGCCAGCCCCAGCCCGGCGATCGCCGCCCGCTCGTCCGGGCTGAACGCGCCGCCGCCGACGGCGACAAGATCGAGCGCGCGATCGAGCAGCGGCATGGCGCGCAGCAGGCCGGCGAAATTCTTGTAGGCGCGACAGCGCTCGCCGACATAGAGCACATAGGGTCGCGGCTGCGGCGGCGGTGCGTTCGGCGCGGCCGGCAGCGAGGCGGCGAGCGGGATCACCACCGTCCTTGCCTCGGCAGCGGGAAAGCGGGCCAGCAGATCGAGCCGGGTGCTCTGCGATACGCAGACGATGCGGTCGGCGTGCGCGATCGCCTGCGCCTTCCAGCCGATCACCGGATCGCCGGCGAAGCTCGCATCGCGCTCATGGATCATGTCGTGAACGGTGATGACCATCGGCAGCCGGCTGCGCAGCGGACGGGGCGGATAATAGGTCGGGTGCAGCAGCCGCGCCGATGTCCGGCGTGCCGCGAGCGCCGTCGCATCGGGCAGGCGCCGCGCGGCGGCCACCGCGAAGCGCCCGGACAGGCGGCGCTGCCCCCAGGGAAAGATGCCGCGCGGCAGCGCGGCGAGCAGCGCGTTGATATGAAAAGGCGCGGCGATGCGCGGCGCGATGCCTTCGGCGGGGAGCGCGCGCGCCAGCTCGACGAACAGTCGCGAGATGCCGCCGACGCGCTGGCGCAGGAAGATGTCCGCATCGAACAGCACAGCGGGCGCGGCATTCATCGCCCGCCCCGCGCGCGCAGCAGGGCATGGTCGGATGCGACCAGCGATCCGCGCGCGCTTCGGGCGATGCGCGGGGCAAGCCGGCCGGTCCGCCAGCGATAGGCGCGCGCCGCGATGGCACGGTCGGTCAGCATGTGGAGGCCGCGGTGGCTGTGCAGCGCAAGGCCCAGCCGCGCGCCGAGCGCCGCCAGCGTATCCTGACGGAAGAAGGCGATGTGCTGGCCGCTCTCGGGGGCAAGGTACCACCAGTCGGCTCGCGGCGTGCCGGTGTAGGTTTCGGTGGTGAAGATCAGCGTGCGCGTGCCGGCAACGGCCAGCGCCTGTGCGACGAAGCCCACCGGGTCCGCGCAATGTTCGAGGACTTCGATCGCGGTCACCGCGACCGCCGGCTCGCCCGCGCCCAGCGTGAAGCCGCGCGCGAGGAGATTCACGGCATGGGCGTCGGACCAGCGGAAATCGAAGCCGCGGTCGCGCATCAGCCGCACCAGCAGGCCGATGCCGCCGCCGGCGTCGAGAAACGGACCCGTCGTATCCCCCAGCAGCGGCAGCAACCCCGCCAGCCGGTTGGCGATGCCAAGGTTGCGGGCGACAAGGCCGGTGTCGAGCGCGGCGATCGCCGTGTCATAGGCTTCGGCCAGCCAGAACGGCGCGCGCACCTGCAGGAAGCCGCAGGCGGCGCACCAGTCGAGCGGCGCCTCGTGCCGGCCAAGGAACGTCTTTCGGAAAAGCGCGCGTCGTGGCCCGGTGCAGATCGGGCATGGCGTCGCGGCTTGCCCCATGCCCGGTCAGGCTGGCTGATAGGCCGCTTCGCGCGCGAACAGCGCCAGATCGGCCTCGACCATTTCGCGCGCCATGTCGCGGACGCTGGTTTCCGCCTGCCAGCCCAGCCGTTCGCGCGCCTTGCCGGGATCGCCGACCAGCAGATCGACCTCGGTGGGGCGGAAGTAGCGCGGATCGACCGCGACGCACAGCTTGCCCGAGCGCGCGCAATAGCCTTTCTCATCGACGCCTGCACCACGCCATTCGAGCGTGATCCCGGCATCGGCGAAGGCCCATTCGGCGAAGGTGCGCACGCTGGTGGTGGTGCCGGTCGCCAGCACATAATCGCCGGGTTCGTCCTGTTGCAGCATCAGCCACATGCCGCGCGCATATTCGCGC
>JAGWPW010000035.1 GCA_028870315.1 Sphingomonadales bacterium | reverse complement strand
GAGCAGCGGCACTTCGTCGCGTCGGATGGCGAGCCAGGCGCGCGGCACCTTGTAGCTCGACAGGCGCTTGCGCAGCTCGGCCTCGATCGCGGCGAAATCGAGGCTCGCACCCTCGCGCGGGACGATCGCGGCGACGACGAGCTGGCCGCGCTCGCGGTCGGGGATGCCGACGACATAGGCCGAATGGACCCCGTCGATCTGCTGAAGCTCCATCTCGACCTCGGCGGGAGAGACGTTGGAACCCGCGGTCTTGATCATGTCGCCGCTGCGCCCGACGAAATGGAGGCGGCTGCCCTCCCACACCCCCATGTCGCCGGTGCGGTAGAAGCCGTCGGGCGTGAAATTCTCGTCGCGCGCGATCTTGTGGAGCCCGCGCGTCACCGCATAGCCGCGCAGTTGCACCTCGCCCGGGGTGCCCTCGGGCACGGGGTTGCCCGCCTCGTCGGCGGTGCGCACCTCGTAGCCGGGGGCGAAATGGTCCATCGGCGCGCAGACCGGATGGCCCGGCGCGCGATGCACATCGCCCCAGGAATAGGGGCCGAGCGTCTCGCTCATGCCCAGCCCCCACCACGGCGGGTTGCCCGCGGTCTTCGCCAGATCCTCGGCCGACAGCACGCTGCCCATCGCCACCTGGCTGTTGCTGAGCGTGCGTTCGCTGCACACGGTGGTGGCGCCCGCCACCCAGTCGGGCATCAGCGCCATCATCATCCCGCCGACCCAGAACATCGGCAGATAGGCCGCCATCTCCTTTCCGCGCGTGGCGCCGAGCATGCCGGCGAGATAGCGGGCGCGAAACAGCATCGGCCCGTGATCGTGCTTCACCCCCTTGGGCAGCGCCATCGAGCCCGAGGTGTAGATTTCGACCAGCTGGTCGGTGGGATGCACCTCGCTCTCGATCGCGGCGAGGAACGACGTCGGGATTGCCGCCCCTTCGGCGACGAGATCGTCGAGCGTGGAAAAGCTTTCGGGCAGGCCCTCGCCCTCGCAGGCCACCCAGCGCAGGAAGGGCGCTGCCGCAAGGCGCAGCGCCGGGCCGCTTTCGGCGAGCGCGGGCAATGCCTCGGTGAGCCGCGTGGCGTAATCATTGCCGAGAAAACGGCGCTGGACGATCAGCCCGCCGACATCGGACTGGCGCAGCACCCGCACCAGTTCATTGGCGCGGATCATCGTGCTGATCGGCACCGCCACCGCGCCGATCCGGCCGATCGCGGCGAACGCGACCGCGAAGAACGGTCCGTTGCCGGCAATGAAGCCGACCCGCGCGCCCTTGCCCACCCCGCGCGCGACAAGGCCGCTGGCCAGCGCCGCCGAGCGCTCGTCGAGTTCGCGAAAGCTCGCCTGCGCGTCGGGAATGGTCTCGCCGTTGAGGCGGATCGCCACCGCCTCGCCATAGGCGGCGGCGGCGGCGCGAACGAGCTGCGGCATGGTCGCGGCTGTGGCGAGCGGTTCTGGCAGGTTGTCGGACATGCGATTCCTTTCGGGCGAGGGCGATGCCCCGGCAAGGTGAAATTCGCAATATCGTCACCGCGTTCGCTTATGCGACAGCGGCGATGCTATCGCCGGCAAATGAGCGCAAACCCGCCCGCCTGCCCTCCCGCCTGGTTGACGCGCGCGCTGGCGAGCGCTGGCGAGAGCTGCCTTGTCGAGGTGGCGGGCACGCCGATCCATTATTTGCGCTGGGGCGCGCGCGCCAATCCGGGGCTGGCGCTGATCGCCGGCGCCGGCGGCCATGCGCACTGGTTCGACGCGATCGCGCCGCTTCTCGCCGAACAATACCATGTGATTGCCATCGATCCCGGCGGCTGCGGCGATTCGGGGCATCGCGCCGCCTATGCGACCGAACTGGTGATCACCGAGATCATGGCGGCCTGCGCCGATGCCGGGCTGCTGTCGGCGCCGGCCGCGCCGGTGCTCGTCGGGCACAGCGCCGGCGGGCAATTCGCGCTGCGCGCCGCGCTGGCGCATGGCGCTGCGCTGCGCGGCGTGATCGCGCTCGACGCGCTGCGCTATGCCGAATTGCCCGGCGATCCGGCGCTGCGCCCGCGCGAGGCGCGGCCCATGCGCGCGCCGCGGCTCCATGCCGATCGCGCCAGCGCCGTCGCGCGCTTCCGCTTCACCCCCGAACCGCGGGTGCCGATCGGCCTTCCGGCGCTGACCGACGCGATCGCCGGCCATTCGGTGCGCGAATATCCGGGCGGCTGGGGATGGAAATTCGATCCCGGCTTCGGCGCGATCCTGTCCGCCGGGCTCGATCTCAGGGACCGGCTGGGCGAGATTCGGTGCCGGGTGGCGGCGATCTATGGCGAGCACACCCATATTGCCGGACCGGACGCGGTGGCGCGGGTTGGCGCGCTCGGCGGGGGCCGGGTGGCGACGTTCGTCATCCCCGGTGCCGGACATTATCCGATGCTCGACAGCCCGCTCGCCTGCGTCGCGGCGCTGCGCGGCGTGCTCGCGGCGTGGGATGCGTGCGCGCCATAGTCCACCGACGGCATCGATCAGGCGCGGCGCGTCAGACGCCGCCAGATCCGGTGCAGCCATGCGCGAGGCCCCTTGCTTTCGGCGGGCGGCGCCGCACCCGGCGCGGCTTCGATCGCGCGCTTCAGCTCCGCCGCGAAGCTTCGCGCGAATTGTGGCAGCAGCGGCCGGCCCATCGCCTCCCACATCGGCGCCATCGGCCCGCTGCCCTCGACCCGCACGGCGAGCGTGATCCCGGTGCGGCCGCTGCCCAGCGCCGTTGCGCGCCAGGTGCCGCTGCCGGTCACCGGATCGCCCTTCAGCGCATAGCGAAAGCGCACCAGCCCCGGCCCCGCCCATTCCTCGACATGCACCGCGACCGTGACCGTGCGCACCAGCCCGCCGACGCCGACCTTGAGCGTCCAGCGCGAATCATTGTCGTTCTCGATCACGCAGGCGCGATAGCCGGGCATGATCGCCGCCCAGCGGGCTATGTCGCGCACATGATCCCATACCGCGTCGAGCCCGGCCTCGATCTCGGCGCGCTGCTCGGTCTCGATCACAGCCCCATGCGCCGCGCCGCCTCGGCAAGCGCGGCGCTCGGCTGGCCGGCGGCGTGGCGGCCGATCAACCAGCCATAGGTCATGCCGCGCGCGTTGGAGATGCCGCTTTGCATCACCGCGCCGGTTTCCATCCGCGCCATCGAATTGCCGGCGACATAAAGGCCCTCGATCGGCCGGTCGTCCCAGCCGAGCGCACGCCCGTGTTCGTCGGCAAGAATGCCGCTGGCGGCGATCGCGGTTCCGCCCATCCGCTTCATCTCGACCGCGTAGAAGGGCGGTTTGACGAGCGGGCCGAGGTTGGGGTTGGGCCGCTGATGCGGATCGCCGCACATCCAGGCGCTCCAGGGATGGTTGCCGCGCCCGAAATCCTCGTCGCGGCCCGCCGCGCACCAGGTGTTGAACCGCGCGACGCTTGCCTCCAGTCCGGCGGCATCGACGCCGATCTTCGCGGCGAGTTCGGCAAGGGTCGCCGCGCTTGCGCCCAGCCCCTCGGGCCATTCGGCCTCTGGCATCAGCGAGCCGAAGGGATATTTCTCGCGCGCCTGGGCATCGATGATCGTCCAGCAGGGGAAGTTGGGGTGGGTCTGGTCGCCGCCGTCGATCTGGTCGATCAGATAATAGAACGAGCGATAGAAGGCCTCGTTGCCGAAGCGCCGGCCCGCGCGGTTGACGACGATCGTATGCGGCTGGCCGATCACCGGCAGCGCGCTGTTCCACACCGGCTTGCCGTCCTCGTCCTCGATCCCGGGAATGGTGAAGCCGAGCGAGGTGATGTCGGGCACGCTGGCGACGCGCGCGCCGAGCGGCCCGGTCAGGCGGAAGGCGGCGCCGTTCACCGTCGCGAACACCATCGAGCCCAGTTCGAGCTGCCGGCTCAGCGTGCGGTTGAGATCCTGATTGCGCTCGTAGCTGCTGACCGCGACCAGCACCCCGCGCCGCGCCCGGACGAAGATCTCGCGCTCCTTCGTGACCACGCGCACCCCTGCCACCCGCTCGCCGTCGGCGATCAGCTCCTCGGCGCTGGCGCCGGTCATCAGCGCGATGCCGCGGTCGAGCGCGCCCTTGACGAAGCTTGCCGCGAGGCCGGGGCCAAGGCAGCGCTCGTCGCGGGTCAGCCGCCCCGCCATCTTCTCGAAATCCCACTTCGCGATGTTGGCGGTGCCGCCGGCATCGAAGATATCGGCGTGGGTCAGGCCATAAGGCATCTGCGGCGAAACCCGCGTGCGCGCCTGCCATTCGCCAAGGCTCGCGCCGGGAAAGGGCTCGACCTCCAGCATCCGGCCCTCGGCGACGGCATCGTTGCTCACCGTGTAGTAATAATCGGGGCAGGCGCGGATCGGCGTCATCGCAAGGCCGATCCGCTCCTCGAACCAGGCGAGCGCCTGCGGGGCATGGACCGCGAAATTGAGGATCGCCGCATCGCTGCCATAGCCCATCGCCAGGCGCTGGAGGTAGCGAAAGCCGCTTTCGGGCGAATCCTCGATGCCCAGCGCCGCCGCGTGGTGGTTGCCCGCCACCCAGACCTCGCCCATCGACAGCGCGGTGACCCCGCCGAGCTGGTCGGCACGCTCAATCACCAGCGCCGAAAGCCCGTGCTCCTGCGCGGTGATCGCCGCCGACAGGCCGCCGATCCCCGATCCGATGGCGATGAAATCGACCTCGCGGTCCCAGCGCGAGGGCCTGTTGTCGAGCATGTCTCTCTCCCGCGCGGGGCGTTCCGCGTGCGATTGCCGTCCCGTCGTCCTGCCCAAGCCGGGGCCCGGCATTCGGCGCGACGGATTAATGTTACCTGACCCGTTCCATTTATGCTAGGGCCTATCCTGTGCCGCCCCGCAGCCGGCGCCCTTGCAAGCGATCGCGCAGGGTCTATGTGCTGGCAGGCACCATGGGTAAGCGGCGATCGCCGGCGCCGGGCAGCGACCCGATCGCGAGGAGAGAGCAGACATGCAGGTCGAGAACATCAAGCCCAACATCGGCGCCATCGTCCATGCGACGCGCGAGGAACTCAAGGACGAAGCGGTGGTGGCCCGCTGCCGCGAACTGCTCGACCAGCGCGGCGTGCTGGTGTTCCCGCGGGTCGGGCTGAGCGATGCCGAGCAGCTTGCCTTCACCGACGCGCTGGGCCCGCGGATCAATTTCACCTCGCGCGTGCCGGGCGGCGATTCCTCGACGCAGGACGTCTATACGGTGACGCTCGATGACAACAACGAACCCGAATATGTGCTGGGCACCTTCTTCTGGCACGCCGACGGCATCACCAGCGACATCGCCCCGCCCTATGCGACGATCCTTTCGGCGCGCAAGGTCGCGCCCCGCGGCGGCGAGACCGAATTCGCCAGCACCTACGCCGCCTACGAGGCGCTGAGCCCCGAACAGAAGGCGGAATATGCCGATCTGCGCGTGGTCCACACGGTGATCGCGGCGGTGCGCGAGGTCGCCAGCCCCGAGGAGCTCGACCCCATCCGCCGCGCCTTCGCGCATGAGCATCCGCTGGTCTGGACGCATCACAACGGGCGCAAGTCGCTGCTCATCGGCTATACCGCCGATTATGTCGTCGGGCGCAGCAAGGCCGAAGGACGCGCGCTTTTGACCCGGCTTCTCGAATTCGCCGGACGGCCCGAGTTCACCTACCAGCACGCCTGGCAGGAAGGCGATCTCGTCGTCTGGGACAATACCGGCGCGCTGCACCGGGTCGTGCCGTATGGCGCCGATTCGGGCCGGCGGATGCACCGCACCTCGGTCGCGGGGTTCGAGGAAGTCGCCTGAAGGCGCCGCGATCAGGCGGGAATGGCGCCGCGCTCGCCGGTCAGCACCGATCCCGCCGAGGCGATCATCACCAGCGCGATCGCGAGCCACTGGCGCGGTGACAGCGCCTCGCCCAGCAGCAGCACCCCGGTGATCGCCCCTAGCGCCGGCTCGAGGCTGAGGAGAATCCCGAAGCGCTGCGCGGGGATGTGCCGCAGCGCGACGATTTCGAGCGAATAGGGAAGCGAGCTCGACAGCGCCGCCGCCGCCAGCCCGACCAGCATGAGCGTCGGCGAAAGCAGCGCGGTGCCGCTAGTGGCGATGCCGATCGGCACGACGATTGCCGCCGCACTCGCCATGCCGAGCGAAACCGCGACCCCCGGCGGCACATGGCCGACGCGTTGGCCGAACAGGATGTAGAGCGCCCAGAACAACCCCGCGCCGAGCGCGAAGCCGAAGCCCGACGGATCGAGCGCGTCGCGGTGGGTGGCAAGCGGCAGCAGCAGCGCGAGCCCTGCGACCGCCATCGCCACCAGCGCGAATTGCGCAACCCGCCGCGAATGGAGGAGCGCGACGGTCAGCGGCCCGAGAAACTCGACCGCGATCGCCAGCCCCAGCGGAATCGTGCGCAGCGCCATGTAGAAGCACAGGTTCATCAGCCCCAGCACCGCGCCATAGCGCATCACCCGCAGCGCATCGGCGCGCGAGGGCAGCCGGCGCCACGGCCGGAACACGGCGAGCAGGATCAGCGCCGAGAAGCCGACGCGACAGGCTGCGGTCCCCGGCGCGCCGAGCGCGGGAAACAGCTGCCTGGCGAGCGAGGTGCCAAGGCAGAACGACAGCATCGAGCCGGCGAGCGCGAGATAGGGCAGCACCGGGACGAATCGGGAGATGGGAGGCGCGGCGCGGGACATCGCCCGATCATGGCGGCGCGCGCGGGCAAATGCACGCGCGCTGCCGGCAGGATTTCGGGCGCTGCGGTTTGCAAGCCCGGCGATTGCTTATAGACCGGGCAGCGACCATGCTCACCTGCCTTGCCATCCGCAACATCGTGCTGATCGAGGCGCTCGATCTCGAATTCGGCGCGGGGCTGGGGGTGCTCACCGGCGAGACCGGGGCGGGCAAGTCGATCCTGCTCGATGCGCTGGGGCTGGTGCTGGGGTTGCGCGCCGAGGCCGGGCTGCTGCGCGCGGGCGCCGACCAGGCGAGCGTTTCGGCCAGCTTCCACTTCGCCAGCCTGCCGCCCGTGGTCGCCGCGGCGCTGGCGGATGCGGGCGTCGTCGTCGAGCCCGGCGAATCGCTGATCGTCCGCCGCCAGCTGCGCGCCGATGGTGCGAGCAAGGCCTTCGTCAACGACCAGCCGGTGAGCGCCGGGCTGCTGCGCACGCTGGCGCCGGCGCTGGTCGAACTGCACGGCCAGCACGACGATCGCGGGCTGGTCAATCCGCGCGGCCATCGCGCGCTCGTCGATCGCTATGCGCGGGCCGATGCCGCCGCGGTCGAGAACGCCTGGCACCGCTGGCAGGCTGCCGAGGCGGCGCTGGCAAGCGCGCGCGATCACCTCGCGCGCGCCGCGGCCGATCGCGATCTGCTGGCCGCGCATCTTCGCGAACTCGACGCGCTGGCGCCGCAGCCGGGCGAGGAGGCCGAACTGGCCGCCCGCCACCGCGCGATGAAGCAGGGCGAGCGGCTGGCGGACGATCTTGCCGCGCTGCGCCAGCTTTTCGCGGGCTCCGAATCGGCGTCGGCGACGATGCGCGCCGCTGCGCGGCGGCTCGACCGGATCGCCGGCGAGCATGCGCTGCTCGGCGAAGCGCTCGCCGCGCTCGACCGCGCGGTGATCGAGGCGGGCGAGGCTGAGGACCGGCTCGATCGCGCCGCCGAGGCGCTGGCGCACGATCCCGAAGCGCTCGATGGCCTCGAAATCCGGCTGTTCGAGCTGCGCGCGCTTGCGCGCAAGCATGCGACGCGCGCCGATGATCTGCCGGCGCTCGCCGATACGATGCGCGCACAGCTTGCCGCGATCGAGGGCGGCGAGGCGGGGGTCGCCGCGCTCGCGGCGGCGGCGGCGCGCGCGGCGCAGGACTATCGCGGCCTTGCCGAGGCGCTGTCGGTGGCGCGCGGCGCGGCAGCGGCGCGGCTCGATGCCGCGGTTGCCGGCGAACTCGCGCCGCTCAAGCTCGATGCCGCGCGCTTTCGCACGCGGATCGAACGCCTGCCCGAGGCGCGCTGGGGGCCGGGCGGGATCGACGCGGTCGAATTCCTCATCGCGACCAATCCCGGCGCCGATTTCGCCCCGCTCGGCCGCATCGCCTCGGGGGGCGAACTGTCGCGCTTCATCCTCGCGCTCAAGGTCGCGCTCGCCGAGGAAGGCGGCGCGGCGACGGTGATCTTCGACGAGATCGACCGCGGGGTCGGCGGCGCGGTCGCCTCGGCGATCGGCGAAAGGCTGGCGCGGCTGGCAAGCCAGGGAGCAGAGGGGGCCGGGCAATTGCTGGCGGTGACGCACAGCCCGCAGGTCGCGGCGCGCGGACGCACGCATTACGTCATCGCCAAGGCGAGCGACGGTTTCGTCTCGCGCACCTCGGTCGCCCGGCTCGATGGCGAGGGCCGCCGCCAGGAGATCGCGCGGATGCTCTCGGGTGCCGAAATCACCGCGGAGGCGCGCGCGCAGGCTGCCCGGCTGCTGGAGGGGGTATGACGTCCGGTATCGACGATGCCGATGCGGCGAACGAGTTGATGCGGCTCGCGCGCCAGATTGCGCGGCACAACCGGCTCTATCACGCCGAGGACGCGCCCGAGATCAGCGATGCCGCCTATGACGCGCTGGTCCGCCGCAACGCCGAACTCGAAGCCGCCTTTCCGCACCTCGTTCGCGCCGACAGTCCCTCGCAGGCGGTGGGGCACGAGATCGCGTCCTCGCCGCTCGCCAAGGTGCGCCATGCGGTGCGGATGATGAGCCTCGACAATGGCTTCAGCGACGAGGAGGTCGCCGAGTTCCTCGCCCGCGTGCGGCGCTATCTCGCGCTCGCCGACGATGCGGCGGTGGAAATGACCGCCGAGGACAAGATCGACGGCCTGTCCTGCAGCCTCAGCTATGAGGCCGGGCGCCTGGTCCGCGCCGCCACCCGCGGCGATGGCGAGGTGGGCGAGGACGTCACCGCCAATGTCGCCCATATCGCCGATATTCCGCAACGCCTGCGCGGCGATGTCCCGGCGGTTTTCGAGATTCGCGGCGAGGTGTTCATGAGCCGCGCGGATTTCGCCGCGCTCAATGCCGCCCAGGCCGAACACGGCGAGCGGCGCTTCGCCAATCCGCGCAATGCCGCCGCCGGCTCGCTGCGCCAGAAGGACGCGCGGATCACCGCCAGCCGCCCGCTGCGCTTCTGGGCGCATGGCTGGGGTGCGGCGAGCGCGGTGCCGGCCGACACGCAATTCGCGATGATGATGCAGATCGCCGATTGGGGGGTGCCGGTCTCGCCGCGGCTGGTGCGCTGCCGCTCGCTCGACGAGATGCTCGGCCAGTATCGCGCCATCGCCGCGGCGCGCGCCGCGCTGCCTTACGAGATCGACGGGGTCGTCTACAAGGTGGACAGTCTTGCGTTGCAGGCGCGGCTGGGCTTCGTCGCCAGGGCACCGCGCTGGGCGCTGGCGCATAAATTCCCCGCCGAGCGCGCCGAAACCACGCTTCAGGCGATCGATATCCAGGTTGGCCGCACCGGCAAGCTGACCCCGGTCGGCCGGCTTGCGCCGGTGCTCGTCGGCGGGGTCACCGTCACCAATGTGACGCTGCACAACCGCGACGAGATTGCCCGGCTGGGGCTGCGCGTCGGCGACCGGCTGGTGTTGCAGCGCGCGGGCGATGTGATCCCGCAGGTCGTCGAGAACCTCACCCGCGAGGTGGCGCGCGAACCCTACGCGTTCCCCGACCATTGCCCCGAATGCCACAGCGAGGCGGTAGCCGAGGCCGGCGAGGTCGATGTCCGCTGCACCGGCGGGCTGGTCTGCCCGGCGCAGCGCACCGAGCGCCTGAAGCATTTCGTCAGCCGCGGCGCGCTCGACATCGAGGGGCTGGGCGAGAAGACCATCGCCGAATTCTTCGCGCTGGGCTGGCTGGAAAGCCCGGCCGACATCTTCCGCCTTGCCGCGCGCCGCGCCGAAATCGTCGGGCGCGAGGGGTGGAAGGACAGGTCGGTCGACAATCTGCTGGCGGCGATCGAGGCGAGGCGCCGGCCCGATGCCGCGCGGCTGCTGTTCGGGCTCGGCATCCGCCATGTCGGGGCGGTGACCGCGCGCGATCTGATGAAGCGCTTCGTCGCCCTGCCGGCGCTGCGCCAGGTTGCCGAACGCGCGCATGCCGGCGATGGCGATGCGCTGGCGCAACTCGCCGCGGTCGAGGGGGTCGGCCCGGCGGTGATCGGCGCGCTCGGCGATTTCTTCCACGAGCCGCATAACCGCGCGGTGTGGGATGACCTGCTCGCCGAGGTGCAGCCGCCCGACTATGTCGTCGAGACGCTGGCGAGCGCGGTCGCGGGGCAGACCATCGTCTTTACCGGCAAGCTGGAGACGATCAGCCGCGACGAAGCAAAGGCGCAGGCCGAACGGCTCGGCGCGCGCGCGGCCGGGTCGGTCTCGGCGCAGACCGATCTCGTGGTGGCCGGGCCGGGCGCGGGCAGCAAGCTCAAGGCGGCCGAAAAGCTCGGTATCCGGGTGATCGACGAGGCGGGCTGGGCCGAGATCGTGCGCAACGCCGGGTGAGGCACGGCGCGATCGGCCGCGCCGCCTATCGTACGGCGCGCGCGCGGCCGGGGCGCAGGCGCAGCCACAATATCACCCAGTCGCCACGCTGCTCGCGCGCGGCAAGGCGAAAGCCGGCGCGGCGGCAGGCGGCGCGCACTGCCGCTTCCTGGCTGTCGAGCAGCCCGGCGAGCAGCAACTGGCCGCCCGGCACCAGCGCCCGCGCGAAGCGGGGGGCAAGGTCGATCAGCGGCCCCGCGAGGATGTTGGCGATGATCGCGTCATAGGGCGCGCGCGCTGCGAGCAGCGGATGGTCGAGCCCCGGCGCATGGACCGGCGCGATCTGCCCCGCGCCGCCGCCGAGCGCGATGCCGTTGTCTTCGGCATTGCGCAGCACCACCGCGATCGCGGCGCGGTCGATGTCGCTGACCGTGACCAGCGCGCGCGGCCACAGCGCGCGCGCGGCAAAGCCGAGCAGCCCGGTGCCGGTTCCGATGTCGGCAATGTTGCGCAGCACCAGCCCTGCGGCCTTCATCGCGCCCAGCATCGCGAGGCAGCCGGCGGTGGTTGCATGCTGGCCGGTTCCGAACGCCTGGCTCGCGGGGATCGAAAAATCGATGACGCCGCTTTCATGGATCGCGGGATGGTCGGGGGTGTGGACGTGGAAGCGCCCCTCGCGGATCGGGGCAAGGCTGTGCTGGCTGAGCGTCACCCAGTCGAGATCGGGAAGCGGCTCCTCGACGAGCGCGACCTTCTGTCCGGAAAACAGCGCCGCGACCGCGTGGCGATCGGCAGAGCGTGGCGCGCGCGGGAGATAGGCTTCGAGCCGCCATTCCTCGGGCCGGTCCGCGGCGCATTCGCTGCCCGAAAGCACGATCTCGGGGTCCCAGTCGGCGACCTCCTCATGCGCGAGGAGCGCGGCTTCCACCGCCATCCGCGGGGCAAGCACGGTGATCTTCCAGCCGGGCGGCGTATCGCGGTCCATGCTGCCGGGCCTTAAAGCATCGCGCAAAAAAGCGGGAATCGGTTTTTGCAAAAGCGATGCGGCAACAAATGCCCGGCGCATCGCCCGATGCCGCCAGGCCGCCGGCGCGTCGCGGTGGCGCTTGCGCGTCCCGATCATTTGGCTAAGGGAGGCAGGGGGCAAAGCGGCGTTCGCGGCCCCGATCGGAGGACAGCCCGCCATGGCCCAAGCCAGCCCTTCCGCGCGCAAGCGGCCCTTGTCGCCGCATCTGGAGATCTGGCGCTGGGGGCCGGCGATGGCGGTCTCGATCCTGCACCGGGTTTCGGGGAACGGCCTTGCCTTCGTCGGGCTTGCGGTGCTGCTGTGGTGGCTGGGCGCGCTCGTCTCGGGCCCCGCGGCCTATGCGATCTTCACGAGCCTTGCCGGCAGCTGGTACGGGCAGGTGGTGCTGATCGGCATCAGCTGGGCGTTCTTCAATCACCTGAGTTCGGGCCTGCGCCATTTCGTGCTCGACCTCGGCGCGGGCTTCGAACTCAAGGCCAACGCCGCCTGGTCCTGGCTGTCGATGGCCGGCGGCATCGTGCTGACCGTGGCCTTCTGGGCCGCGATCCTGCTGCGCTGAGGGGGAAACAATGGGCAACGGAACTTCGATCGGCCGCGTGCGCGGGCTTGGCTCGGCGAAACACGGCTCGCAGCATTGGCTGGTGCAGCGCTTCACCGCGATCGGCAATCTCATCGCCGTTGGCTGGCTGGTGATTTCGCTGCTGATGCTCAACAATTTCAACTATATCACCGTGCATGGCTGGGCGGCGCGGCCGTTTTCGGCGACGATGCTCGGCCTGCTTGTCGTCACCACCTTCTGGCACGCCCGGCTTGGCGTGCAGGTGATGGTCGAAGATTATGTGCATGACGACGGCAATAGATTCGCCTGCGTCGCCGCGCTCAATCTCCTTGCCTTCGCCGGCGTCGCCTTCGGGCTCGTCTGTGTCATCCGCCTCGCGCTGGGAGCCGCCTGACATGGCCGATACGCCCGCCTACAAGATCATCGACCACACTTATGACACCGTCGTCGTCGGCGCCGGCGGCTCAGGCCTGCGCGCAACGATGGGCAGCGCCGAGGCGGGGCTGCGCACCGCCTGCATCACCAAGGTCTTTCCGACCCGCAGCCATACGGTGGCGGCGCAAGGCGGGATCGCCGCCTCGCTCGGCAACAACAGTCCCGATCACTGGACCTGGCACATGTACGACACCGTCAAGGGGTCGGACTGGCTGGGCGATCAGGACGCGATCGAATACATGGTGCGCGAGGCGCCGCAGGCGGTCTATGAGCTGGAGCATGCCGGCGTTCCGTTCAGCCGCAACACCGACGGCACGATCTACCAGCGCCCGTTCGGCGGCCATATGCAGAACATGGGCGAAGGCCCGCCGGTGCAGCGCACCTGTGCCGCCGCCGACCGCACCGGCCATGCCATGCTGCACGCGCTCTACCAGCAGAGCCTGAAATACGCGGCGGACTTCTTCATCGAATATTTCGCCATCGATCTCATCATGGAGAACGGGGTGTGCCGCGGGGTCATCGCGCTGTGCCTCGACGATGGCTCGATCCACCGCTTCCGCGCCGCTGCTGTGGTGCTGGCGACCGGCGGCTATGGCCGCTGCTATTTCACCGCGACCTCGGCGCATACCTGCACCGGCGATGGCGGCGGCATGGTGCTGCGCGCCGGGCTGCCGCTCCAGGACATGGAATTCGTCCAGTTCCACCCCACCGGCATCTATGGCGCCGGCTGCCTGATCACCGAAGGCGCGCGCGGCGAGGGGGGCTATCTCACCAATTCCGAGGGCGAGCGGTTCATGGAGCGCTATGCGCCTTCGGTGAAGGACCTGGCGCCCCGGGATATGGTC
>JAGWPW010000034.1 GCA_028870315.1 Sphingomonadales bacterium | reverse complement strand
GGCGATGATCGGGGCGATCGTGCTGACGCTGCGCCATAAGGCGGGGGTGAAGCGGCAGAGCATCGCAGCCCAGGTCGCGCGCACGCCGGAGACGGCGGTCGAAGTACGCAAGGTCGCCTCGCGGGCGGGGATTTGAGGGGGACGCCATGGACATCGGTTTGGCGCATTACCTGTCGCTGGCGGCGATCTTGTTCACCATCGGGGTGGCGGGCATCATCCTCAACCACAAGAACATCATCATCATCCTGATGTCGGTCGAGCTGATCCTGCTCTCGGTCAACATCAATCTGGTGGCGTTTTCGACCTTCGCCGGCGATCTGACGGGGCAGGTGTTCGCGCTGCTGATCCTGACCGTCGCGGCGGCGGAGGCGGCGATCGGGCTCGCCATACTGGTCGCCTATTATCGCAACCGCGGCTCGATCGCGGTTGAAGACATCAATGCGCTGAAGGGCTGAACCAGACATGATGTACGAGATCATCGTCTTCCTGCCGCTCCTCGGCTTTCTGTTCGCGGGGCTGTGGGGCGCCAATGTCGAGCCGCGCACGTCGGAGCTTGTCACCACGATATTTCTGGGCCTGTCGTGCCTGCTGTCGTGGTTCGCCTTCTTCGGCTTCGCATGGAGCGCCGATCCGCACGCGCTGGTCGTGCCGGTGGCGAACTGGTTCACCTCGGGCAAGCTCGCCGTCGACTGGGCCCTGCGCATCGACACGCTGACCGCGGTGATGCTGGTGGTGGTGACGACGGTTTCGTTCCTCGTCCACATGTATTCGATCGGCTACATGCATGAGGACGACGGCCGGCCGCGCTTCTTCGCCTATCTCTCGCTGTTCACCTTCGCGATGCTGATGCTGGTTACCGCGAACAACCTCGTCCAGATGTTCTTCGGCTGGGAGGGGGTCGGGCTCGCCTCGTACCTCCTCATAGGGTTCTGGTTCAAGAAGCCTTCGGCCTGCGCCGCGGCGATCAAGGCCTTCGTCGTCAACCGCGTCGGTGACCTCGGCTTCATGCTCGGCATTTTCGGCACCTTCCTCGTCTTCGGCACCGTCTCGATCCCGGCGATCCTTGCCGCCGCGCCGCATATGGGCGGCAGCACCATCGGCTTCCTCGGGCACCGCTTCGACACCATGACCGTGCTGTGCATCCTTTTGTTCATCGGCGCGATGGGCAAATCGGCGCAACTGGGACTGCACACCTGGCTTCCCGACGCGATGGAAGGCCCGACCCCGGTCTCGGCGCTGATCCATGCCGCGACCATGGTGACCGCGGGGGTGTTCATGGTCTGCCGGCTTTCGCCGATGTTCGTCGCCAGCCCCACCGCGATGCATTTCGTCACCTTCATCGGCGCCGCGACCTGTTTCTTCGCCGCGACGGTCGGCACCACGCAGTGGGACATCAAGCGGGTGATCGCCTATTCGACCTGCTCGCAGCTTGGCTACATGTTCTTTGCCGCGGGCGTCGGCGCCTTCAACGCGGCGATGTTCCACCTGTTCACTCATGCCTTCTTCAAGGCGCTGCTGTTCCTTGGCGCGGGCTCGGTGATCCATGCCATGCACCACGAGCAGGACATGCGCTTCTACGGCGGGCTGCGGAAGGAAATCCCGCTGACCTTCTGGGCGATGATGGCCGGCACGCTCGCCATCACCGGGGTCGGCATCGCCGATGTTGCGGGTTTCGCCGGCTTCTATTCGAAGGATGCGATCATCGAGGCGGCCTGGGCAAGCGGCACCCCGCTCGGCCAGTTCGCGTCGGTCACCGGGATCATCGCCGCGCTGCTGACCAGCTTCTACAGCTGGCGGCTGGTCTTCCTCACCTTCTTCGGCGCACCCCGCTGGGCGGGTTCAGAGCATATCCGGCACGCGCTCCACGACGCGCATGGGGCGCATGATCCGGATGCGGCGCATCACGACGCGCATCATGACCATGCCGCGACCGGCACCGCCGGCTATCATCCGCATGAAAGCCCGGTCTCGATGCTCATCCCGCTCGGCGTGCTGGCGGCGGGCGCGGTGTTCGCCGGCATGGTCTTTAATCATTGGTTCGTCGGGCTTTCGGGCGCCGCGCCGTTCTGGAACGGGGCGCTGGTGGTCAACCGCGAGCTTGCCGAGGCGGCCGAGGCGATCCCGCTCTATGTCAAATGGGCGCCGTTCGCGGTGATGCTCCTGGGCTTTGTCACCGCCTGGTATGCCTATATGCGCAATCCGAAACTGCCCGCCGCGGTGGTCGAGCAGATCGGCGTCATCTATGATTTCGTCTTCCACAAATGGTATTTCGACGAACTCTATGATGTGATCTTCGTGCGCCCCGCCTTCTGGATCGGGCGCAAGCTGTGGAAGCTGGGCGATATCGGCGTCATCGACCGCTTCGGCCCCAACGGCGCCGCCTGGGTGGTCGGCAAGGGCAGCGAGGGCGCGCGCAAGCTGCAATCGGGCTATCTGACGAGTTATGCGCTGGTGATGCTGCTGGGGCTTGTCGCCGCGGTCACCTGGACGATGGGGGGCGTGGTACGGTGAGCGGCTTTCCCATCCTCACGCTGATGCTGGCGGTGCCGCTGCTCGGCGCACTCGGCTGCCTCGCGAGCGATGCGCCGCGCGCACGGATGATCGCGCTTGTCGCGACGCTGGTCGATTTCGCGCTCGGCCTCGTCCTGTGGGCCGATTTCCAAGTCGGCGGTGCGCAATGGCAGTTCACCGAGCGGCTGCCGCTGTTTTCGGGCTTTCAATGGGCGCTCGGCATCGACGGCATCGCGCTCGTTCTCATCCTGCTGTCGGTGTTCCTGATGCCGATCTGCATCCTTGCCAGCTGGGATGCGATCGAGAAGCGCGTCGGCGAATACATGGCCGCCTTCCTGCTGATGGAAACGCTGATGATCGGCGTCTTCGCGGCGCAGGACCTGTTCCTGTTCTACATCTTCTTCGAGGCCGGCCTCATCCCGATGTATCTCATCATCGGCATCTGGGGCGGCGCCGACCGCATCTACGCGAGCTATAAATTCTTCCTCTACACGCTGCTCGGCTCGGTGCTGATGCTGATCGCCATGCTGTGGATGGCGAACGAGGCGGGGACAACCGACATCCCGACGCTGATGCATTACGATTTCCCGCCCGGCGCGCAGAACTGGCTGTGGCTTGCCTTCTTCGCGAGCTTCGCAGTCAAGATGCCGATGTGGCCGGTGCATACCTGGCTGCCCGATGCCCACGTCCAGGCGCCGACCGCGGGTTCGGTGATCCTTGCCGGCGTGCTCCTCAAGATGGGTGGCTATGGCTTCATCCGCTTCTCGCTGCCGATGTTCCCCGAGGCTTCGGCGCATTTCGCGCCGCTGATCTTCGCGCTGTCGATGGTGGCGGTGGTCTATACCAGCCTCGTTGCGCTGGTGCAGCACGACATGAAGAAGCTGATCGCCTATTCCTCGGTGGCGCATATGGCGATTGTCACCGTCGGGCTCTTCGCCTTCGACCGCCAGGGGATCGAGGGCGCGATGGTGGTGATGCTGAGCCACGGGCTGGTCTCGGGCGCGCTGTTCCTGTGCGTCGGCGTGATCTACGACCGGCTGCACACGCGCGAGATCGACCGCTATGGCGGGCTGTCGATCAACATGCCCGCCTATGCGCTGCTGTTCATGCTGTTCACCATGGCCTCGATCGGCCTGCCCGGCACCAGCGGTTTCATCGGCGAATTCCTTTCGCTCGCCGGCATCTACCAGCTGTCGAGCTGGGTTGCGGCGGTCTCGACCACCGGCATCATCCTTGGCGCTGCCTATATGCTCTACCTCTACCGCCGCGTCGCCTTCGGCGACCAGACACATTCCGATGCCGCGCGCATGCCCGATCTTTCGGTGCGCGAATGGGCGATGCTGGCGCCGATCGCGCTGGTCGTGCTGTGGATGGGAGTCCATCCCGAAAGCTTCATCGCCCCGTTCCGCGCCGATGTCGCCGCGCTCGACGCCCGCGTGGCGCAGGCAAGGCCCGCGAGCGATGCCGGGCTGACCCCGCCCGCGGCGGGCCTCGTCCAGGCGGAGGCACGCTGATGGGCTGGGCCTTTTCGCTGCGGCTGATGGCCGCCGAGGATGTGCTGAGCCTTGCCGCGCTGGTGATGATCCTGCTCATCGCCTGGCTGGGGGACCGTTCGGCACGGGCGATGACCTGGCTCGCGGTGCTCGCCATCGCCGGATCGGCGCTGTTCGTCATCCCCGATCTGACCTCGGGGGCGATGGGGCCGGGGGTCTCGGGCTTCTACGGCCAATACAGCGCCGATGCCTTTGCCAGCTTCGCCAAGATCCTCATCGATATCTCGGCGATCGCCTCGCTGCTGGTCGCGCCTGCCTTTTTCGCGCGCGTCGCCGGCGGGATGCGGCCCGAATATCCGCTGCTGCTGCTGCTCGCGGTGCTCGGCATGGGGCTGATGGTCTCGGCGACCAATCTCATCACGCTGTACATCGGCCTGGAGCTCAATTCGCTTGCCTCCTATGTGCTCGCCGCGATGCTCAGGAGCGATGAGCGCTCGGCCGAGGCGGGGCTCAAATATTTCGTGCTGGGCGCGCTCGCCAGCGGCATCCTGCTGTTCGGGATGAGCCTTGTCTATGGCTTTGCCGGCAGCGTCGATTTCCTTGGCCTGCGCGCCGCGCTGCACGGGCCGGTGGCGGTGGGGGCGATCTTCGGTATCACCTTCATGTTCGCCGGGCTTGCCTTCAAGATCAGCGCCGTGCCCTTCCACATGTGGACCCCCGACGTCTATGAAGGCGCGCCGACGCCGGTCACCACCTTCTTCGCCACCGCCGCCAAGACCGCGGCGCTGGCCATGACCATGCGCGTCGCGCTGATGGCCTTCGGGCGCGAGGTCCACGCCTGGCAGCAGGTGGTGATCTTTGCCGCGCTCGCCTCGATCATCGTCGGTGCGCTGGGCGCGATCGGTCAGACCAACATCAAGCGGCTTCTGGCCTATTCGTCGATCAACAATGTCGGCTTCATCCTCATTGGCCTCGCCTGCGCGACCCCGGGCGGGGCGGCGGCGATGCTGACCTATATGGCGATCTATGTCGCGATGTCGGTAGGCAGCTTCCTCGTCGTGCTGATGATGAAGGACGAGACCGGCGAGCCGGTCGAGTCGATCGCCGACCTTGCCGGCCTGTCGCGGCACCGCAAGGTGCTGGCGCTGTGCTTTGCCATGGTGATGTTCGCGCTTGCCGGCATCCCGCCGTTGTTCGGTTTCTGGGGCAAGTTCGTGGTGTTCCAGGCGGCGGTTTCGGCGGGCCTCGTCCCGCTCGCCGCGATCGGCATCGCCGCGAGCGTGATTGGCGCCTTCTATTATCTCAAGATCGTCAAGATCATGTATTTCGACGAGCCGGCGATGCGGATCACCGGCAAGAGCGATGCGCTGCACCAGGCAATCCTGCTGCTCTCGGCGGTCGCGATTTCGCCGCTCGGCTATCTTGCGACGAAATGGCTCGCAGGGGTCAGCTATGCCGCGGCGACCGGGCTGTTCGCGGTTGGCTAGAGCCTGATCGAGATCCTTTCCGAAACCGGCTCGACCAGCGCCGATCTCGCGGCGCGCATCCGTGCGGGCAATGCGCCGGCCGAGGGCGACTGGCTCGTTGCCCGGCGCCAGCACGCGGGACGCGGGCGGCTGGGGCGCGCATGGCAGGATGGCGCGGGCAATTTCATGGGCTCGACCGCGCTGCGGATGGCACCGGATGATCCGCCGGCGCCGACGCTCGCGCTTGCCGCCGGGCTTGCGGTGCAGGCGGCGGTCAATGCCGCGCCCGGCGAACCGCGCGCGCTGCTGAAATGGCCCAACGACCTGATGGTCGGAAGCGCGAAGCTTGCCGGCATCCTGCTCGAACGGGTGGGCGATCACGTCATCGTCGGTATCGGGGTCAATCTCGCCTCGGCGCCCGCGCTCGCCGATCGCGAGACCGTCGCGCTGTCTGCCTTCGGCCCGCCACCCGCGCCTGAGGATTTCGCCGAGGCGCTGGCCGCGCATTTTTGTCAGGAAGTCAGGCGCTGGCGCGGCGCGGGGCTTGGCGGGCTGCTGCCGCGCTGGGAAGCGGCGGCGCATCCCCCGGGCACGCGGCTGGTGATCGATGGCGGGGCGCTTGCAGGGCGCTTTGCCGGGCTCGACAGCGATGGGGCCTTGCGCTTGACGCTCGCGGACGGCACCACCCGTGCCATCCACGCCGGCGATGTGACGCTGGCGCGCTGAAGGATCAACTCTCCCGCATGCTGCTCGCCATCGACATCGGCAACACCAACGTCGTCTTTGCGCTGTTCGACGGGCGCAAGGTCAAGGCGCGCTGGCGAATCGCCACCGATCCCCGGCGCACCGCCGATGAATATGCGGTGTGGCTGATGCAGCTTCTCTCAATCCGCAACATCACCCGCAAGGCGATCACCGCGATCATCGTCGCGACCGTGGTGCCGCGCGCGCTCCATAATATCGAGGTTCTGGGACGCAATTATTTCGGCATCGAGCCGCTGGTCGCCGGCCGGCCGCCGGTGGGCTATGGCATCGACGTCGATGTCGATCAGCCTTCCTCGCTCGGCGCCGATCGCGCGGTCAATGCCATCGCCGCGCATGCACGCTTCCCCGGCGATGTCATCATCGTCGATTTCGGCACCGCGACCACTCTTGATGTGATCGACTTCCATGGCGCCTACAAGGGCGGGATCATCGCCCCCGGCATCAACCTGTCGCTCGATGCGCTGGTCGGCAACACCGCCAAGCTGCCGCGCATCGCCATCGAGGCGCCCAAGTCGGCAAGCGTGATCGGCACCAATACCGAGGACCAGATGCTGATCGGCGTCTTCTGGGGCTATGTCGCGATGATCGAGGGGCTGATCGGCCGGATTCGCGCCGAGATCGGCCGCCCGGCGCGGGTGATCGCCACCGGCGGTCTTGCGGTGCTGTTCGACAGCCACACCGCGATTTTCGACGCGGTCGAACCCGATCTGACGCTCGAAGGCCTCGCCATCCTCGCCGAAAGGGCGGCCGCGCTGTGAAAGACGGGGGCGGCACGCTCAACCCGGGTGCGGAACTGCTGTTCTGCGCGCTCGGCGGTTCGGGCGAGATCGGCATGAACGTCAACCTCTATGGTTGCGACGGCAAATGGCTGATGGTCGATCTCGGCATGACCTTCGGCGCCAATGAATATCCCGGAACCGAACTGGTCTTCGCCGATCTCGCTTTCATCGAGGCGCGGCGCGAGCATCTGCTGGGCGTGGTGCTGACCCATGCGCATGAGGACCATATCGGCGCGGTGCCCTATTTCGCGCCCGATCTCGGCGTGCCGCTGTATGCAACCCCGTTCACCGCGCGGCTGGTCGCGGCCAAGCTGGAGGAGGCCGGCGTCGCCGACGAGGTGGAAGTGATCGTTATCGACCATCTCGACAGCTTCCGCCTCGGGCCTTTCGCGATCCGCTATGTGCCGCTGGCGCATTCGATCGCCGAAGGCAATGCGCTGGTGATCGACACCCCCTATGGTCGCGTCTTCCACACCGGCGACTGGAAGCTCGACGAGGAACCGCAGATCGGCACCCCCGCCACCGCCGCGCAGCTTCGCGCGATCGGCGATGAAGGGGTGCTGGCGCTGGTCTGCGATTCGACCAATGTGTTCAACGCGCAAGCCTCGGGTTCGGAAGGCGCGGTGGCGCGCGGGCTTGTCGAGGAGGTGCGCCGGCACAAGGGGCGGCGCGTCGTCGTCACCACCTTTGCCTCCAATGTCGCGCGGCTCCAGACGCTGGGCGAGGTGGCGCGGCGCACGGGGCGCGCGTTGTGCATTGCCGGACGTTCGCTCGATCGCATCATCGCCGCCGCGAAAGCGTCGAACTATCTCAAGAAGCTGCCGGAAATCGTCAATTTCGATCACGCGATGAGCCTGCCGCGCGGCGACGTGCTGGTGCTCGCCACCGGCGGGCAGGGCGAGCCGCGCGCGGCGCTGGCGCGGATCGCCGAGGGCAACCATCCGATCGCGCTGGAGCAGGGCGATGTCGTGCTGTTCTCCAGCCGTCAGATCCCGGGCAACGAGCTGGCTATCGGCCGCATCCAGAACCAGCTTGCCGGACGCGGCATCACGCTCGTCACCGATCGCCAGGCGCTGATCCATGTCTCGGGCCATCCCGGAAGGCCCGAGCTTGAAGCGCTCTACGGCTGGCTCCGGCCCGAAATCCTGATGCCGGTGCATGGCGAGATGCGCCACATGCGCGAGCAGGCGGCGCTGGGCAAGGCCTGCGGCATCGCGCGGCAACTGGTGCAGAAGAACGGCGATCTCGTGCGGCTCGCGCCGGGGGCGCCGGCCAGGCTCACCGAAGTCGAGAACGGGCGGCTGGTGCTCGACGGCGAGATCATCGCGCCCGCCGACGGCGAGGCGATGGTCATGCGCCGGCGGCTGGCGGCGAACGGGCTCGTGGTGGTGGCGATCGGCGAGGGGCGGCGCGCGGTCGTCTCCGGGCTTGGGCTGCCGCTGATCGAGGATTATGGCGCCTTCATCGCCGAGGCCGAGGCGGATGTCGGCGCGGCACTTGCGAAATTGCGCGGCGGTGCCGCGCGCGATGCCGGCGAAATCAGCGAGGCGGCGCGGCTCGCGGCGCGGCGTGCGGCGACAAGATGGTGCGGCAAGAAGCCGCAGGTGCGGGTGCTGCTTGTGGCGCAGGAATTCGCACCATGAGATGGACCTCGGTTCTGGCGATCTATTTCCTGATCTGGTCGGTGATGGTCTTCTGCGTGCTGCCCTTCGGCATCCGCACGCATGGTGAACTGGGACACGATCTCGTCCCCGGTCAATCGGAGGGCGCGCCGGGCAATTACCGCCCGCGCAAGGTCGCGCTGATCACTTCGCTGCTCTCGGCGCTGGTGATGCTGCTGTTCTGGTTCGCGGTGAGCCGCCACTGGATCACGCATGCGCGCATTGCCTGGCTGTTTCCCGCGCCCAGGGTGCTCTGACCGCGGCGCGACGACGCGCCGCCGCTCAGTTGCGCAGCCGCTCGATCCCCTGCGCCAGCGCGACATAGAGCTTGCCCATGTCCGAGGACAGCAGCGTCACCCCCAGCGCATGGCCATCGCGCGTGGAGAGCAATTGCCGCAGCATCGCCTCGAAATCGTGGATGTAGCGCGATGTGTGATCACGAAATCCGGGATCGGCCTCGTAAAGCTGGGCGATGCCGCGCGCCTCTGGCGCATCGAGCAGCCGCACCGCGCGGCGGGTGAAGATCCCGCGGTCGCCGCGCAGATAGGCCGCCCAGGCGGTATCGCTGACCTCGGCGTTGAGCGCCTTGGCAATGTCGATCGCGTTCGAATTGAGCGCTTCGGTGATCAGCGCGACGCGCCGCCCGAAGCCGTTGTCGACCTGCTCCTCGGCGCGGTTGCGGGCCGCATCGACGCGCGTTTCAAGCGCGCCGAGCAGTTCCTCGACCCGCGCCAGCTCGCCGCGCAGCTCGCCGGTCGCCTTGCGGCCGACGCCTGCGGCGTGCGTGGCCGCCTGTTCGAGCTTGCCGGTGATCTCGGTGACCTGCAAGCGCATCGCCCGCTCGATCGCCTCGCCGCTTGCTTCGCCCAGCTGCGCCGTGAGCCCGGCGATCGCGCCCGCGCCGCGCTGCTCGATCGCGACGATCGCTGCGCCCGCCTGCTCGCGCAGCTGCCGGATCGCGTTCGCCAGCACGGTTTCGGCGCGCGCTGCCGCCGCGCCATTGGCCCGGTCGAGATCGGCGAGCGCCTGCGCGAGTTCATCGAGCTTGCGGCCATGGCCCTCGGTGGTGCGATCGAACTCGGCATGCCAGCGGTGCAGCCCGTCGCTCGCCGCGCGCATCCGCTCCTGGACGTCGCCGACCAGCGTCGAGAGCGCCGCGCCGCTGCGATCGATCGCGCCGAGGCCATCGCGCAGTGCCTGCACCCGCGTCTCGATCTCGCCGAGCCGCGCTGCGCCGGTGTCGATCGCCCGGGCAAGATCGCCACGGCTGTGCGCCGAGCCCGCCTGGATGATTTCGAGCAGACGCACCGCATTGTCGGTCAGCCCCGCGAGCGCGATTTCGGTCGCATCGAGCTCGCCGCGGCTTTCGCCGAGCCGCGCGGCGAGCGCGCCCAGCTGCTGGCGCATCGCGCCATCGGCGGCGGCGCTGGTACTGGCGATCCCGGCGATGCGGGTCTCGATCGCGCCAAGCTCGCCAAGCATGGCCTGACCGCGATCGGCAAGCTGGTCGAAATGTGCGCCATGCCGCGCCTCGCTCGCCGCCAGCGTCTGATCGATCCGCGCGAACTCGCCTTCAAGCCGTTCGATCATCGCCCGGTCGGCCGCCTCGCTGCCGTGGCGTCGCCGCGTGGTTTCGATATCGAAGCGCGCCGCGGTCTCGCTCAGCACGCGTTCGAGCGCGGCGGCTTCCTCGGCGAGTGCGGCCATGCGTCCGCGGCTGGTTGCGGCGGCCTTGTCGCCGGTACTTTCGGCGAGTTCGGACAAGCGCCGCAAATCGGCATCGATCCGCCCGACCGCGTCGTGCCAGCGCGCCTGCGCGGCGGCTTCGCCCTCGGCGAGCGCATGCGCCAGCGCGCCGCACTCCTCGCGCAGCGCGAGCAGCCGGGTGCGCAACGCCGCCAGGCTCTCGGCCTCGTCGCGCTCGAAACGCTCGCGGGTGGCGGCGATTTCGGCGTCGAGCGCGCTCGTGCGGGCGCGAAGCCCGCCGTAGAAGGTGGTTCGCTCGTCTTGCAGCCGCGCATCGAGGCGCTGTGCCTCGGACTCGATCGCGGCGAGGCGGGCCGCCATGTCGGAACCGAGCGTGTCGCTGCGCGCCGCGAGCGTATCGAGCCCGCGGTCGATCGTGCCGTGAAGCTCGCTCACCTGCTCCTGGCTGCGCTCCGCGCTGGCGGTCAGGCGGGCGAAGCCCTGTTCGAGTTCGGTGAGCTGCGCCTGCGCGGTGCGCCCGGCGAGGCCGAAATTATTGGCGACATCCTTGGCGGCGGTGGTCAGCACCGGCAATTGCCCGCGCAGCCGTTCCATATTGTCGAGCGCGCGGGCACTGACCGCGGCGATCGTCTCGACCTCCTCGCCGTTTTCCCTGATCAGCGCCTGCATGCGCTCGCCATGCTGCGACAGCCGTTCCACCGTGATCCGGCCGACCGCATCGAGATCGCGCGCCTGCGCCGTCACGAATTCGCGCGCGAGGCTGAGTTCGCGATTGATCGCGGTGATCCGCGTTTCGAGCCGCTCGTTCTCATCGGCGAGCCGCCGCGCGGCATTGAGGAAGCGCCCCGCCTCGCGCCGGCTGGAGCGCATGGCGATCAGCCAGGCGATGCCGATCACCACCGCCGGCGCTGCCCAGTTGCTTGCCCAGCCGGTCCAGATGCCAGGGTCGCTGATCGCGCGCATCGCCGCGAAATTCGCCCAGATGAAAAAGCCGGTCCACCCGGCAAGCGCGGCCAGCGCCAGCACCGGAATGACCCAGTCGCGCAGGCGCGTCCCGGCCGCGGGTTCTTCGCGGCCAAGCGAGACCGGCTGCCAGTCGTCCACCGGCGCGCCGCCGAAGGGCGTGCCGATCAACGGATCGACGGGAGGATCCTTGGGATCGATCGTGCTGAATCTGGGTTCTGCTGCCATGGCGCGAATCTAGCATGCAAAATCGGGGGATAAACACCCCTTTAAGATTTTGCTGACAAAAGCGGGTGATGGCCTTCGTCTGTGGCGATCTCGACACAACCCTTGCCGCCGCCGCCGGCAGCGATCCGGCCCTGTTCCGTGAGCTTCGTGCTGCCTTTGCCGAAAGCCTCGCGCGGCAGATCGACTTCATGCAGCGCGCGCGCTGCGATGCCAACTGGCAGGTCAGCGCGATGCGTCTGAAGGGGCTCGCGGGGAGCTTCCACGCCGAGCCGCTGCTCGCGCTCGCCGAGCAGGCGCTCGAAGGCGCGCCCGGCGACCCGGTGGTGCTGCGCCGGCTGCACCGCTTCCACGCGGATTTCACCCGCACCGACTGACCGTCCGTTCCCAAACCCTGCCAGGCAGGGCTCGGACACCACCGCCCGCCAACCTCCGGCATTGCGACGGGCGGCAAGCCTCACTAGCTAGGCGCAGGGTCGGAGCCGGGAGATTTCCTCTGCGCGTCGCATTGCTGAGCATGGAGGCACCGGCCGAGGATGGCGGCCTGCGCGCGCATCTTCGTCTCGGGTCCGCGACACTCGTCCGGTACCAGCTGGCGCTGGCGCTGGCGCTGGGCTGCGAGCGCATCGTCTGCCTGACCGGCGGCGGCGATGCCGCGACCGCACCGCTGCGCGCGGCGGCCGAGGCGGTCGGTGCCCGGCTCTATGCGATTGCCGAGCCGCGCGGGCTTATTGCGCTGGTCACCGCCACCGACGAGCTGATCGCCTTTGCGGACGGCCTGCTCGCCCGGCCGCAGGCGATGATGGCGCTGTTGGAACACGGACCGGCGGTCGTGGCGCAGCCGATCGAGGCGGGGCTGGCGGCGGGCTTCGAGCGGCTCGATCTCAATCACGCCGATGCCGGCGCCATCCGCATCCCCGGCCGGCTGGTCGAGCGGCTGGGCGAATTGCCGGCGGATTGCGACGCCTTTTCGTCCTTGCAGCGCATTGCGCTCCAGGCCGCGGTTGCGCAGCGCATCCTGCCCGAAGCGACGCTTGCGAGCGGTGCCTGGCGGCTGGTGCGCAGCGACGCCGAAGCCCATGCCGGCGAGGCGCGCTGGATCGAGTTCGAAACCGGGGATTCGGGGCAGGCCAATGCTACCCAATCGGCGGCGCGGCTCGCGGTGCGGCGGCTGGGACCGGCGCTGCTCCACGCCGGCAGTGGCAACCGTGTGGTCTTCGCCGCGGCCGTCGTCACCGCGATGATCGCGCTGGTCGCGGGCCGGTTCCAGTGGGCGACGCCCGCTTTCGCGATGGCAGCGCTTGCCTGGCTGTTGCTGTGTGCGGCGGTCATGCTGGCGCGGGTCGAACGCGACAGCCTGCAATTGCCGGCGCCGCGCCTGCTGCGTCTCGTCGTCTATGGCTGGCTGATGGACGCGCTGCTCGCGTTGCTGGTGGTGCAATGCCGCCCCACTCCCGTCGGGCAGGACCTGCTCGAACGCGGCTTCGCGCCGCTGGTGCTGCTCGGGCTGGCGCGGCTCGTCGCGCGGATCGAGCCCCCTGGCGCGGCCCGCTGGCTCGAGGACCGGGGGCTGATCGCGCTCGCGCTCGCCGCGCTCGCGCTCGCGGGGCTGCTCGGCGGCGGGGTGCCGGTGCTGGCGCTGATGATCCTTGCGCGCGGGCTGTTCGTGCTGCGCCTCGCCAAACAGGGCTAACCGCGAGTTAACCCCGCATGGCCTATGATCCGGTGATGGGCGTTGGTGAACCGACTGTGCGCGCGGGCGCCGCCGAACGGCTGCTCGATGGGCTGGCCGAAGGCGAGGCGGCGGCGCAGGCGATCGCGCCGATGCTGCGGCTGCGGCTCGGCCATGCCGAAACCGGCCTGTTCGACGAGGCGGTGATCGCCGGCATCCGCGGCATGCTGCGTGATCTTGCCGAGCAATTGCTGGCTGATGCGGGCGATGCCCCGCGCGAGCCGGCGCTCGATGCGCTCGAACGGCTGTTGTCGGCGCGGCCGGGGCTGCTCGATCATCTGCACGCGCTGGCGCTGGAGGCGCGCGCTGCGGAGCGTCTGCAAGCCCGGCTGCGGCTCGATCCGGTGGTCTCGCCGCTGCTTCAGGCGCTGATCGCCGCGCCCGAGCCCGAAACCGCGGCGGCAGCGATGCATCTGCTCGCCGCCGAGGCGCGCTTTTTGCGCCAGCAGCAGCAAATGCGGCTGCCGGTGGCGGAATTGCCCGCCGAATTGTTCGATGCCGTGCTCGATGCGGCGCGCGGCGCGGCGGATGTGCCTGACGATGCGCAGGCGGTGGCGCATTTGCCGGGCATTCGCGCCGCCTATGACGAGGCCGCGACCCGGATCGCGCTTGCCGATCGGCTGGTCGTGGCGATGGGCGCAGGCGCGGTGGCGGCGGGCTCGCTCGCGCACGCAGGGGTGCCGCTGTTCCTCGCCGCGCTGTCGGCGGCAACCGGCGAGGCGCGGGGCGTCTGCGTGCTTGCGCTCCAGCCGGGGCAGGGCGCACGGCTGGCGCTGCTGCTGCGCAAGGCCGGGGTCAAGCGCGAGGTCGTGCAGGCAAGTCTCCTGCTCGTCGATGCGCCGCCGGCGCTGGTCGAGGCGATCGCCGGAATTTCGCCCGCCGCCGCCGCCGCGATGCTGGCGGGAAGCACCACCGTGCGCGAGCCGGCGCGATGACGCCTTCGGCGGACGCCCTCGCCCATGCCGAAACCGATGGTGACGATCGCCTGCTGCGCGCGGACGAGCCGCTCGCCGGCTTGCAGCTGCGCTGCGGCGGCACGCTTCCCGGAGCGATCGCCATTCCCGCGCTTGCGGCGCTGGTCGTGCGGGCGCGGCGGCTTGGCCTGCGCTTCGCGCGCGCGATCGCGGCGCAGGATGGCGCCGAGGCGATCCGCGCCTGGGTCGAGATCGGTCCGCGTGCCGATGGCGAGCCCGGCTGCGCGATCGCGGTGCGGCAATGGCACGGCACGCCGCTTGCCGCCGAGGACGGCGCGACCGGTCATGACCGGCGCTTCGAGATCGACCGCGCGCTTGCCGAACTTACCGCCCGGCTCGATGCGCGCCAGCATCTGCTCGCGGTGGAGAGCGCGAGCCCCGAACTCGCACCGCTGCTTGCCGCGATGCGCGGCGGGCTTGGCCGGCCATGGACCGATTTCCTGCACATTCGCGGCGAGCACCACCGCCTGCCGATGCATTGGCGGCTGCTCGATGGCGCGAGCGTCGGCATCGACGGCTCGCCGCGGCAGTGGACGGCGCGGCTGCTGCCGCTGCCGCGCCCGCATGCGACGCCCGCCGGATTCGAGCTTTTCCTCTGCGCGCAGACCCCGCAGGAACCCGCGCTCCCTTCGGTGCCCGGCGCGGAGCGTCTGTTCGGCCGCGAACTCGCGTCGGCGCTTGGCGGCCCGATCGCCCGGATCATCGCCCGGGCCGAGACCATCCGTGCCCGGCTCGCCGGCCCGCTCGACGAGGATTATGTGCGCTATGCAGCCGACATCGCCGCCGCCGGCGAGCATCTCATGTCGCTGGTCACCGATCTTGCCGATCTCGAGGTGATCGAGGCGGCGGGCTTCACCACCGTCGCCGAGACGATCGATCTTGGCGATCTGGCCCGGCGCGCCGCCGGCATCCTCGGGGGCCGGGCGCGCGCCCGCGCGATCACGCTGCTGGTCCCGCCCGATAGCGTGCAATGTCCGGCGCATGCCGAATTCCGCCGGGTTCTCCAGGTGCTTTTGAACCTTGTCGGCAATGCGATCCAATATGCGCCCGACCACAGCACCATCACGCTGTCGCTGGCGCGGCAGGGGGAGCGCGCCTGCGTCACGGTTGCCGACGAGGGGCCGGGGCTGAGCGCCGAGCAGCAGGTGAAGCTGTTTACGAAATTCGAACGGCTGGGGCGCGCCGGCGACGGCGGTTCGGGGCTCGGTCTTTATATATCGCGCCGCCTTGCGCAGGCGATGGGTGGCGACATTTCCGTCGCGAGCACACCGGGCGAGGGCGCGCGCTTCACCCTGGAAATCCCCGCCGCCGCCTGAACGGCGGATCGGCGGGCATGGCGCCTAGCTATCTTTTTCCGATCGGCACATAGTCGCGCTCGGTCGGCCCGGTATAGAGCTGGCGCGGGCGGCCGATCTTCTGGTTGGGATCGGAGATCATCTCGTTCCACTGCGCCACCCAGCCGACGGTGCGCGCGAGCGCGAACAGCACGGTGAACATGGTGGTCGGGAAGCCGATCGCGCTGAGGATGATGCCCGAATAGAAATCGACGTTGGGGAACAGCTTCTTCTCGACGAAATAGGGATCGTGAAGCGCGATCTCCTCCAGCCGCAGCGCGGTTTCGAACACCGGGTCGCTGACCTTCATCGCGTCGAACACCTCGCGCACGGTTTTTTGCATCACCGTCGCGCGCGGGTCGTAGTTCTTGTAGACGCGGTGGCCGAAGCCCATCAGCCGGAACGGGTCGTTCTTGTCCTTGGCGCGTTCGATGTAATGCGGAATGCGGTCGGGGGTGCCGATCTCGCGCAGCATGTTGAGCGCCGCCTCGTTGGCGCCGCCATGCGCCGGGCCCCACAGGCAGGCGATGCCCGCGGCGATACAAGCGAAGGGGTTCGCGCCCGAGGAGCCCGCCAGCCGCACCGTCGAGGTCGAGGCATTCTGCTCGTGATCGGCGTGGAGGATGAAGATACGGTCCATCGCCCGCTCGATCTCCGGGATCACCTCATAGTCCTCGGCCGGCACGCCGAAGGTCATGCGCAGGAAATTGCCGGTGTAGGACAGGCGGTTGTCGGGATACATGAACGGCTGACCGACCGAATATTTATAGGCCGCGGCGGCGATCGTCGGCATCTTGGCGATGAGACGGTGCGAACTGATCTTGCGGTGCTTGGGATCGGCGATGTCGGTCGAATCATGGTAGAAGGCCGACAGCGCGCCAACCACCCCGCACATGATCGCCATCGGATGGGCATCGCGGCGGAACCCGCTGTAAAAGCTCATCAGTTGCTCGTGCAGCATGGTGTGACGGCTGATCGTGCGGGAGAATTCCTCCAACTCCCGCCCGGACGGCAGTTCGCCGTTCAGCAGGAGATAGCTCACCTCCATGAACGAGGATTGCTCGGCAAGCTGGCCGATCGGGTAGCCGCGATGGAGCAGCACGCCCTCGTCGCCGTCGATATAGGTGAGCGCGCTTTCGCAAGCCGCGGTCGAGGTGAAGCCGGGGTCGAAGGTGAAGGCCCCGGTCTGCCCGTAGAGCTTGCGGATGTCGATGACGTCGGGGCCGACCGAGCCCTTGATGATCGGATAGTCATAATCCTTGCCGCCAAGGCTCAGTTTCGACTGCTCAGCCACCTTCATTCTCCCTTACGCAGGCCCGGCTTCGGTCACCCGGGCCTGGGCGGCGATCCGCGCCAGGCTTTCGTGCTTGCCGAGCAGAACCAGAACATCAAAAATGCCCGGCGAGGTCGTCTGCCCCGTCAGGCTGGCACGTAGCGGTTGCGCCAGCTTGCCGAGCCCCAGCCCGATTTCGCCGGCCATGGATTTGAGACTGGCTTCAAGGCCCTCGCTTGTCCAGTCGGTTTCGGCGGACAGGCGCTGGTGGATTGCGCCGAGCAGTTCGCGCGCGGGGGCATCGAGCAGCGCCTCGGCCTTCGCATCGAGGCTCAGCGGGCGGCGGGCGAAAAGAAATTGCGCGCTCTGAGCCAGTTCGTTGAGGTCTTTCGCACGCGGCTTGAGCACCGGCATCGCCCGGGCGAGCAGCGCTTCATCGGCCATGCCGGCGATCCGCGGCGCGACCAGCGCGGCGAGCCGCGCATCCTGCGCCTCGCGCAGATAATGGCCGTTGAGGCTGTGCAGCCGCGCCATGTCGAAGCGCGAGGGCGCGCGACCGACATCGGCGATGTCGAACCAGCCGACCGCCTGCTCGCGGCCGATGATTTCCTCGTCGCCATGCCCCCAGCCGAGTCGCAGCAGGTAATTGGCCATGGCCTCGGGCAGGATGCCCAACTCATCGCGATAGGCATCGACGCCGAGCGCGCCGTGCCGCTTCGAGAGCTTGGCGCCATCGGCGCCATGGATCAGCGGGACATGCGCATAGCAAGGCTCGCTCCAGCCCATGGCGCGGATGATCGCGAGCTGGCGAAAGGCGTTGTTGAGGTGGTCATCGCCGCGGATGACATGCGTCACCGCCATGTCGTGATCATCGACCACCACGCTCAGCATATAGGTCGGGGTGCCGTCCGAGCGTAGCAGCACGAAATCGTCGAGCTCGTCATTGGCGACGGTGACGCGGCCCTGGACGAGATCCTCGATCACCGTCTCGCCGCCGCGCGGCGCCTTGATCCGCACGACCGAGGGCTGCCCGGCGGGCGCGCTTGCCGGATCGGCATCGCGCCATTCGCTGTCCAGCCGGAAGCTGCGCCGCTCGGCCCGCGCCGCCTCGCGCCGCGCGGCAAGGTCCTCGGGGGTCAGGTAGCAGCGATAGGCATGGCCCGCCTCCAGCAGCGTCTCGGCCACCTCGGCATGGCGTGAGGAGCGCGCGAACTGGAACACCGCGGGCTCGTCGCCTTCGAGCCCCAGCCAGGCGAGTCCGTCGAAAATCGCCGCGATCGCCGGTTCGGTCGAACGGGCGCGGTCGGTATCCTCGATGCGCAGCAGATATCTGCCGCCGTGGTGGCGGGCAAACAGCCAGTTGAACAGCGCGGTGCGCGCCCCGCCGATGTGCAGGAAGCCGGTAGGCGAAGGCGCGAATCGCGTGACGACCGGGCGGCGGCCCGCCACGCTGCCATCCTCGCTGTTCCCGCTTGCCACGCCGTCGCCCTTCCTGTCCTATGCCGCCATGGCCACCCTTGCCGAACGCCTTGGTTTCGGTCGTGCCCGCGCCGCGCGCGCGGCCGGGAACGCTGCACTGCAACATGGTTCTTGGCGCAGCTTGGCGGGCTTGTCCAGTGTGCCCGGCGCGGCGGAGAAATTTCTGGAAAAGGCGGGGCTTGCGCGGGCGCCCTGGCTCGCTGTGGGGTTTGCCACGGGGATCGCCGCGTGGTTCGGTCTTGCGAATCGCTGGCAATGGCTGGCGCTGCTGGCACTGGCGGTCGGCAGCGCGGGCGCGGCGCTGGCGCTGATGGCGCGCGACGGCCGCTATCCCCTGCTGCGGATCGCGATCGCGGCTATGGCGCTGGCCGTCGCTGCCGGCTGCGCGACGGTGTGGGGCAAATCTGCGCTGACCGGGACGCCGCCGATCGCGCAGGCAACCGCCGGTGACCTTCTGGCCCGCGTCCTCGCGCGCGAGGACGAACCGGGACAGGGCCGCATCGGCCTGCTGCTCGCCACCCGCGTGCCACGCAGCGGCCGGCCGATCCGGCTGCGGCTGTGGCTGCCGGTGGCCTTCGACCGGCCCGGGCTGGCCGAAGGCGCGGTCATCCGCGTGCGGGCGCGGATGATGCCGCCATCGCCGCCGCTGTTGCCGGGCGGCCATGATTTTGCCCGCGCCGCCTGGTTTTCCGGGCTTGCCGCGACCGGTAGCGCGCTCGCCGCGCCGACGGTGATCACCCCCGCGCCCCAGGGCTCGTGGCTGGCGCGGGCGCGCCATGCCATGGCCGCGCGGGTGCGGGCGCGGCTTCCGGGATCGGCGGGCGGCATCGCGGCGCTGTTCGTCAGCGGCGAAAGGGGCGGGATCGCCCCCGCCGATGCGCAGGCGATGCGCGATGCGGGGCTTGCGCATCTGCTGGTCATCGGCGGGCTGCATCTCGGCGCGGTGGTGGCGCTCGCCTATATGCTGGTGATCCGCCTCCTGCCGCTGGTTCCCGCGCTTGCCTTGCGGGTGAGGCTGCCGCTGGTCGCAGCGAGCCTCGGCGCGCTCGTCGGGATCGGCTATATGCTGCTGACCGGCGGTGAACTTTCCACCGTGCGCGCCTGCATCGGCGCGCTGCTCGTGCTGGCGGCGCTGGCGCTGGGCCGCCAGCCGTTCGGCCCGCGGATGCTGGGCGTCGCGGCGATCGGGGTGATGCTGGCGTGGCCCGAGGCGGTGGTCGGGCCGAGCTTCCAGATGAGCTTCGGCTCGGTGCTGGCGATCGTCGCGCTGCACGAGGCGCGGCCGGTGCGCGATTTCCTCGCCTGGCGCGAGGAATCGTGGCTGCGGCGAATCGGACGCAAGCTGGTGATGCTCGTCCTTGTCGGCCTCGTCATCGATCTCGCGCTGCTGCCGGTGGCGCTTTTTCATTTCCACCGGGCGGGGCTTTATGGCGCGCTCGCCAACCTGCTTGCCATTCCGCTGACCGCCTTTTTCGCGATCCCGCTCGAAGCGGCCGCGCTGCTGTTCGATGGCATCGGCTGCGGGGCACCGGTCTGGTGGCTTGCCGGCAAGGCCTTTGCCGCGCTGATCGCGATCGCGCATATGACCGTGGACCTTCCGGGCGCGGTTGCGATCCGGCCCGCGCCGGCACCGGGGCTGTATCTCGCCTATGTCGCGGGCATGCTGTGGCTGGGGTTGTGGCGCGGATCGATCCGGCTGCTCGGGCTGCCGCCGGCGGTGCTTGCAACGCTGTCCTTCGCCACCGCGCGGCCGCCCGATCTGTTGATCCCGGGCGATGGCCGCAATCTCGCGCTGGTCGCCGATGACGCGCGCCGCCTCCTCGTGCTCCACGAGCCGAAGAGCGCCTTTGCCCGCGCCGCGCTGCTCGATGCCGCCGGCGGGCCGGAACGGCTCGATTTGCTCGAAAGCTGGCCGGGGACGAGCTGCAACCGCGCCGCCTGCGTGGTCGAGGTCAGCCGCGGCGGCCGGCTGTGGCGGGTGCTGGTCCTGCGCGGCACCCCGCATATCGCCGATGCGCAGCTAGCGCGCGCCTGCGCGGGCGCGGACATCGTCATTGCTTCCGACAAGCTCTTCGGGCCGTGCCAGCCCGCGCTGATCAGGGCCGACCGCAGCCTGTTGATGCGCAGCGGCGGGCTCGCGCTCGATCTCGTCGATCGTCGTGTCAGCGCGGTCGTTGACAGCGAGGGCGATCATCCCTGGTGGCGCGCGCCGCACCGTGCCCAGACCGAATATGCCGACGATGCGCCGGGAGATGACAGCGATGCCGCGCCCCGGGCGGGCGCTCAGTGATAGCGGCGCAGAAGGCCCGCGAGCTTGCCCTGCACCTGCACCTCGCCCGCGCGGTAGAATTGCGGATCGTAGGCGGCATTGGCGGGATCGAGCCGGATCAGGCCGTTTTCGCGATGCAGATATTTCAGCGTCGCTTCCTCGCCCCGGACGAGCGCGACGACGATATCGCCATCGCGCGCGACGTCGGTCCGCCGGATCAGCGCGAAATCGCCATCGAGAATCCCCGCCTCGACCATCGAATCGCCCGAGACTTCGAGCGCGTAATGTTCGCCCGCGCCGAGCAGCGCGGCGGGAACCGGCAGCGTTGCGTAACTTTCCAGCGCCTCGATCGGGGCGCCGGCGGCGATTCGCCCGTGCAGCGGCACCTCGACCACGTCATTCGCCGCGACCGGGGCGGGGCGGGGCGCGGCTGCGCGTTGCAGCGCGGCGGGGGTGGCGGCAGCGCGCGGCCGGGCCATGGGGCCGGTCGCATCCTCGGGCTGGCGCAGCACTTCGAGCGCGCGCGCGCGGTTGGGCAGGCGGCGAATGAAGCCGCGCTCCTCCAGCGCCGAGATCAGCCGGTGGACGCCCGACTTCGACTTGAGGTCGAGTGCCTCCTTCATCTCCTCGAATGAGGGCGAGACGCCGGTTTCCTCCAGCCTGGTCTGGATGAAGCGGATGAGTTCGTGCTGCTTGCGGGTGAGCATCTTGTCCTTCTCCGAAGGCGACGTATGCCGAACGAATAAGGAACAATTAAGCAACTGTTGCGCCGCCGTCAAGCGATAGTGCCACCTTCGGTGAGAAACGCCTCGACTTCCTCGCCTGCGGCGAGGGCCGCGGCGCGGGCAGGCCGATCGATGAAGCTGTTCGCCAGCGCCAGCGAGGAGAGCGTGCCGCTGTCCTGATTGCCGACCGGCGCGATGCGCGCGCCGTCCCAATGCGCGCGCAGGAATTCGCGCCGCCCGCCCGTCGCCGCAAGCGGGGCGGCGAGCCGCGCGGTCAGCCGGCCCGGATGCAGCCGTGCCGCGCCGGCGAAGGCGCGCAGCAGCGGCAGCAGGAAAAGATGCGCGGTGACGAAGCTCGAAGCAGGATTGCCCGGCAGCCCGAGCACGATCGTCGCGCCGCGCCGCGCGACGAGCAGCGGCTTGCCGGGCTTGATCGCGACCTTCCACCAGTCGATCGCCGCGCCCCAATCGGCGAGCGCCGGGCGCAACAGATCGTGATCGCCGACCGAGGCGCCGCCGCTGGTGACGATGATGTCGGTCGCGCCCGTAGCCTCGAAGGCGGCGACGAGCGCGGCGCGATCGTCGGCGACCGGGCCGATCCGCGTCACGATGCACGGCTCGGTGCGCGCCAGCGCGGCGAGCATCGGCCCGTTGCTCGCGGGAAGACGGTGCGGCGGACAGGGCTCGCCGGGGCGGGCGAGTTCATCGCCGCAGTCGATGATCGCCAGCCGTGGCCGGGGCCGCACGGCAAGCGTCGCATGGCCCGCGGCAATCGCGAGCGCGAGCTGCGCCGGGCCGATCCGCACGCCTTGGGCGAGCACCGCGTCATCGACGTCGAAGTCGCGGCCCGCGCGGCGGATATGGCGTTCGAACGGTTGCGGCGGCGTGCCGGTGAGGCGGACAAGGCCGCCCTCGCGCGCGCAATCCTCCTGGAGCAGCACCGCGCTCGCGCCTTCGGGAAGCAGCGCCCCGGTTGAAATCCGCACCGCCTCGCCGGCGCCGGTTGCGCCGGCAAAGGGATGGCCGGCGGCGCTTTCGCCGATCACCCGCCACGGCCCCTCGTGCCCGGCCACCGCATAGCCGTCCATCGCCGAAAGATCCGCCGCGGGCTGGCGACGGCGGGCGCGCAGCGGCGCGGCGAGATAGCGTCCGCAAGCCTCGTCGATCGCAAGCGTTTCGGTGGACAGCGGCGCTGCCAGCGCGAACAGCCGCGCCTGCGCTTCTGCCAGCTCCAGCGGTTGCGGCATCAGCCGGCGCCTTGCGTCGCGCGCCAGTCGCCCGATTTGCCGCCGCGCTTTTCGAGCAGGCGCACCGCCTCGATCACCATCGCCTTGTCGAGCGACTTGGCCATGTCGTAGATTGTAAGAAGTGCTATGCAAACTGCTGTTATAGACTCCATTTCGACCCCGGTGCGCGCGGTGACAGAGGCCGTCGCGGTAGCGGCGATCGCGTCGGTCTCGAAAGTGAAGTCGATCGTCACCGCATCGAGCCCGAGCGGATGGCACAGCGGAATCAATTCGGAGGTGCGCTTCGCCGCCATGATCCCGGCGATCCGGGCGGCGGCCAGGACATCGCCTTTCGCGACCGCGCCGGCGCGGATCGCTTGCAACGCCTCGTCGCTCATGCGGATACGCCCGCCGGCCAGCGCGACGCGCGCGGTCGCCGGCTTGCCGCCGACATCGACCATGCGCGCCGCGCCGCTGTCGTCGAGATGGGTGAGGGTGCTCATCCGCCGGTGCCGGTCAGCAGCGCGCGGGTCGCGGCTTCGACATCGCCGGCGCGCATCAGGCTTTCGCCGACGAGGAAGCAGCGAAAGCCGGCGACAGCGAGGCGCAGGCAATCGCCATGGCTGTTGATCCCGCTTTCGCTGACCAGCAGCGCGTCTTCGGGCGCTTGGTGCGCGAGGCTCTCGCTGATCGCAAGATCGGTGACGAACCGCTTGAGATCACGGTTGTTTATGCCGATGAGCCGCGAGTGCAGCCGGGCCGCGCGTGCCATTTCCGCGGGGTTGTGGACCTCGACCAGCACGTCCATGCCGCGCTCGATCGCCGCCGCCTCGATCTCGGCCATCTGCGTGTCCGCGAGCGCGGCGACGATGATGAGTATGGCATCGGCGCCGATCGCCCGCGCCTCGGCGACCTGCCAGGGATCGATCATGAAATCCTTGCGCAGCACCGGCAGGTTGCAGGCGCCGCGCGCCGCCAGCAGATCGTCCTCATGACCCTGGAACCAGGGCGCGTCGGTCAGCACCGAAAGGCAGGCTGCCCCCGCCGCGGCATAGGCGCGGGCATGTGCTTCGGGATGGAAATCTTTGCGGATCAATCCTTTGGACGGAGAAGCTTTCTTGATTTCGGCGATCAGCCCGAAGCCCGTCACGGCCTTTGCGGCGAGCGCGCGGCGAAAGCCGCGCGGCGGGCCTGCTTCGCTGGCGCGGCGATCGAGCGCGTCGAGCGGGCAGCGCGTCTTGCGGTCGGCGACCTCGTCGCGCTTGGTCTTGCAGATTTCGCTCAGTCGGTCGGCCATGCCGCGCTTTAACGGCGGAAGGTGGAAAAGGGCAAGCCGGGGGTGCGATCGCCTGTCAGGTCAGCGAACCGTGGCGATCCAGCAGGCGAGCAGCGCCCTGGCGAGCCCCTTGTCGATCGCCTCGCCCGCCTCCTCGACCGCGGCGACGAGGCTGTCGGCGGCGCCCGCGACCATCAGCGCCGCGGCGGCGTTGAACAGCACCGCATCGCGATAGGCGCCGCGCTCGCCTTCGAGCAGGCGATGCAGCGCCCTTGCATTATACGCGGCATCGCCGCCGTGAATCGCGGTCACCGGATGATGCGGCAGCCCGGCATCGGCGGCGGTGAGGCGGTGCATCCGCAGGCTTTGGCCTGTCACCTCGGCCAGCTCGTTTCCGCCTTCGAGGCTGAGCTCGTCGAGCCCCTCGTCGCCCGAGACGATGTGGCTGCGCACGGTGCCGAGGCGCATCACCGCATCGGCGAAGATCGGGACATAGGCCGGGCGGGCGATGCCGATCAGCTGGCGTTCGACCCGCGCGGGGTTGGCGAGCGGGCCGATGAGGTTGAAGATCGTGCGCCGGCCGATCGCCCGGCGGATCGGCGCGATCCGCGCGAGCGCGGGGTGATGCGTCTGCGCGAAGAGGAAGGCGATGCCGATCTCGCGCAGCGTCATTTCGCCCAGCGCGCCGGCGCGGGAAAGGTCGAGCCCGAGCGCTTCCAGCGTATCGGCGGCGCCCGCGCGCGAGGATGCGGCGCGATTGCCGTGCTTGGCGACCGGCACATCGCAGGCGGCGACGACAAGGCTGACCGCGGTCGAGACGTTGAGCGTGTGGTACCCGTCGCCGCCGGTGCCGCACACGTCGATCGCCCCGGGCGGCGCTGCCACCGGGATCATCCGCGCGCGCAGTGCCCGCGCCGCGCCGGCGATCTCGGACGCGGTCTCGCCGCGATCGGAAAGCGCGCCGAGGAAGCCGATGATGTCCTCGTCGGCGACCGTCCCGTCGACGATCGCGGCGAAGATCGCCTCGCTCTCGTCCTCGGCGAAGCCGGCCGCCGAAACCTCGGGCAGGCGGATCATCGCTGGCGCGGGCTCATCGCGCAGGCCCGCAGGAAATTGGCGAGGAGATCGTGACCATGCTCGGTGGCGATGCTTTCGGGGTGGAACTGGACGCCGTGGATCGGCAGCGCGCGGTGGCGAAAGCCCATGATATATCCGCCATTTGGGCCATCGTCGCTGCGCGCATTGACGATCAGGCTTGCGGGCACGTCCTCGACCACCAGCGAATGATAGCGCGTCGCGGTGAACGGCGAGGGCAGGCCCGCAAAGACACCGCTGCCGTCATGCGTCACCGCCGAGGTCTTGCCGTGCATCAGCCCGCCGCGCACGACGCGCCCGCCGAAGTGCTGGCCGATCGCCTGGTGGCCAAGGCACACGCCGAGCAGCGGCTTGCCGGCATCGGCGGCGGCGGCGACGAGATCGAGGCTGATCCCCGCCTCGTTCGGGGTGCAGGGGCCGGGCGAGATGAGAAAGCCCTGCGCACCCGAGCCCAGCGCCTCGCCGGCGGAGAGCGCGTCATTGCGCACCACCTCCACCTCGGCACCCAGTTCCATGAGATAATGGACGAGGTTCCAGGTGAAGCTGTCGTAATTGTCGATGACGAGGATCATGGCGCCTATTGCCCGAATCCCGGCTCGCTCGCCACCCGCACCGCCTCGCGCGCGGCGGCGAAAAGCGCGCCGGCCTTGGCCTCGCATTCGCGCTGCTCATAGGCGGGGTCCGAATCGGCAACGATGCCCGCGCCTGCCTGGACATGCATCACCCCGTCCTTGATCACCGCGGTTCTGAGGACGATGCAGCTGTCGACCGAGCCGTCGGGGGCGAAATAGCCGACCCCGCCGGCGTAGGCGCCGCGCGTCTCGGGTTCGAGTTCGGCGATGATCTCGCAGGCGCGTACTTTCGGCGCGCCGCTCACCGTTCCGGCGGGAAAGCCGGCGAGCACGGCATCGAGTGCATCGTGGCGCGCATCGTCGAGCCGGCCCGTGACATTGCTGACGATGTGCATGACATGGCTGTAGCGTTCGACGGTATAGCTTTCGGTGACGCGGACGCTGCCGGTCGCGGCGACGCGGCCGACGTCGTTGCGCCCAAGGTCGAGCAGCATGAGATGCTCGGCGCGCTCCTTGGGATCGGCGAGCAGGCTGGCGCGGTTCGCCTCGTCCTCGGCCGGCGTCCTGCCGCGCGGCCGGGTGCCGGCGATCGGCCGGATCGTCACCTCGCCGTCGCGCACGCGCACCAGGATTTCGGGCGATGAGCCGATCAGCGCGAAGCCCGGCAGATCGAGGAAATAGAGGAAGGGCGAAGGGTTGACCCGCCGCAGCGCGCGATACAGCGCGAGCGGCGGCAGCGCGAAGGGAGTGGTGAAGCGCTGCGCGAGCACCACCTGGAAGATGTCGCCGGCGGCGATATAATCCTTCGCCTTCAGCACCATGGAGCGATAGACTTCGGCGCCGAGCACTGGCGTGGCGTGCGGTTCGGGGGCGGGCACGACAGGTGCGGGCACCGCCACGGGGCGCGCCAGCCGGCGCAGCGCCTCGTCGATGCGCTCGCCCGCTGCGGCAACCGCGCGCTCCGGGCTTGCGGTGCCCGGCCACAACGGCGCGACCGCGAAGAGTTCCTCGCCCAGCCGGTCGAACACCAGGATCAGCGTCGGCCGCACGAACAGCATGTCGGGCAGCGCGAGCGGGCTTTGCGGCGCGCGCGGCAGCTGTTCGACCAGACCGATCGTCTCATAGCCGAAATAGCCGACGAGGCAGGCGAGCGCGCGCGGCAGCGCGGCGGGCACCTCGATCCGGCAGGACGCGACCAGCGCGCGCAGTTCGGCGAGCGCGTCACCCGCCAGCGGCACGAAATCCTCGCGCGCGCGGCGCCAGTTGCGGTTGATCCGCGCGGCATGGCCGTCTGCACGAAACACGAGGTCGGGATCGAGGCCGAGCAGGCTGTAGCGCCCGCGCACCTCGCCGCCCTCGACCGATTCGAGGAGGAAGTCGCCCCGTCCCGGCTCGATCAGCTTGAGCGCCGCGCCGACCGGGGTTTCGGTATCGGCGACAAGCCGGCGCCACACCAGCGCGGCGCGGCCCGTGGCGAGCTGCGCGATGGCCGCTTCGGCGTTTTCGGGGGCCGCGCCCGAAGTGCCGGTCACGGGCGTGGCGCGGTCAATTGCCGCCCACCACCTGGGTGGCGACGGTTTTCAGCGCCGCCGGATAGCGGGTAACACCGACGTCCTCGCGGATCGCGGCGACCATCTGATCGGCATATTCATTGCCGGCGAGCTGGCCGAGCTCGGTTGCGACATTCTGCACCAGCGGATCGCCGGGGCTGACCGCGCCGGGAGTGATCGTTTTCAGCACGACCACATACCAGCCCTGGTTCTGCGCCGCGGGCATCAGCTTCACCGTGCCCGGCGCCATCGCGAACATCAGCATCAGTTGCGGCGGCGCCTTCTGCCCCAGCGCGGCCAGTTGCTCGCGTCCGATCGCCACCGCCGCAGGTGCCGGCAAGGCGACGCCCAGCGTCTTTTCGGCGGCGGCAAGATCGGTGCCGGCGCGCACCGCGAGCATCAGCCTGCGCGCGGCGATCCGGGCATTGGCGGCGCCTTGCCCGGCGGCGAGCGCGGCGCTTACCGCCGCGCGCACTTCGGCGAGCGCGGGCGGCGCGGCGGGGATGATCTGGCTGACATCATAGATCACATAGGTCTTGCCGGGCTCGATCTCGGCGAGTTGCGGCTGGCTGGTCTTGTCCATCGCGAAGGCGGTCTTGAGGACGGGGAGCAGCGGCTTGGGCAGGCTCGCCTGCGGCTGGTCGGGGACATGGCCGTCCGCGGTGATCGCCGGGGTCGATTGCAGCGCCACGCCGACGTCTCTCGCGGCATCGGTCAGCGCATAGCCCTGTCCCAGCCGGTCATCGAGCCGCGAGGTGAGATCGGCAAGCGCGGCGCGCTGCCTGTCGGCTGTGAGCCTGGCGGCGATCTCGGCATGCGCTTGCGCGAGAGAGCGGGCGGGCTTGTCGGTGATCGCCTCGATCCGCAGCAGGTGCCAGCCAAGCGGACCCTTGACCGGGCCGACGAGCGCGCCCGCGCGTCCGGCAAAGGCCGCCGCGGCCACCTCGGGCGCGGTCTGATCGGCGAGCGCGCCTTGCGTCACCACGCCCAGCGCGGCGGTGCTCAGCCCCTTTTCACGCGCCGCGGCATCGAGCGTCCTGCCGCCGGCGACCTCTTGCGCGATGGCCTGCGCCGCTGCTTCGGTCGGCGCGACGAGCTGGGTGATGCGGCGGCTTTCGACCGCGGCATATTGCGCCTTGTTGGTCTGGTACCAGGCGGCGATCTCGGCATCGGTGGGCGCGGCGAGGCCTTTCACCGCGTCGGCACCGAAGATCGCATAGCGCAGCACCCGGCGTTCGGGACGGATGAATTGCGCGAGATTGCGGTTGTAGAAGGCGCTCAGCTCGGCATCCGATGGCGCGGTGCGCGGCGCGAAGGCGGTGGCGGGCAGGAAGGCGATTGCGCCGCTGCGATTCTCCTTCAGGATTTGGGCATAGCGCTGCGCGACCTCCACGGGGACCACCGCGCCATATTGCGCCGGGCGCAGCACCTCGCGCGCGACCAGCGTCTGGGCGATGTTCTGGCGCACCTCGGCATCGGTCAACTGGCGCTGCGCCAGCATCGCGCGATAGACCGCTTCGCTGAATTTGCCGTCGAGGCCCTGAAGGCCGGGAATCTTCGCGAGTTCGCTGTCGATCAGCCGCTTGCCGGCGATGATGCCGTTCTTCTCGCCGAAGGCCATGATCGCCGCGCGCTCGATCATCTGGTCGAGCGACAGCCCGATTCCGCCCGCCGCGACGAAATCCTTCATGGTAAGGCCCGGCGATTGCTGGCGGGCCTGGTCGAGATCGCGGGTCACCGCGCGCGACAGGTCGGTCACCGAGATCGATTCATCGCCGACCCTGGCGACCCGGTCGCTGTGGCCCAAGCTGCCAAGACCGCCACTGGTCGCGACGCTGCCCGCGGCAAAGGCGAGCGCGATCAGCACGAGAAGCCCGAGCGTGACCGTGACGCCAAGGCGCGAGCCGAAGAAATTGCGGAAAAATTGCAGCATGGTCCGTCCGTGTGGCCCGATCGGGCATCGCGCCTCGCTTTAGGCGGCAATCCCCGGCGCTGCAAGGCAGAGGCGGATCACTTCGGCGCCGCGGTTTCACCGGGGTTTTGCCGGGGTTTCGTTTGCCGCGGGCCCGGGTCTTTCATCGCGGTTTTGACAAGCCCGCCAGGCGTCCTTTAGCGGCGGGCGAGAGCGGTCCGCCGATTTCGGCCGGGACCGCGGGCAACGGGGAACAGCAATGACGGCACGGCCGTATATCGTGGGCAATTGGAAAATGAACGGAACCCGGGCGATGCTCGCCGAGGCGCGGGCGATCGGCCGCGCGGCGGCGCGCTTTCCCGGGATCGACGTCGGGCTCGCACCGCCCTTCACGCTGCTCCACGCGATGGCGGACGAGGTGCCCGAAATCGTGGTCGGCGGACAGGATTGCCACGCGAGCGCCGGCGGCGCCTTCACCGGCGATGTCTCGGCGCCGATGCTCGTCGATGCCGGCGCCCGCTTCTGCATCGTCGGCCATTCCGAGCGGCGCGAGTTCCATGGCGAGGACGACGCGATGGTGCGGCGCAAGGCCGAGGCGGCGCTTGCCGCCGGGCTTGGCGTGATCCTGTGCGTCGGCGAAACCGGGGCCGAGCGCGACGCGGGCGCGGCCGAAGCGAGGGTCGCGGCCCAGCTCGACGGATCGCTGCCGCGCAGCGAAGGCGCGGCCGCCCGGCTCGCTATCGCTTACGAGCCGATCTGGGCGATCGGCACCGGCCGGGTGCCTTCGGGCGCCGAGATCACTGCGATGCATCGCGCGATCCGCGCGAGGCTGGTCGCGCTTCATGGCGAAGGCGGGGCGGCGATTCGCATTCTTTATGGCGGCTCGGTCAATCCCGCCAATGCCTCGGAACTCCTCGCCACCGACGAGGTCGATGGGGCGCTGGTCGGCGGCGCGAGCCTTTCGGCGGATAGCTTCCTTGCCATCGTCGGCGCGGCAAACGGGCTGATCGCGGCGTGACGCGCGCCGGCCGCGCTTGCGCGAAGGCGCCGCAGCGCCTAGATGCGCGCGAGCCGATCTGCTCCCATCCTCCCGAGGTTTCATGTTCATCTTTCTCACGGTCATCCAGGCGCTGATCGCCGCCGCGCTGGTGGGCGTTGTCCTCGTGCAGAAGTCCGAAGGCGGGGGCCTTGGCATGGGCGGCAGCCCTACCGGGCTGATGTCGGCGCGCGGCGCGGCCAATTTCCTCACCCGCGCGACCACGGTGCTGGCCAGCCTGTTCGTCGCGCTGTCGATCGTGCTCGCGGCGATGGCGGTTCATGCCAGCAGTGCCGAGAAGATCGACACCTCGCTTGCGCGCAGCGCGCCTGCCGATCCGCTCGCCGGCGCGGCGCAGAGCGCGCCCGCAGCGCCGGTGACGGGCGCATCGCCTGTATCGCCCGCCGCACCCGGCGCTCCGCTCGGCGGCACACCCGGCCGATAGGCGCGAGGCCTGCCGCGGGTCGCTGTGGACCCCTGCAGAAAAATGTGGATTGCGCCTGCTGCGTCGCGGGGGCGGCTTGTGTCCAGCAATTCCGGCAAGCTAAGGCTCGTTTCCCATGGCGCGGTACATTTTTATCACCGGCGGCGTGGTATCCTCGCTCGGCAAGGGGCTGATGGCGGCCTCGCTCGCCGCGCTTCTCCAGGCGCGCGGCTTCCGGGTCCGGATCCGCAAGTTCGACCCCTATCTCAACGTCGATCCGGGGACGATGAGCCCCTATCAGCACGGCGAGGTCTTCGTCACCGACGATGGCGCCGAGACCGATCTCGACCTTGGCCATTATGAGCGTTTCACCGGGGTTTCGGCGCGCCAGTCGGACAATATCACCTCGGGCCGCATCTATCAGGGCATCATCGCGCGCGAGCGGCGCGGCGATTACCTCGGCGCCACGGTCCAGGTGATCCCGCACGTCACCGACGCGATCAAGGATTTCGCCCGTGCCGATGTCGGCGAGGTCGATTTCGTGCTCTGCGAGATCGGTGGCACGGTCGGCGACATCGAGGGCCTGCCCTTCATCGAGGCGATCCGCCAGCTGCGGAACGAACTGGGCCGCGAGGCGACCTGCTCGGTCCATGTCACGCTGGTGCCCTATATCGCCGCCGCGGGCGAGATGAAGACCAAGCCCACCCAGCATTCGGTGCGCGAGCTGACCGCGCTCGGCGTGCAGCCCGACATCCTGCTGTGCCGCTGTGAAAAGCCACTTCCGGCAAGCGATCGCGCCAAGATCGCGCTGTTCTGCAATGTCCGCGCCGAAGCGGTGATCCCCGCGCTCGATGCGGCGAACATCTATGCGGTGCCCCAGCAATATCATGCCGAGGGGCTCGACAGCGAGGTTCTGCGCCATTTCGGCCTCGATGCGCCGGCGCCCGACCTTTCGGTGTGGGCCGATATCGTCGATCGCTACCAGCGCCCCGAGGGCGAGGTGACGATCGGCGTCGTCGGCAAATATGTCGGCCTGCCCGACGCCTATAAATCGCTGAACGAGGCGCTGGTCCATGGCGGCCTTGCCCATCGCGTCAAGGTCACCGTGCGCTGGATCGATGCCCAGTTGTTCGAGGCCAACGACGAGGAAATCGTCGCCCGGCTCGAACCGCTGCACGGCATCCTGGTTCCCGGCGGCTTCGGCGAGCGCGGGACCGAGGGCAAGATCGCCAGCGTGCGCTTCGCGCGCGAGCGCGGCGTGCCGTTCCTCGGCATCTGCCTCGGCATGCAGATGGCCTGTATCGAGGGCGCGCGAAACCTCGGCGGCATCGCCGCCGCCTCTTCGAGCGAATTCGGCGCGACCGAGGAGCCGGTGGTCGGCATCATCACCGATTGGATGAGCGAGGAGGGGCTCCAGACCCGCGCCGCGGGCGGCGATCTGGGCGGAACGATGCGGCTGGGCGCCTATCCGGCGGTGCTGGCGCACAACAGCCATGCCGCCGCGCTGTATGGCGGCACGCGGATCACCGAGCGCCACCGTCACCGCTATGAGGTCAATCTTCATTATCGCGAGGTGCTCGAAGCCGGCGGTCTCGTGTTCTCGGGCATGTCGCCCGATGGCCTGCTCCCCGAAATCGTCGAGCGTCCCGATCACCCCTGGTTCGTTGGCGTCCAGTTCCATCCCGAGCTGAAAAGCCGGCCGTTCGACCCGCATCCGTTGTTTTCCGGGTTCATCGCCGCAGCCCTGCGCCAGGCGCGCCTCGTCTGAGGAAAGGCGCGGCCGGCAGCGCCCTGGCTGCCGTCATGCTTGCGGTCGGCCGGTTGTGGACAAGCGGCCGACCGCAAGCGTTCAGGCCGCGATCATGCCGCCTTGCTGCTGGCGTCCGCGTCGACGACGCTGAGCGTCGCGGGCGCGCCGATCGCCACCTTGCGCGGCTTCATCGCATCGGGAACCTCGCGCAGCAGATCGATCAGCAGCAGCCCGTCCTCGAGGCTGGCATTTTCGACCCGCACGAAATCGGCGAGTTCGAAACGCCGCTCGAAGCCGCGCTGGGCAATGCCGACATGGAGAAATTCGCTGCCCGGCTGCGCGGTATCATCGGGCTTGCGGCCCTGCACGACCAGCAGGTTCTGCTGCGCGGTAATGTCGATATCGCTCGCCTTGAAGCCGGCGACGGCAAGCGTGATGCGATAGGCGTCATCGCCGCGCCGCTCGATGTTGAAGGGCGGGTAATTGTCGCTGGCGTTGGCACGCGCGGCATTCTCCAGCACGTCAAAAAGCCGGTCGAAACCGACGGTGCTGCGGCGATAGGGGGTGAAATCGAAACGGGTCATGGTCAAATCCTCTGTCTGAGCAATTTGCGATAAGTCGGAGCCCTGATGGCGCTCCGGCTGCGTCAGGCCCTTGCGGCGCATGACACGCGAGGCGAGATATGATAGCCGCTGCGCTTTTCAAGAGGCGCTCTCGCCAACTGGCGCGAACCGCAAATGGTGCATCGGTGCGGCGCGGCGGAAAGGACGGCGATGGTTGCCAGGGTTGAAATCTATACGAAATGGGGCTGCTCCTATTGCCTGCGTGCCAAGGCGCTGCTTGAGCAAAAGCACGTCGCTTTCACCGAATACGATGTCACGTTCGGCGGTGCCGATCGCGACCGGATGCAGGCACGCGCCCCCGATGCGGTGACGGTGCCGCAGATTTTCATCGACGATGCCGCGATCGGCGGCTGCGACGAGCTTCATGCCCTCGATCGCGCCGGCAAGCTCGACGCCCTGCTGGGGCTTTAGGATGGCCGAAGCGCCCGCCGCGGCCCGGATCGCCGTGCTCCAGATGACCAGCGGGATCGATCCCGCGCGCAACGGCGCGGTGCTGGCGGACGCAATCGGCGCGGCCGCGGCTGACGGGGCGGTGATGTTGTTCACCCCGGAGATGTCGGGGCTGCTCGATCGCGTGCGCAAGCGTGCCGCGCCGCATATCGCCGCCGAGGAGGCCGATCGGGTGCTGGGCGTGGTGCGCGAGGCGGCGGCGCGGGCTGGCGTGTGGGTGGCGCTCGGCTCGCTTGCGCTGGCGCGGCCCGACGGGCGCTGGGTCAATCGCGGCTTCGTCATCGATGGCTCGGGGGCGATCATCGCTCGCTATGACAAGCTCCATATGTTCGACGTCGATCTGGCCAGCGGCGAAAGCTGGCGCGAATCCGCCGCCTATGCCGCGGGCGATGCGGTGGTGACGGCGATGACCCCGCTCGGCCGCCTTGGTCTGGCGATCTGCTATGATCTGCGGTTTCCGGCGCTGTTCGAGGCGCTGGGCGCGGCACGCTGCGATGTCATCGCCATTCCCGCGGCCTTCACCGTGCCGACCGGCGCGGCGCATTGGCATGTGCTGCAACGCGCGCGCGCGATCGAGGCGAGCGCCTATGTCGTCGCCGCCGCGCAGGTCGGCCGGCACGAGGACGGGCGCGAGACCTATGGCCATTCGCTGGTGGTCGATCCCTGGGGCGAGGTGCGGCTCGATCTCGGCGGCGAACGCGCGGGGCTGGGCTTTGCGACGATCGATCACGCGCGGATCGCCGAGGTTCGCCGCCAGCTGCCGAGCCTTGCCAATCGCCGGCACCTGCCGGCCGCCGCGGACAGCCGGGAACGGGCGGCGCCATGATCGTCTATGAACTCGAATGCCACCCGCTCGGCCATCGTTTCGAAGGATGGTTCGGGTCTTCCGGGGATTTCGTCCGCCAGCACGAGCGGGGTCTTGTCACCTGTCCGCATTGCGGATCGAGCGATATCCGCAAGGCACCGATGGCGCCGCGCCTCGCGCGCAAGCACAACAGCAACACTCCGCAGGAGCCCGCGCCGAAGCCCGCCTCGCCTGAGTCCAGGGGCGCGGCCGGCGTCGTTCCCGCCGAAGCGGCAGCGATGATCCGCGCACTGGCACGGATGCAGGCCGAGGCGCTGAAGCGGTCGCTGTGGGTCGGCGACAAATTCGCCGAGACCGCGCGCGCGATGCATTACGGTGAACAGGGCGAAGCGCCGATCCACGGCGAGGCCAGCCTTGCCGAGGCGCGCGACCTTCTGGACGAGGGGATCGGCATCGCCCCGGTCCTGTTTCCAATGGCGCCGCCGCGACAGGTGAACTGACCGCGACGAGCATCGTTGCCTGCCGCCGCCGGCGCTTCTAAGGGGTGAAGGGGGCGCCCGTAGCTCAGCAGGATAGAGCACCAGATTCCTAATCTGGGGGCCACAGGTTCGAATCCTGTCGGGCGCACCACTGCCGAACAATAGAGAGAACTTGCGGCGCGGAGGTTTCCGCGTCGGGGTTCTCCCCTTTTGCGGCGGTTCGGGCGAGGATCGTCTTGGCGGAATGACGACCGGAACCCGCGGTTCCGATCGGCGCATGGGACCGCCGGGTTCGGGCATCGGGAAGTTTTCGAGATCGTGACCGAGCTTCTCGACCATCTGGAGCGGTAACGACCATCGGGTGTCGGCCAGCGGCGCGATGAGGGTCGATGGCGCCGCATTCTCAAGCGTTGAAGGCGGCGCCGATTCAACCTACCCTGCCGCGCATCTGCCAGGGGAGGCGCATCCATGTCCGACCTTGCCTTGTTCGTCGGCACCAGAAAGGGTGCATGGATCTATCGCGGCGATGCGGCGCGGCGAAGTTGGCGCACGGACGGGCCGCATTTTCTCGGGCACGTCATTCATCATCTGGTCCTCGACCCGCGCGACAGGCAGACCCTGCTCGCGGCGGCGAGGACCGGACATCTCGGGCCGACCATCTTTCGCTCGACCGATCTGGGCAGAAGCTGGG
>JAGWPW010000033.1 GCA_028870315.1 Sphingomonadales bacterium | reverse complement strand
TCGTCATCCTCGACGAGGCGCAGAACACGACGCCCGCGCAGATGAAGATGTTCCTCACCCGCTTCGGCCAGAACAGCCGCATGGTGGTGTGCGGCGACCCGCGGCAGGTCGATATCCCCGGCGGCGACGCGCAAAGCGGCCTTGCCGATGCGGTACGGCGGCTCGAAGGCGTCGAGGGGATCGCGGTGACGCGGTTCACCAGCGCGGATGTGGTGCGCCATCCGATCGTGGGAAGAATCGTCGAGGCCTACGAAGGAAAGGGGTAACTCCAGGGCCTCAGGCCCCGGAAATCAAACCTCTTGAATAGCCTTCTCGATCAGCACCATATCTGCCTCGGCACCGAAATTCGCCGCAATCAGCCCGCGCGCGGCGGTGCTCGCCGCCTCGGCGATTCGGGCGCGCAATTCCGCCAATGCCGCGTTTTCGGCGGCGGCGATCTTGTCGGTGGCCATTTTCTCGCGGCGGGTGATCACCGCGGCGGTATCGGCCTCGGCCTTGGCGACGATCGCCCCGGCCTCGTGGCGGGCGTGATCGAGCATCGCGGCGGCGTCTTTTTCGGCGCCGGCGATCTTGTCGGCATATTCCTGGCGCAGCGCCTCGGCCTCCTCGCGCAGCGCCCTGGCTTCGTCGAGCTGCTGCTTGATCTCGAAGATGCCGGCGTCGAGCCCTTTGGTCAGCATCTTCGGGACCTTGAGGAACAGACCGATAAGAATCAGCACCGCCATCGAGAGCGCCACCCACATCGGCGCGGTGAGGCCGAGCGAACTGGGTTCGGCGGCTTCGCCAGCACCGGCGGCGAGCAGGATCAGGCTGGTGGCATCAGCCATGGAGCACCTCCTTGACGGCGGCTTGCGCGGCGCCCGCATCCACGCTGATGCCGGCCAGCCGCGTGACGATGGCGCCGGCGGCCTCGCTGGCGACGGTCTCGATCTCGGCGCGGGCGGAGTCGCGCGCGGCGGCGATGCGGGCATCCGCCTCGGCGAGCCGGCCATCGATGGTCCTGCCGGCGACGGCGAGACCGGCTTCGGTGGCCCGCGCCGCATCGACCTTGGCGCTGGCGATCAGCGCATGCGCTTCAGCGCGCTGGCGCGCGCTTTGCGCTGCCCAGTCCTTCTCGGCGGCATCGGCGGCCTTGCGCGCGGCTTCCGCCGCGGCGAGGTCGCTGCCGATCTGACGCTCGCGCGCCTCCACCGTCGCCATCACCTTGGGCACCATGTGCCGACCGATGACGAGGAAGGTGAATCCGAAAAAGAGCACGAGCCAGAAAATCTGGCTGGCGTAGGTATCGGCGAGCTGCGCGATCTGGGGCATCGGTCCGGTCCATTGCACGCCGCCCGGGCGCCCCCGCTTGTCAGGGGCAACCCGGCGACGCGATTTTGCGATTTCGTCTTACTTGGCGACGAAGATCAGAATCATCGAGACGACGAAGGACAACAGGCCGAGCAGTTCCGCCGCGGCGAAACCGATGAACAGCCGGCCCTGCTGGCCGTCGGCCGCGCCGGGGTTGCGCAGCGCGCCTTCGAGGAATGAGCCGAAGACATTGCCGACACCGATCGCAGCCATGCCGGCGCCGATCGCGGCGAGACCGGCACCGATCAGCTTTGCGCTTGCAGGTTCCATGGTAAACTCCTTTTTTTAATAGCTTGAAGGTTGAACTTACAAAATCAGTGAAGGTTTTCGGCGTCGTTGAGATAAAGCGAGGTCAACAGCGCGAAGACATAGGCCTGAATACCCGCGACGAGGATTTCGAGCGCGCAGATGGCGATCATCAAAAGGAAGCTCGGCAGGCCAACGACGGTTCCCCACAGCGCCCCCGACTGGGTGCTGGTGATGACGAAGCTCGACAGCACTTCGAGCAGCACATGCCCCGCCATCATCGCGACGAAAAGCCGCAAGGCGAGGCTGAACGGGCGCACGAGGAACGAGATCAGCTCGACCACCGGGATCAGCCAGAGCAGCCAGATCGGCGTGCCATGCGGCACGAACAGCGAAAAGAAATGGAACCCGTGCCGGGCGAAGCCGACGACGAGCACGATCGAGAACGAAAGGATCGCCAGCACCCCGGTGACGGTGAAATGGCTGGTGACGGTGAACGGCTGCGCCTTGCCACCAAGCAGCCCGAGCGGGATCAGACCCAGCACGTTGCAGAACAGGATGAACATGAACAGCGAGAAGATATAGGGCACATATTTGCGCCCCGCCGGGCCGACATTGGCGGCAAGCAGATTGTCGATGAAGCCGGTCATGCTTTCGACCGCCATCTGCCAGCGGCCGGGCACCAGTTCGTGCTTCATCCCGCCGAACACGAAGAACCACAGCGCTGTGACCGCGATCGCCATCCACAGCGCCGAATTGGTGAAGGCGATGTTATGGCCCAGCAGCGCCCAGTGATCCGTGCCGAACAGCGGACGGATCGTGAACTGGTGCATCGGATCGACTGTTCCGCTTGTCGCTGCCACCTGATGCCCCTTCGCCCTGCTCATGCCTGCGCCCGGCCATCCGATCAGGGACGCCGGTTCGCATTCCGAATGATGCTTCTGAAGGCGACCGCGATGCCCAGCATCATGACCACCAGCAGACCCCAGGGCGCGGTGCCGGCGAACTGGTCGATCACCCAGCCGACAAACGCCCCCCCTGCGATTCCCCCGATCAGCTCGGCGAGCACGCGGTTACCGGCCTGATAACTCGCCTGCGCCTCGCCGATCTCGGGATTGCGGGCGGCCTCGCGCTCTTTCGCGGCGTGGAGCCGCGCATCGAGCGCATCGAGCCGCGCCTCCTTCCCGCCGGGTTCCTCTGCCGGATACTCGTCGTGCATGCTGCATCCTCTTCAGGATAGCTTAGCATGCCCGCGGGCGCCCCGGCTAGGGCGCCGCCCCCTTAGGCGGGGGGGGGAAGCAAGTCAACCGCGCCGGGCGGGCACGAAATGACGAGGTGCCGCGCGCACGGTCCGCACGGTCAGGGGCAGCGGCTGTCGCGCAGCGGCGGCGCGTTGCCGCGCGTCTGCCAGACGCCATTGGGACCGAGATATTTCTCGCCCGGCTGGGTCTTGGCGATGAGCACGCAGCCGGTGGTGAAGGCATATTCCTCGACCGTGGCGTGCTGCGCCTGCGCGCGTTCCGAATAGACTGCCTTGCGGCGGATGTTGATGTCCTCGACCATGCGGTGCAGCGCTGCATCGCCCGCGCCGACCACGCCGAGATAGCCATCGCTCTGTTCGCCCACCTCGCCCGCCGCGCGCGCCGCGGCATAGGCGGGATCGCGCGTCTGGGCGAAGGCGGCGGCGCTGGCGACGACAAGCCCGAGCATCGCACCGAGCCGAAGCAGGGAGTTCGCGGACATCAGAAGATCTCCTTGTTGCTATCGACCGTGTTCGCCGCGTCGCCCGACAGCTTGTAGACCACATCCATCTTGATGTTCATGTTGAGCTCGATGACGATCGGCTTGTCGGGCGCGCTCACCGACACGCAGCCCGACAACGCGCCCGACAATACCATCGCCGACAGCGCGAACGCGCCCGATTTCCTGCCCAATTCGTTTCCCCCAGCGGTTGTCATCGGTTTTGCAGTCCTGAGCCGTCCGGTCAATTCGGCGGCGGTTGTGGCACCGCCGCGCTGTCGGGTCCCTGAACGGATTTTTCGAGGCGCCTGCCGTCGGCGCCGATCAGCCCCAGCGCGCGCGGATCGGCGACATAGCTCGGATCGTAAAGACCGCGCAGGTTGGTGAACAGCGAATAGAACGGCGCACGGACATTGACGTTGAACTGCAAGGGCAGTTTGGCGATCTGCCGTGTCAGGAAATTGCGCTTCGCGCCGCGCCCCTGCGTCACCCCGCTCATGCTGATGCGGGTGAGGATGTCACCGGCCAGCGGACCGTCGAGGCCGACGCTGAGCTGGCGATAGTTGAGCGATTTCAGCGTTTCGAACGCGAAATTCGCCATCGGCGACAGGTCCTTGTAGCTGAGCGCACCGATATAGGAGACGGTGCCGCCGGGCGGCCGGGCGGTGAGCTGGCCATGCTCGATGCGGCCGCCGGCATCGTCGAAGACCAGCGGCACCTGGCCGTCGAAGTGGCCGGTGGCGCTGATGTTCGACATGTTGAGCCGGGCGAGGAAGCGCGCGGCATCGACGCCCGCGACCCGCATCTCGTAACGCCGCACCTCCGAGGCACCGAGCGTCATCCGCGTCGGGGCGAGCGTCAGTTCCCCGTCGAGAAAGGGCCATTGCGCGCCCTCGATCGCCAGCACATGGCCGGCAAGCATGGCAAAGGTGACGACGCCGTCATCGACCTCGATCCCGGGGTTGATCGCCGCGACCCGCACCGTCTGGTGAGGCGCGGTGACAAGGCCGAGCAGGTCGGTGAAGGTGACGGTTCCGCTCGCGCCCTTCACCGGGCCGAAGGCGGCGGCGAAATCGAGCCGCGCGGTGGTGAAGGTGCCGTGGCTGGTGACGGTGCCGTCCGCCCAGTCGATCGCGCCGGCGCCGGTGATCGTGCCGCGGGCATCGGCGATCACCCCGAGCAGCAGCGGCGAGAGCGTCACCGGCTGCAAACCGGGATCGAAGCCGAGCGCATCGACCGAAAGATCGGCATGGCCGGTGGCCGCGGCGAGCGCATGCCGGATTGCCACCCGTGCCACCGGGCGGTCGCTTTTCGGCTCGCGCAGCAGCGCGCTCGCGGTGATCGTGCCATCGACAAGGCGAAGCTGCGCCGCACGCGCGACCAGCGGGTTGAAACGCGCCGCGGCGTCGCGATCGCTGACCCGCAGCACCGTGTCGCCGAGTTCGAGCGCGCCATCGGCATAGCGCCACTTGCCCGCGATCGCCGTCAGGTCGAGCGGCACCGGCGCGAGCGACACCGCGCCCCCCGAAAAACTGCCGCTCGCCCCTGCTCCCGGCCCCAGCCGCGCGGTGAGATTGGCAAGGACGAAACGCGACGGCGTCCCGGCCCCGAGCTCGACGCTTGCGCCCTCGGCCATCACGCTGCCCGGCCGCCCGGGCAGCAGGGCTAAGCCCCACGGCCCGACATGCGCATGCAGCGGCGCGCCACCGAGCGTGCCGGCCAGATCGAGCGCGGCAGCGCCCGCCGCAAGCCGCGTGCCCGATGCCCCGGTAGTAACGATCGCCGCGCCCGCCCGCGGGCACAGGGTCAGCGCGTTGCGCGTCAGCGCCAGCGATGCGAGCGCCAGCGAATCGAAGCCGATGCGCGTGCAGCCCGGCCAGAGCTGCAGCCCGCCCGCCTTGGTCCAGCGCCCCTCGATCGGCAGTTGCAGGCCGCGCACCTCGCCGCCAGGCAGCGGCCCCGAGAGCTGCGCCTCGCCCGAAAGGTCAAGACGCCCCGGCGCGAGCGCGAGATCGAGCCTCGGCACCGCCAGCATGGCATCGCCCGCGCGATAGGGGGCGATCGCCAGCCGCACCGCGCCGCCCGCCGCGATCGCGCCGCTGACAACCGGCAGGCCGCCGCCGGTGACGAAGCCGCCCGAAAGATGCAGCCCGCCGTCCGCCGCGCGCGCCGCGCCGAGCCGCGACACGGTGAGAAGCGGCTCGGGCGCGCTGCCGCGATAGCGCAGCACCGGCAGCATGAGGCTTGCCGCGCGCCCGTTCTGCCGCAGCACATAGGTGCCTTCGCTGCGGCTCTGCGGGGTTTCGCGCAGCAGCACCGCGACGATGCGCGCGGCGATCGGTGCGACCGGGCTGCCACGCGCCGCCGCACTCAGCCGGTCGAGCATCGCCCGGCCGGTTGCATCGGGGGCGAGTCCGCGCCCCTGCCAGGTGCCGTCGGCGGTGAAATGATCGCCCAGATCGCCGCGCAGGCTGCCCTCGGTGACCAGCGTCGGGGCGATGGCGTCCGCCCCCGCGACATTGCCGAGCGCGACCCGGTAGCGTCCGGCGAGCGCCCCCCGCCGGATCGCCAGTTGCAGATCGCCCGTGGCGGAGCCCACCCGCAGCGCGCCGGTGCCAAGTTCGCGCAGCCCCCCGCCAAGGCGCAGGTCGGCGGCATCGAGCATCCGGCTGGCGCGGACATCGAGCAGCAGTCTCGCCGCGGCGATTCGCAGCCCCGCGCGCGGGGCTGCGAGGTCCGCCATCACCAGCGTGCCTTCGAGCCGTGGCCGTTCGTCCGAGATCCTCAGCCTGGCCGGCAGCCGGGCATCGCCGATGCTGCAACCGCCGATCGAAAGCGCGCGGCTCGTCATGGTCAGCGCCGCCACAAAACCGTTGCGCAGACCGCCGCCGCCGTCGAGCCCGAAGCCGAGCGTCCCGCGATCGCCGACAATCATGCCCTGCCCGTCGATCACCCGCAGCGCCGCGTCAGGAAGCCGGAAAGGCCCCGAGGATGGTCCGGTGAACAGCCGGTCGAGGCTGCCGAGGCTGAAACGGCCGCCGCGCCAGCTGCCGCGCAGCCGCGGCGAGACCAGCGTCACCGCGATGAGCGCCGGGCGGCCATCGACCAGCCCGGTCTCGGTCTCGATGCGGGCGATGGTGAGATCGGGATGCGCCGGATCGCCGACGATGACATCGGTGAGCAACTGGCGGTGCAGCCCGATCGCGGCGATTTTCCACCGCGCGGCGATGCCGGCATCGTGCAGCACCTGCGCGATCTCGCGATCGGCGAGGCGCTCGCGCTGGCTCCAGGCGAACAGCGCCGCGGCAACGAGCGCGCCGCCCAGAAGCCAGGGCCAGCGCCGGGCGCCTGCGCGACGCATCGCGGCAACGTCGCTCTGTGCTGCGCCTGCGTCCATCGTCCCCGACCCTTGCGCAGCAAACCGCGAGAAGGCAATGCTTGGCTCACGCCTGCACGCGCCATGGTCTGCGACAGTCCGGCCGAACCGCAGGTGAACGAGGAGCGCGCGCGCTGGCCGAGCGGAATCTTTTCGAGGAGGCGCCAGCCCGCTTCACCAGCGCGGGGACCGACGCCAGCGGCCATCGCGCGCGGCTGCGCAAGCGGCTGCTCGATGGTGGCGCCGAGGCGCTCGCCGATTACGAGGTCATCGAATATCTGCTCGCGCTGGCGATCCCGCGGCGCGATACCAAGCCGATCGCGCGCACGCTGATCGCCCGGTTCGGCTCGCTCGCCGGCGTGCTCAATGCCGATCCCGCAGCGCTCGCACACCACCCCGGCATGGGCGAGACCAGCGCCGCCGCGCTGCGGATCGTCGCGCTGGCGGCGCGGCGCATGGCGCGGAGCGAGGCCACCACCCGGCCGGTCCTTGCAAGCTGGCAGGCGCTCATCGACTATCTCACCATCGACATGGCGCATCTCACGGTCGAGCGCGTGCGCGTGCTCCATCTCGATCTCAAGAACCGGCTGATCCGCGACGAGCATGTCACCGACGGTTCGCTCGACGAGGCGGCGATCCACCCGCGCGAGGTGATCCGCCGCGCGCTCGATCTTGGCGCGGCGGCGATCATCCTTGTCCACAACCACCCCTCGGGCTCGCCCGAGCCGAGCCGCGCCGATATCCAGATGACCAACCGCATCGCCGAGGCGGGGCGGCTTCTCGGCATCGTCGTCCACGATCATGTCATCGTCGGGCGCGAGGGGCATGTCTCGCTGAAGGCACGTGGATTGATCTGATGTGCGTCGTCGCCCTCGCCTGGGACGCGCATCCGCGCTGGCGGCTGGTGATCGCCGCCAACCGCGACGAGTTCCACGCCCGCCCGGCTGAAGCGCTGCACCGCTGGGAGGACGGCACGCTGGCCGGGCGCGACGCGCAGGCGGGCGGCACCTGGCTCGGGGTGCGCGAGGCGGGGCGCTGCGTGCTGGTGACCAATTACCGCGCGCCGGGCTTTCCGCAACCCGATCGACCCTCGCGCGGGGGGCTGGTGACGGCGCTGCTCGCCGGCGCCGATCCGCTGATGGTTCCCATCGACGCCTATAATCCGTTCAACCTGTTCTGCGCCGATCCGCAGGCAGCGCACATCCTGACCAACCATCCCGAATGCGCCTGCCACGCGCTGGACAGGGGGATTCACGGCCTGTCCAACGGCGCCTTCGATGCGCCCTGGCCCAAGACGGTCGCGCTGTGCGGGGCGCTGGAGCGCTGGCTCGCGGGCGAGACGGGAGATCCCGCCGCACTTTTCGAGGCGCTTGCCGATGCAACCCCGCTCGCCGCAGCCGATCCCGACGGGCCCGAGCCGCGCTTTTCGGCGGTCTTCATCCGCGATCGCGATTATGGCACGCGCTGCTCGAGCGTGCTCGCGCTCGATCGCACCGGCGCCGGCCGGATCATCGAGCGCCGCTTCGATCGCGAGGGCCGGGCGGCCGGAACCGTCGCGCTGGACTTCCGCTGGCCCGCCGCCTAGCGGGCCTGCGTCCGCACAGGAGCAGCCCATGGTCCCCCGCTATGCCCGTCCCGCGATGTCCGCGATCTGGGAACCCGAAGCGCGCTATCGCATCTGGTTCGAGATCGAGGCGCATGCCACCGACAAGCTCGGCGAACTGGGCGTGGTTCCGGCCTCGGCCGGCAAGGCGCTGTGGGACTGGTGGAAAACCGCGCCGGCGATCGATGTCGCCGCGATCGATGCCATCGAGGCGGTGACGAGGCATGACGTCATCGCCTTTCTCACCTGGGTCGCCGAACAGGTCGGCGATGAGGCGCGCTTCATGCATCAGGGCATGACCAGCAGCGACGTGCTCGACACCACGCTCAACCTCCAGCTGACACGGGCGGCCGACCTCCTGCTCGCCGATCTCGATGCGCTGCTCGCCGCGCTCAGGCGCCGCGCCTTCGAGCACAAGCACACCCCGACGATCGGCCGCAGCCATGGCATCCATGCCGAACCGACCACCTTCGGGCTCAAGCTCGCGCAGGCCCATGCCGAATTCGCCCGCGCCCGCGCGCGCCTCGTTTCGGCGCGCGCCGAGGTTGCCACCTGCGCGATCTCGGGCGCGGTCGGCACCTTCGCCAATGTCGATCCCGCGGTCGAGGCGCATGTCGCCGACAAGCTCGGCCTTGCGGTCGAGCCGGTCTCGACCCAGGTCATCCCGCGCGATCGCCATGCGATGTTCTTCGCCGTGCTCGGCGTCATCGCCAGTTCGATCGAGCGGCTGGCGATCGAGGTGCGCCATCTCCAGCGCACCGAGGTGCTCGAAGCCGAGGAGTTCTTCGCGCCCGGCCAGAAGGGCAGCTCGGCGATGCCGCACAAGCGCAATCCGGTGCTCACCGAGAACCTCACCGGGCTTGCCCGCATGGTCCGCGCCGCGGTGATCCCGGCGATGGAGAATGTCGCGCTGTGGCACGAGCGCGATATCTCGCACAGCTCGGTCGAGCGCTTCATCGGCCCCGACGCAACGATCACGCTCGATTTCGCGCTGGCGCGGCTCACCGGGGTGATCGACAAGCTGCTGGTCTATCCCGAACGCATGCGCAAGAACCTCGACCGCATGGGCGGGCTCGTCCATTCGCAGCGCGTGCTGCTCGCGCTCACCCAGGCCGGGCTCAGCCGCGAGGCGAGCTATGCCGTGGTCCAGCGCAATGCGATGAAGGTGTGGGAATCGGACGGCGCGCTCTCGCTCCTCGCGCTTCTCCAGGCCGATCCCGAGGTCACCCGCCACATCGCCCCCGACAAGCTCGCCGAAAGCTTCGGGCTCGATTACCACTTCGCCGAGGTCGATCGGATTTTCGCGCGGGTGTTCGCCGCATGATGGGTGTCATTGGCGTTTACACTTTTTAACGAGAATCGCAGGAAATCCGTCACGAGCGCTTACAGGGTCGCCGGCGACGCGCGGCGCGCATATTATCAAGAATATGATTAAAAAGAATAAATAAATTTCGGCATGAAACTTGCTTCGTCACATGCATTTAGGCACATGCATTTAGGCACATGCATTTAGGCACATGCATTTAGGCACATGCAAGCGCACCATCGACGCGCCCACCGCGGCAAGCCCGCGAAAATTCAGGTTGCAACCCAAAATTTGGCGAGGACAGGTCATGAAATCATTGAAGCGCAGCTTTTTTGCGCCTGTCGCCGTGCTGGCGCTAGGCGCGGTTTCGACCCAGGCTCAGGCCGGATATACCACCGTCGATCTGAGCAGCGTGGTGAACGAGGGCTTCACCAACGCATGGTTCATCAACGGCGGCGATTTTAGCGGGCTCGACGGCACCACCTCCACCGGCAACCAGGGAAGCAGCATCCCGTTCTATGTCGCCAACCCGTCCGACGGAAATGGCAACACCAACAATTTCTGGTACGGGCTCTATAGCGGACCGGGCACCCTGTCCGGTCCTCCGGGCAATTTCACGATCAACGTCGCCGGCGCGGGGACAAGCACGGTCTACACGCTGATCGACAATACCTTCGGCACCACCAGCGCTCAGGAATACAGCGTAACCTTCACCGGCACTGGAGGTTCGATCACCGACAACTACGTCGGCGGCAACAATACCAAGGACTACAATCTCAACTGCGGGACCACTGGTTGCCTTTCCACTCCCAACGCCTCCTATTGGTTCATTGATCCCAACAGCAGCAGCCAGTGGCTACAGGTTACGTCGTGGTCGCTGCCGGCCAATTTCGGGCTGCAATCGATCAGCTTCAACCAGTTGAACGGCAGCGACGGCGCCATCGTCGCCGGCATCACGCTGGGCACCGCGGCGGTTCCCGAACCGGCGAGCTGGGTGCTGATGCTGACCGGGTTCGGGCTTGCCGGCGTCGCGCTGCGCCAGCGCGGCAGGACGCAGCGGACCGCCTGAAACAAGGCGCTGGCGCCGCGGTTCCGGGACCGCGCGACAAGCCAGATAGCGCCGGCGGCGCGCAAGGGCGCGCCGCCGGCTTTTCTTTGCCGGCATTCGCGCCTAGGAATCCTCGGCAAAGGGGGACGGCGCATGCAGATCATCCGCACGATCGTCTGGATCGCGATCACCGCGTTGCTCGTCGCCTTCGTGGCGATGAACTCGGAACAGGCGTCGGTCAATTTCTGGCCGCTCGCCAATGGCGCCTATCTGCATCTGCAATGGCCGGTGGGGTTCATCGCGATTTTCTTCTTCTTCCTCGGCGCCGTACCGATGTGGCTGCTGGCCCGCGCCGGACGCTGGCGGATGAACCGCCGGCTTGCCGCGCTCGAAAATTCGGTGCGCGCCGCCTCGCAGACCTTGCACCACGCGACGGGTGAACCGCAGCACTCGCCAGGGCCGGATGATTCGACAGAAAGCTGACATGCATCACAATCCCATTTTCCTCGCGCTCGATCTGCCGCGGCTCGATGCCGCCGAGGCGCTGGCGCGCAAGCTGCGCGGGCATCTGGGCGGGCTGAAGCTCGGTCTCGAATTCTTCTGCGCGCATGGCCACCACGGGGTCCATGAGATCGCCAAGATCGGGCTGCCGCTGTTCCTCGACCTCAAGCTGCATGACATTCCCAACACCGTCGCCGCCGCGATGCAGGCGATCCACGTCCTCGAACCGGCGATCGTCACCATCCATGCCGCTGGCGGGCGGGCGATGATGGAGGATGCGAAAGCCGCGGCGGGCGAGCATTGCCGGGTGGTCGCCGTCACCGTGCTCACCAGCCTCGACGAAGGCGATCTTGCCGCCACCGGCATCGGTGGAACCCCGCATGACCAGGCGCTGCGGCTTGCCGAGCTGGCCCATGCCGCCGGGCTCGACGGCATCGTCTGCTCGGGCCATGAGGTGGGCGCGGTGCGGCGGCAATGGAAGGACGGCTTCTTCGTCGTCCCCGGCCTGCGCCCCGCCGAACTCAACGGCAGCGGCCGGCCGCACGGCGACCAGAAGCGCACCGTCACCCCGCGCGCGGCGCGCGATGCGGGCGCGAGCGTGCTCGTCATCGGCCGCCCGATCAGCCGCGCGGAAGATCCGGTGGCCGCCGCGCGGGCGATCGAGGCGACGCTCTGACCCGGCAATCGTGACCGGGGTTCAGGCGCCGGTCAGCCGGTCCGCGGCAGGCTTCGGTTTTCCGGGACGGGGAACACCGCCAATGAAACTCTTCGCGCTTTCCACGCTGGCGCTGATCGCGACGCCCGCTTTTGCCGACCGGCCGGCGCTGCTCGCGCCCGGCGATACGCTGCTCACCGTCAATGCCGAGGGCAAGGCCGAGCGCGCGCCCGATATCGCCGGCTTCACCGCGGGCATCACCACGATCGGCGCCAGCGCCAGCGCGACGATGACGGCAAATGCGGCGGCGATGACGCGGGTGATCGCGGCGCTCAAACAGGCGGGTATCGCCGATCGCGACATCCAGACCACCGAGCTTTCGCTGAACCCGATCTACGACAACCCCACCCCCGGCGATGCCGCGCCGCGGCGGATCACCGGCTATCGGGCAAACGACATGGTGATGGCGCGCACGCGCGACATCGCCGCTGCCGGACGGATCATCGACACGCTGGTCGGCGCCGGCGCCAACGAGGTTTCGGGGCCGGATTTCGCTCTCGACCATCCCGAGGCGGCGATGGACGAGGCGCGCGCCGCCGCGATGGCAAGCGCCCGCGCCCGCGCCGAGCTTTATGCGCGGGCCGCCGGGCTCAGGGTCGCGCGCATCGTCGCGATCAGCGAGAGCGGTGGTTACCAGCCCGTGCGGCCGATGATGCTGATGGCCACCCGGCAGGCACCGGCCACCCCGATCGCGCCGGGTGACGTCACCAGCGCCATCACCCTTGCCGTGCAGTTCGAGCTGGCGCCGCGCTAGAGGACAGTGGGTGATTTCCGAATCACGCACTGTACTCCAGGTCTTTGTTGTCGCATCGCTTCTTGCCGAAAACCGGTCCCCACTTTTCGGCGCTATACTCTAGTCAGGCCCGAAGCCATCGGCTAGGCGCGGCGCGTGCCATCCCCGGAAATCAAGATTTGCGGCATTTGCGAGGCAACCGCGCTTGAGGCGGCGATCGGCGCGCGCGCCGATTTTGTCGGCTTCGTTTTCCATGCGGCAAGCCCGCGCCATCTGTTGCCCGGCGCGGCCGCCGCGCTTGCCGCGCGCGCCGGGCAGCGCATCGCCCGCGTCGGGCTGTTCGTCGATGCCGGGGATGCGGCGATCGCCGAGGCAGTCACCGCCGCGCAGCTCGATATTCTCCAGTTGCACGGGCAGGAAACCCCGGCGCGCGCCGCCGAACTCGCCGCGCGCTTCGGGCTGCCCGTCTGGAAGGCGATTGCCGTCGCCAGCCGCGACGACGTCACCCGTGCCAACGCCTATGCCGGCGCCGCGGCCCGCATTCTGTTCGATGCCAAGACCCCCGGCGGCGCACTGCCCGGCGGCATGGGGCTGGCTTTCGACTGGTCGCTGCTCGCCGGCTGGACGGGCCGCGCCTGGGGGCTTGCCGGGGGGCTTTCGCCCGCCAATGTCGGCGAGGCGCTGCGCCTCACCGGCGCACCGCTCGTCGATTGCTCCTCGGGAGTGGAAAGCGCGCCGGGGGTGAAGGATGCGGCGCTGATCGCCGGTTTCTGCGCCGCTGCGCGAGGCTGACGGGCGGCAGCGCATCGCCCGCTACCCCTCACCCGCCGGGCTTCAGAAGTGGATGCCGACGCCGACCAGCGCACCATTGCCGTCGCGCCCGCCGTTTTCGGTGAAATAGCGCCGGTATTCGACCTTGGTATAGGCCGCGCCCAGCGAATGCTCCCAGCCGCCGCCAAGGTCGGTGGCATGCGGACCCGTCCCGTAATTGTAGCCGGCGGTGGCATAGAGCTTGTCCTGCGGCGTGATATGCGCGCCGATCCGCCCCGAGGTTGCCCAGCGCACATAATAGCCGGTGGCCATCACCTTATCGACCGATTCCTCGACCCCGAAGAAGGCGCCGCCCGGAAGGCTCCAGTCATAGCCGCCGGCCGCGCCGATCAGCCCTTTCGCGGCATCGCCATCGTACCATCCCGCGCCGGTCTGCAACTCGACCCGCGCCTCGCCGGCCAGCGCCGGGGACGCGGTTACCAATGCGCAGCACAGTGCGGCGAAAATTGTTCGCATGATACAACTCCTGCTTTTATTCAAATGGGTTACGAGACCGGTTGTGGAACTGGTCGCAAGAAGCTGTCAGCGCGATGAACACCGGTGACAGGCTTTCGCAAGGTTCGTCGAAAAATCCACACAACACACTGATTTATAAATATTATGACAGGAGCGTCCGGTTTGTCGTGGTTGGCAACCGGTCTGCCGCATTGTCGCCGCTTTCGCGCCGCTGCCTGTGGACGCGGGGGGCGCGGCGCGAAGGGCAAAGCTGGACTTTGCCGGGCCGGGCTGTCATGCGCGCTTTTTATGAACGCTCCTGCCGCCGGCACCAATTCGCTGCGCAACCAGCCCGATGAGCGCGGCCATTTCGGCGCTTTCGGTGGCCGCTATGTCGCCGAAACGCTGATGCCGCTGATCCTTGAGCTGGAGCGCGAATATGCCCGCGCCAAGGCCGATCCGGCCTTCGCCGCGCAGTTCGACGATCTGCTCGAACATTACGTCGGCCGCCCCAGCCCGCTCTATTTCGCGCCGCGCCTCACCGGGGAGCTTGGCGGGGCGCAGGTGTGGTTCAAGCGCGATGAGCTCAATCACACCGGCGCGCACAAGATCAACAATTGCGTCGGGCAGATCCTGCTGGCGATGCGCATGGGCAAGACGCGGATCATCGCCGAGACCGGCGCGGGCCAGCACGGGGTTGCCACCGCCACGGTCTGCGCGCGCTTCGGCCTGCCCTGCGTGGTCTATATGGGCGCGACCGATGTCGAGCGCCAGCAGCCCAATGTCTTCCGCATGAAGCTGCTCGGCGCCGAGGTCGTCCCGGTGACCAGCGGCGCCGCGACGCTCAAGGACGCGATGAACGAGGCGCTGCGCGACTGGGTCGCCCATGTCCACGACACCTTCTACATCATCGGCACCGCCGCCGGCCCGCACCCCTATCCCGAGCTGGTGCGCGACTTTCAGAGCGTCATCGGCAAGGAGGCGCGCGCGCAGATGCTCGCCCGCACCGGCCGCCTGCCCGACCTTCTCGTCGCGGCGATCGGCGGCGGCAGCAATGCCATCGGCCTGTTCCATCCGTTCCTCGACGATCCGGTAAGGATGCTCGGCGTCGAGGCGGCGGGGCACGGGCTTGACAAGCAGCACGCCGCAAGCCTCGCCGGCGGGCGCCCCGGCATCCTTCATGGCAACAAGACCTATCTGCTCCAGGACGAGGATGGCCAGATCACCGAGGCGCATTCGATCAGCGCCGGGCTCGATTACCCCGGCATCGGCCCCGAGCACGCCTGGCTGAAGGAGATCGGCCGCGTCGAATATACCAGTGCCACCGACACAGAGGCGCTGGCTGCATTCCAGCTTCTGTGCCGCACCGAGGGCATCATCCCCGCGCTCGAACCGAGCCACGCCATCGCCGCGGTCCGCCGCATCGCCCCGACCATGGGCAAGGACCAGATCATCCTCGCCAATCTGTGCGGACGCGGCGACAAGGATATCTTCACCGTGGCCAAGGCGCTGGGAGCGGAACTGTGAGCCGGCTCGCCTCCGCCTTCGCCAAACCCCACCCCGCGCTCGTCACCTTCGTCACCGCGGGCGATGGCGATACCGCGGCGATCCTCGACGCGCTGGTCGCGGGCGGGGCCGATGTCATCGAGCTCGGCATGCCCTTCACCGATCCGATGGCCGACGGCCCGGCGATCCAGGCGGCCAATCTGCGCGCGCTTGGCGCCGGCACCACCACCGCCGATATCTTCCGCATCGCCGCCGGCTTCCGCGCGCGGCACGCAACCCCGCTGGTGCTGATGGGCTATGCCAATCCGATGCTGGCGCGCGGTTCCGACTGGTTCGCGCAGCAATGCGCGAAAGCCGGCGTCGATGGTGTGATCTGCGTCGATATCCCGCCCGAGGAGGATGGCGACCTTGGCCCGGCGCTGCGGGCAAGGGGCATCGCCCTCATCCGCCTCGCCACGCCGACGAGCGATGCCGCGCGGCTGCCGGCGATCCTCGAAGGCTCTTCGGGCTTTCTCTATTACGTCTCGGTCGCGGGCATCACCGGCAAGCAGCAGGCGGTGCAAGCCTCGATCGAGGAGGCGGTGGCGCGGCTCAAGGCGGCAACCGCTCTTCCGGTCGCGGTCGGCTTCGGCGTGCGCCACCCCGAACAGGCCGCCGCGATCGCGCGCGTCGCCGATGGCGTCGTCGTCGGCTCGGCGCTGGTCGAACTCGTCGCGCAGCACGGGGCCGAAGCCGCCGGGCCGGTGCGTGCGCTGACCGCCGCGCTCGCCCAGGCGGTGCATCGCGCAAGGGCGCACGCATGAGCTGGCTGACCCGCGTGCGCGCGTCGCTCTCCGCGCTCGGCAAGCGCGAGACGCCAGACAATCTCTGGATCAAATGCCCGAATTGCGGCGAGATGCTGTTCACCAGCGATTACGCGGCCAATCTCTCGGTCTGTCCGCGCTGCCAGCACCACGGCCGGATCTCCGCCGAGGCACGGCTGGCGCAGTTGCTCGATCCCGGCTATACGCTGCTGCCGCCCCCGCAGGTCCGCGCCGATCCGCTGAAGTTCCGTGACAGCAAGCGCTACACCGACCGGCTGAAGGCGGCCCGCGCCGGGCGCAATCCGCAGGCCGATGCGCTGACCCATGCGACAGGCACGATCGAGCGCCGCCGGCTGGTGCTCGGCGTCCAGGATTTCGGCTTCATGGGCGGCTCGATGGGCATGGCCGTCGGCGCCGCTTTCGTCGCCGGGGCCAGCCGCGCGCTTGCCGAACGCTGCGGCTATGTCATCGTCACCGCGGCGGGGGGCGCGCGGATGCAGGAAGGCATTCTCAGCCTGATGCAGATGCCAAGGACCACGGTCGCGGTGCGCCGGCTCCATGCCGCGGGGCTGCCCTACATCGTTGTCCTGACCGATCCCACCACCGGCGGCGTCACCGCGAGCTATGCGATGCTCGGCGATGTCCAGATCGCCGAACCGGGTGCGCTGATCGGCTTTGCCGGACAACGGGTGATCGAGAGCACGATCCGCGAAAAGCTGCCCGAAGGCTTCCAGCGCGCCGAATATCTTCATGCGCATGGCATGATCGACATGGTGGTGCCGCGCAGCGAATTGCGCGCGACGCTGGCCGGGCTGCTCGACTATCTGGCGCCGGCCGAAGCCGCCTGACCTTGCGCGACTTCGCCCGGTCCGAAGATCCGGCGGTGCAGGCGCAGCTCGACCGGCTGGGCGCGCTCAGCCTGCCGCAGGGCCGTTTCGGGCTGGAGACGATCTCGGCGCTGCTTTCCCGGCTCGGCGATCCGCAGCGCGCGCTGCCGCCGGTGTTCCATATCGCCGGAACCAACGGCAAGGGCTCGACCTGCGCCTTCCTCATCGCGATGCTGGAAGCGGCCGGGCACCGCGTCCATGCCGCGACCAGCCCGCATCTCGTCCGCTATAACGAGCGCATCCGCATTGCCGGCCGGCTGATCGACGATGAACTGCTCGCGGCGCTGCTCAAGGAGGTTCTCGACATCAGCGGCGATCTCGAGCCGAGCTTCTTCGAGGTCACCGCTGCTGCCAGCTTCCTCGCCTTCGCGCGAATTCCCGCCGATGCCTGCGTGATCGAGGTCGGACTCGGCGGCCGGCTCGATGCGACCAATGTCGTCCCCGCCCCCGCCGCCTGCGGCATCGCCGCGCTGGGCATCGATCACGAGGGCTTCCTGCTGCGCCCCGAGGCGGGAACACCCACCGAGCCGCTCGCCCGCATCGCCTTCGAGAAGGCAAGCATCGCGCGCGCCGGGGTGCCGCTGGTCACGCTTCGCTATCCGGCCCCGGCGGCGGCAGAGGTCGCGCGGCTTGCGGATATGCTGGGCGCACCGCTCGCGCGGCTGGGCGAGGAATGGGACGCCAAGGTTCGCGGCTCACGGTTGCATTATCGCGACGGGCACGGCGCGCTCGACCTGCCGCTGCCCGCGCTCGCCGGTGCGCACCAGGCCGACAATGCCGCGCTGGCGGTGGCGCTGCTGCGCCACCAGCGCAAGCTCGCGGCGGGGCCGGCGGCGATCGCCGCGGGGATCGGCGCTGCCCGCTGGCCGGCGCGGTTGCAACGGCTGGCGCCCGGCCCGCTGACGTCGCTGGTGCCGGGCCGCGAGGTCTGGCTCGATGGCGCGCATAATGCCCAGTCGGCGGCGGTGCTGGCCGAGGCGATGCGCGCGCGCGCGCCTTTCGCGCTGGTCTTCGCGCTGCTCGCCAACCGGCGGCTGGAGGATGTGCTCGCGCCGCTCGCGCCGCTGGCGAGCGCGGCGCTGATCGTCCCCATTCCCGGCCACGCGCACCACGATCCGCAGGCGGTCTGCGCCACGCGGATGATCGCCCCGTGCCACCCGGCCGCCGATCTGCGCGCGGCGCTCGCCCGGCTCGGCGCGGGCACGGCGCCGGTGCTGATCGCCGGCTCGCTTTATCTCGCGGGCGAGGTGCTGAGGCTCAACGACGAGGCGCCCGATTGAAGCTCCTCGCATCGCATTTTCCCGAAAACCGGCGCCCGCTTTTCGGCGCGATGCTCTGGAGCAAAATGCGTGATTTCGAAAAATCACGGATTTTATTCCAGGCTATTGTTGTCGCATCGCATTTTGCCGAAAACCGGTGCCCACTTTTCGGCGCGATGCTCTGACCGGTCCGTGCGCGGCTACAGCGCCAGCGTGCCCAGCAGTCCGCCATCGACCGCCCAGCTCTGGGCGGTGACATGGCTCGCCTCGTCGGAGAGCAGGAAGGCGGCAACCGCGGCGGCTTCCTCGGGCCGTCCGATCCGGGCCTGCGGGGTGCGCATCGCCATGTTGGCGCGCTGGTGCCCGGGCACCGCCGCGAGCATCTGCGTGTCGATGAAGCCGGGGTTGAGGCAATTGCAGCGCACCCCCGCCGCCGCCACCTCCATGGCGATCCCCCGCGCGAGGCCGAGCGTGCCGTGCTTGCTTGCCAGATAGCCGATATTGCCCGCCATCCCGCGCTCGGAGGCAAGGCTGCCGGTCAGGAGGATCGCGCCCCGGCCGCGCGCGACCATCGCCGGCAGCACATGCCGGATCGCCCAGAACGGCGAGACGACGTTGACCCGCATCACCGCTTCGAACTCGGCCTCGTCATAGCTGACGGCAGGGCCGAACTGGCCGCCCGCGGCCGCGTTGAGGAACAGGCCATCGATCGCGCCATGCCGGGCGAGCGCGGCATCGAGCGCGGCGTTCAGTTCCTCCTTGCAGCCGACATCGGCAACAATGCCGTCGGCACTTGCGCCGATCGCGCGGACCACGTCCGCCAGCACCGCGCCGCGCCGCGCGATCAGGCTGACCCGGCCGCCGGCAGCGGCGATGCGTTCGGCGGTCGCACGCCCGATCCCGCTCGACGCGCCGGTGATGACGACATGCTGGCCCGTGAAATCCATTCGCTGCTCTCCCGCTTGCGTCCCTGATGACAAGTTTGCGCGCCCAAGAAAACCGGCTTTCCGGGCAAGCCGGCGCAGCGATTGCCGGAAGCGCGGCTGCGAACTAGAGCAAAGGCATGGCCCAGCCCCCTGCCGTTGCCCCGTTCCGCGCGATCGCCCTCAGCCGCCGCGCGCATGCGCTTGCCGCTTGCGGGCGCGAGGTCATTCACATGGAATTCGGCCAGCCGTCCACCGGCGCGCCGGCGGCAGCGATCGCCGAGGCGCACCGCGTACTCGATGCGGAGGCGATGGGCTATTGGGAAAGCCCGGCGCTCAAGGCACGGATCGCCCGGCATTATGCCGAGACGCAGCAGGTGACGGTCGCGCCCGAGCGGATCCTTCTGACCTGCGGCGCCTCGCCGGCGCTGGTGCTCGCGCTCAACTCGCTGTTCGTGCCCGGCGCGCGCATCGCGCTCGCCCGGCCGGGCTATGTCGCCTATCGCGGGGCGCTGCGCGCGCTCCATCTCGAAGCGGTCGAAATCGGCTGCGGCCCGGCCGCAGGCTACCAGCTTTCGGCGGCGGCGCTCGCCGCGCTCGATCCGCCGCCCGACGGGGTCATCATCGCCAGCCCCGCCAATCCGACGGGAACGATCATTCCCCCCGAAGGGCTTGCCGCGATCGCCCGGCTGTGCGGACAGCGCGGCATCCGCATCCTCTCGGACGAGACCTACCATGGCCTCAGCTATGGCCCCAGGACCGACAGCATGCTGCGGCATGCGCCCGAGGCGCTGGTCATCAACAGCTTCTCCAAATATTTCAGCATGGCCGGCTGGCGGCTCGGCTGGCTGGTGGTGCCCGAGGCGCTGGCGCCGCAGGCGCTTGCGCGTATCGGCAACCTCTTTTTGACGCCGCCCGTCCTTGCCCAGCGCGCCGCGCTCGTCGCCTTCGACTGCCATGACGAGTTGCAAGCCCATGTCGCGACCTATCGCCGCAACCGCGCGCTGTTGCTCGCGGCGCTGCCGGCGATGGGGCTTGGCGCGATCGCCCCGCCCGACGGCGCCTTCTACCTCTGGGCCGATATCGGCCATCTGACGGATGATTCGATGGCCTTCTGCCTGCGACTGCTCGAAGATACCGGGGTGGCGACCGCGCCGGGGACCGATTTCGATCCGATCGACGGCCATCGCTTCCTGCGCTTCAGCTTCGCGGTCTCGACCCGGGCGCTTGAGACCGCGATCCGCCGAATGATCCCGTGGTTCGCCGCACAGCCGGGTAATGAAACGTCCGCGTAGGCGATAATGCATGCCCGGCACCGATCGCCGCTTGAGCCCGCGCGCGGTCGGCGGCACATCCGATCGCGCATATCAGGAACCGGGGAGAGGACAGATGACCCACACCGCCGCGAGGACCGTCGTCGTCACCGGCGCCAGCTCAGGCATCGGCCAGGCCGCCGCCGCGCTGCTGTTGCAGCAGGGCTGGCACGTCATCGCGCATGGCCGCGACCCCGAACGCACCCGCGCCGCGGGCATGGCGCTGCGCGCGTCGGCACCCGCAGGCGCACGGCTCGACATGGTGATGGGTGATCTCGCGCTGCTTTCGCAGGCCGACCGGCTGGCCGGCGAGATCGCCGCGCTCGCCCCGCGAATCGATGCCCTGTTGTGCAACGCCGGCGGGGTGCGGGCCGAAAAGCTCGTCACCACAGAAGGACTGGAGGCCACCTTTTCGGGCAATCACCTCGGCCATTTCCTGCTCGTCAAGCGGCTTGCCCCGAACCTTGCAGCGGCGGGCCATGCGCGGGTCATCATGACCTCATCTTCGGGACATCGCGTCGCCGCGCCCTGCGATTGGGCCGATCCGCAAAGTCTTGGAAACTGGCAGTCGGCGCCCGCCTATTGCCGTGTCAAGCTCTACAACATCCTGTTCGCGCGGGCGCTGGCGCGGCGCGGCGCGGCGCAGGGGATCATCGCGCATGCCATGCATCCCGGCATCGTCGCCAGCAATTTCGCGAGCCATGGCGATGAGGCGATGCAAAGCTACATGGCCGCGGCCCGGCTCGATCCGCCCGGGCGCAGCGCCGAAACGCTCGCCTGGCTGGCAAGCGCCGAGGAGCCGGGACGATCGACCGGGCGCTACTGGTTCGACAAGGCCGAGGAAGAGCCCAGCGCGGCGGCGCAAAGCGACGAGGACGCCGACGCGCTGTGGCGGGTGAGCGAAGAACTGCTCGCCGCCGCCGGCTTCTGATCGCCACCCGAGGCGTCTTGCCGGCGGGTTGTGCGATACCGGTCGGGAAAGCGCCCGCTTTCGGGTTATTTTCCAGCACCCGCTTCGAGCAGGATGCGCGATTTCGGAAAAATCACGAACCTTGCTCCGCGTCCTTGTTGTCGCATCGCCTTTGCCGAACGCCGGCACCCGCTATTTGCGCGATGCTTTAGCCGAGCATCTGGCGCGCCCGCATACGCCATGCCTCGGCGAGCACCGGGTTTGCGGCAAGCGCGCGCAGATCGGCGGCGGCGACGGCGTCCTTGCCCGAAACCAGCACATCGAACAGCCGGGCGAGCGGCCATGCGCCAAGCCCTTGCTCGACCAGCACCAGCGTATCGCCCGCCTCGGCCGCGCCTTCCTCGATCACCCGGTAATACCAGCCGGCGCGGCCGGTGGCGACGACCCGCTTCGTCAGATCGGCGCGGTCGAAATGATGCGCGATCTTCCAGCACGGCTGGCGGCCGTGGCTGACCTCGATGAGCGCGCTGCCGAGCCGATAGCGGTCACCGAGCCGGACCGTCTCCTCGGTCATCCCCAGCGTCGAGACATTCTCACCGAAGCCGCCGGGCGCGGCGAGCAGCGGATGCGCGCCGATCTCCTCGCGCCAGAGCGGGTAATGGTCGAAGGGATAATGGTGGATCGCCTTGTCCACGCCGCCATGATGGAGCGAATCGGCCTGCTCGTCGCCGGCAAGCCCCAGCCTGGTGATCGCGACGCGGCCCGACAGCGGGACCTTGGCGATCGCGCTCGGCTCGGCGGCGGGGCGGGGAAAAGCCCGAACCCGCCCGGCAAGCAGCGCGAGCACCGGCGGCGAAGGAAGTGCGACCATCACGCAATCCTTGCCCATGCCCGATGGATTCGCAAGCAGTGGCGGGCGATCGCCGGCCTCAGCCCGTGCCCAAGGCGAGCCAGCCGGCGATCGCGAGCATGACCAGCGCGATCGCCCGGCGCGTGATCCGCGAACGGGCCGGGTTCGACGCCAGATCATGCGCGCGCCCCGCACCAAGCACGATCGCCAGATGGACGGCGGTGGCAATCGTCACGCTGACCGCCGCAAGCCGCAACGCCTCGTCCAGCCGCGCCTGCCGTCCGCGGAGAAAGGGTGGAATGATCGCGACATAGAAGATCAGCGCCTTGGGATTGAACAGGTTGACCAGAAATCCGGCGAGGAAATCGCGCCCGGCGCGCACCGCCGCCGGCGTATCGGACTCACCTTCCACCCAGGTCCGCCAGGCCAGCCACACCATGAACCCGACGCCCACCCAGTGCAGCACCGATTGCATGCGCGGCGCGGCGGCGAGCAGGGTTGCCAGCCCGACCGCCGCGAGCAGCGCGTTGGCCGACAGGCCGAGCGCGATTCCCGCCGTCGCCATCAGCCCGGCGCGGCGGCCGTTCGCAAGCGAAAGCCCGGCGAGCCACGCCATGTTCGGCCCGGGGGTCAGTTCCATCACCAGCACCGCGGTGACGAATTCCAGCCAGTCGAAATCGCTCGGCATGGCGCTTCATCGCGGTTGCAAGCGGCGCTGTCGAGATGGCGCGGCGAGCTTTCGCGCCTTGCCCAACCGCCGCTATGCCTCCAGTTCGACGTCCCAATACAACCAGTCGCGCCAGCTTTCGTGGAGATGGCCGGGCGGAAAGCCACGGCCGCGTTCCTGCAACTGCCAGTTGGTCGGGCGGATCGGTTCGACCAGCAGCGGCATCTTCGCCTGTTTGGGGGTGCGTCCGCCCTTCTTCATGTTGCAGGGCGCGCAGGCGGTGGCGACATTCTCCCAGCTTGTCCGTCCGCCGAGCCGCCGCGGGATCACATGATCGAAGGTCAGGTTTTGTGGGCTCCCGCAATATTGGCAGGAGAACCGGTCGCGCAGGAACAGGTTGAAGCGGGTGAAGGCGGGAAATTCGGACGGCTTGACGAATTGCCTGAGCGCGATGACCGAAGGCAGCTGCATCTGCCAGTTGGGTGAATGCACCGCGCGCTCATAGCTGGCGACAATATCGACCCGCTCCAGAAACACCGCCTTGATCGCGGTCTGCCACGGCCACAGGCTGAGCGGATAATAGGAGAGCGGGGTATAATCGGCGTTGAGCACCAGCGCCGGGCAATTGTCCAGATGGCGAGTGGAGGCCACGGAATGGACCATCTGGCCAGCGCTGCGGGCTTGGGCCGCGCGCTCGATCAGCTCCGCCTTGAGCATGCCCCCTCGTGGCAGGGCGAAGTGACGGTTTCACGACAGCGCATAGCAAGGCAAGGAGTGCATGGGCGATGCGACCGCGTCAAGATATCCCCCGCATAATCCACAAGCGCGCCGATCGCTGGCCGGCGTCGCCACGCTGCCCTATCAGAGCACGGGTGATCCGCACCCGCTTTGCCCCCAGTCCCAATGGCGCACTGCATCTTGGCCATGCCTATGCGGCAATCGTCGCGCATGACCTCGCGCGGGCGGCTTCAGGCGAATTCCTGCTGCGCATCGAGGACATCGACCCCGGCCGCAGCCGCGCGGGGCTGGCCGAGGCGATGCTCGACGATCTCGGCTGGCTGGGGCTGGGCTGGGACGGGGCGGTGGTGCGCCAGTCGCAGAGGTGCGATCTTTATGCCGCGGCAGCCGAGACGCTGAAGGCGATGGGGCTGCTTTATCCCTGCCGCTGCTCGCGCGCCGAGGTCGCCGCCGCCGCAAAGGCGCATGGCCCCGACGGCCCGGTCTATCCCGGGACCTGCCGTAACCGCGCGATCCCCCCCGAGCGCGCCGCATGGCGGCTCGACATGGCCGGCGCGCGCGCGCGCGCCGGCCCGCTGTTCTGGGACGATGCAATCGCCGGCCGGCAACAGGCGACCCCCGAAATCTTCGGTGATGTCGTTCTGCTGCGCCGCGATGCGCCCGCGAGCTACCATCTTGCCGTCACCGTCGATGATGCGGCGCAGGCGATCACGCTGGTGACGCGCGGCGCCGATCTTTTCGCAGCCAGCCATGTCCATCGCCTGCTCCAGGCACTGCTCGACCTGCCAGTGCCGCGCTGGCACCATCATCGGCTGCTGGTCGAGCCCGACGGGCGCAAGCTTGCCAAGCGGCGCGGCTCGCCCGCGCTCGCCGATCTGCGCCGCTGCGGGGTGGACGGGAGGGCGCTCGCCGCCGATCTGCGCGCCGGCCGCTTCCCCGCTGGCATTTCCAGCGGCACAGCCTAGAATGGCGGCATGGCCTATATCCTCGTTCCCGTCATCATCGTTCTCATCGTGATGGTCGTCGTCAGCCTCGTGCGCGGGATCGCCGCCTTTCTCGCCAGCACGCGCGAGGAGATCGAGCGCGACCCGAGCCGCGGCCCGACGCCGATGCAACTGAAACAGAACCGGATGATGTTCGCGCGCATCAAGTTCCAGGCGGCGGCGATCGTCGCGATCACACTGCTCGCCGCGCTCACCCGGCACTGAGCGCGAGCGCTCCTGCATGGTAAAGCTCAACCGCATCTACACGCGCACCGGCGATGACGGCACCACCGGCCTCGTCGATGGCTCGCGCGTCGCCAAATGCGATTCGCGGATGGCGGCGATCGGCGCGGTCGATGAGGCGAATTGCGCGCTGGGGGTGGCCGCGGTCGCGCTGGCCGACGGCCGGCATCAGCGCGCGGTCGCGCGCATCCAGAACGATCTGTTCGATCTCGGCGCCGACCTTGCCACCCCCGGCGAGGATTTCACCCCTTCCGACATGGTGCTGCGCGTGGTCCCGGCGCAGGTCACCTGGCTGGAGGAGGCGATCGATGCCGTCAACGCCTCGCTCGCGCCGCTGACCAGCTTCATCCTCCCCGGCGGCAGCGAGGCGGCGGCCCGGCTGCATGTCGCGCGCGCGGCGGTGCGCCATGCCGAACGGGCGATGGTCGCGGTCGCGCCGGTCAATCCGGCGGCGCTCGCCTATGTCAACCGCCTGTCGGACTATCTCTTCGTGCTGGCGCGCGCGCTGAACGAGGGCGGCGCCGCCGATGTGCTGTGGGTGCCGGGGGCGAGCCGACAATAGCGCCGAACGCCGACCAGCCGCAAAGCGCTTCGCCCAAAATCCGCCCGCCCCCCGTCAAGGCCGGCTGGCCGCGCGCCGGTTGACCAGCGGGCGCTGGTAGGAGGGATCACCGCGGTCGCGCGCCGAAACGCCGTTGCCGGCGATATCGGGGACATCGCCGAAAGGCAGCGGCAGCGCCGGCGGCAGGCAGCTCCATTCGATGAGATTGGTGCGCAGCGCGATCTTCCATGCGCCGTCGCGGCGTTCGAGCCGGTCGATATAGCGCCCGCCCGCCTGCATCAGCGACCCATCGCGATTGCGCGCGACGAACAGGTAATAGGTCTCGCCATGCGCGGTATCGCCAAGGATATCGATCGTGCAGTTGAGCAGCGCGTGGTGGGTAAGCTCCTGCCCCGCCTCGTGCATCGGCATCGCCCATTCGTAGCAATCCCAGGCGCGGCCGACGAACGGGCCGGCCGCCATTTGCGCATCCTCATGGAAGGCCGAACGGTAAAGTTCTCGGTCGAAACGGTCCATGCCCCGACTGAAGCGCGCGAGGCAGTCGCGAATATCGGCCTCGTCGATCAGCCGCGCCAGCCGCGCGCTCGTATCATTTGCCACGATAATCGACCTCCGAAACCGGCTTCCAGATCGGCGAGCCCCGGCTCGCGCGGGCCGAGGGAATGACGCTGCCATCGACATCGGCGATGCCGTATTCCATCGCCAGTTCGGTGGTGATGAACTCCCCGCCCGAGCGCTTCATCACCTCCGGGTCGGCGGCGAGCGCGGCCACCACCCGCCCGGGATGCTCGACGCTGCTGCCGGTCATGCTGGTGATCGAACTGGTCATCCGCTCGCCCATCGCCTTCAGGTTATATTGTGCCTTCTCGGTCAGCGTCAGCCCCTGCCACAGCGTCAGCGAGGCGACGCGATGCGGTTCAAGCTCGATCGCCATGTCGCGGGCCATGCGATCGACCGCCGATTTCGAGGTGCCGAAAACCACACCATAGGTATAGGTCACCGCGGCAAAGCCCGAGATCGCGATGATGAGCCCGCTTTTCCGGGGCACCATCATCCGCGCCGCATGCCAGGCCGCGACATAGTTGGATCGCACGCCCACGTCCCACATCTCAAGGTTCGACAGCGGCTTTTCCCAGAAACCGCCGGGCTCCAGCAGATCGTCGGACAGCAGGAAGGCGTTGTTGACGAGGATGTCGAGCTTGCCGCTGTCGCGCTCGATCCGCGCGAACAGCGCTTCGACCTGGGCATCGTCGCCATGATCGCAGGGCACCGCGATCCCGCGCCCGCCGCTCGCCTTGCCGCGCGCGTCGCATTCGGCCGCGGTCGCGCCGACCGTGCCGGGCAGGTAATAGTCCCCCTCGGTGACGGTGCGGCCGGTGACATAGACCGCCGCGCCCTGTTCGGCGAGGACCAGCGCGATGCCGCGGCCGATGCCGCGGCTGGCGCCGGTCACCAGCGCGACCTTGCCCGAAAGCGCGCCCATCTCAGCCCTCGCCCTTGAAGAACCGCTCGCTGTAATCGCCCCGCGCACGGCCCGAAAACCATTCCTCGCTGAACGGCAACCCCATGACCCCGCGTGACCAGTCGATCGCCGGCCCCCAGTCCTGATACCAGTCGTAGAGCATCGTCCGGCTGGCGATGCGCCATTCGCCGCCCCGCCGTTCGAGCCTGTCGAGATAGCGGCCACCGATGCAGGTGTCGCTTTCGCCAGTGGACTGCGCGCCGCCCATGTCGACGCGGTGATAGGAGATCACCTGGGTCTCGACGCGCGCGCTTTCGCCCTGACAGTCGATATAGCTCTGCCCCAGCACATGCTGGGTATTGGTGATCGCCTCGGCACCGGGCACGACCCAGGCGAGATAGGCGGCAAAATCACCCTTGAAGACCCCATAATCGGTGATCGAATCGGGCCAATAGCTGGCCGAGATCAAATCCGCGTCGCGCCGGTCCTCACCGCGTGCGAGGCGTTCGAGGCACTGCCTGATCCGCATCCGGTCGATGGTTTCGCGAAGATCATCCGCATCTGCATCCATGGCCGCCTCTCCCGCCGCGCGCCCGGCTTTCCGGCGCGATCGGCGCACCCTAGCGTTTCGCCGGCGAGCGCCGCTTGCCCGATCCGGACAATTGCCGACAATCGCGGCAAGTCAAGACGTTCTAGCTGTGCCTTCGCAGCACGACATAGACCGCGCCCGCGCCGCCGTGGCGCCGATGCGCGGGCCGGATCGCCGCGATCCGGCCGCCATGGCTGCCCTGCTCCAGCCAGTCGAGCAGATGCGCGCGGATCGCCCCGCGGCGCTGCGCGCGATCGGCGGGATCGACGGGGCCGCGCGCGCGCCCGGTGACAAGCAGCACCAGCCGCGCGCCGCGCGCCTCGGCCTCGGCAAGCCCGTGTTCGAGCCGTGCATGGGCGCCGGCGAGCGAGGCGCCATGGAGATCGAGCGTGACATCGGGG
>JAGWPW010000032.1 GCA_028870315.1 Sphingomonadales bacterium | reverse complement strand
GGCGCGGCGAGCAGCGCCTCGGGCCGGGGCAGGCGCCGCGCGCGCGCTTCGAGCCGCTCGCGCCCCAGTTCGAGCGGGCGTAGCACCGCGCGGCGCTTCCTCAAGCCGAGTTCGGCAAGCTGCGCGAGCAGTTCGGCGCGCACCGGCACCGCCATTTCGGCGGCGGCGGTGGGCGTCGGCGCGCGGCGATCGGCGGCGAAGTCGGCGAGCGTGGTATCGGTCTCGTGGCCGACCGCGCTGATGACCGGGATGGTGCTGGCGGCGATCGCGCGCACCACCGCTTCCTCGTTGAAGCTCCACAGATCCTCGATCGAGCCGCCGCCGCGCGCGACGATCACGAGATCGGGCCGGGGCACCGCGCCGCCGGGCACCAGCGCCGAGAAGCCCGTGATGGCGGCGGCGATCCCGGCGGCGGCGCCCTGCCCCTGCACCGCGACCGGCCAGACCACGACATGGCTGGGGAAGCGATCCGAAAGGCGGTGGAGGATGTCGCGGATCACCGCGCCGGTGGGCGAGGTGACGACGCCGATGACGCGCGGCAGGAACGGCAGCGGCCGCTTCCTTGCCGCATCGAACAGCCCTTCCGAGGCCAGCCGCTCGCGCAATTTCGCGAGCAGCGCGAGCAGCGCGCCCTCGCCGGCTATCTCCATGCGCTCGATGACGATCTGGTAGTTCGAGCGACCGGGATAGGTGGTCAGCTTGCCGCTGGCGATCACCTCGATGCCGTCCTCGGGGCGGAACGAGAGCCGGCCGACCTGGCCCTTCCACATGACGCCGTCGAGCCGCGCGCCTTCGTCCTTGAGGCACAGGTAGAGGTGCCCCGAGGCGGCGCGCTTCACCCCCGACAGCTCGCCGCGCACGCGCACCAGGCCGAAGCGGTCCTCGACCACGCGCTTCAGCCTTTGCGAAATCTCGGTAATGGTGAGCGGCGCGGCGTTGTCGCCCGGCATCAGCTTCGCTACCAGCCCGGCCGGATCGGCATCTTCGTCGAAATGTGAGGCCACGGCGCTATGAACATCCTGTTGCTGGGAAGCGGCGGTCGCGAACATGCGCTGGCGTGGAAGCTGGCGCAATCCTCGCTGCTCGAAGGCGGCGGGATTTTGTTCGCCGCGCCCGGCAATCCGGGAATCGCCGGGCATGCACGGCTGGTCGCGCTCGATGCGCGCGATCATGGTGCGGTGCTGCGGCTGTGCGAGGAGCAGCGCATCGGCCTCGTCGTCATCGGGCCCGAGGCGCCGCTGGTCGACGGGCTTGCCGACAGCCTGCGCGGCGCCGGCATCGCGGTGTTCGGCCCCGGCGCCGCGGCCGCGCAGCTCGAAGGCAGCAAGGGCTTCACCAAGGACCTGTGCGCGCGCGCCGGCATCCCGACCGCCGCCTACCGCCGCGCCGGCTCGCTGGCCGAGGCGCGCGCCGCGCTCGACTTCTTCACCCTGCCGGTGGTGGTCAAGGCCGATGGCCTTGCCGCGGGCAAGGGCGTGACCATCGCCCACAGCCGCGAGGAGGCCGAGGACGCGCTGGCGGCGCTCTTCGCCGGGCAATTCGGCGATGCCGAAGCGGTGATCGAGGAATTCCTCGAAGGCGAGGAGGCGAGCCTGTTCTGCCTCACCGACGGCGCAACCATCCTGCCTTTCGGCAGCGCACAGGACCACAAGCGCGTCGGCGAGGGCGACGCTGGCCCCAACACCGGCGGCATGGGCGCCTACAGCCCCGCCCCGGTGCTGACCGGCACGCTCGAAGCCGAGGCGATCCGGCGCATCATCGCCCCGACCGTGCGGGCGATGGCCGATGCCGGCACCCCCTATTCGGGCGTGCTCTATGCCGGGCTGATGCTGACCCGATCGGGTCCGAGCCTCATCGAATACAACGCGCGTTTCGGCGATCCCGAATGCCAGGTGCTGATGATGCGACTCGAAAGCGACCTTGGCGAGGTGCTGCTCGCCTGCGCCGAAAACCGCCTCGGCACGATCGAGCCGGCGCGCTTCGCGCCCGCAAGCGCGCTGACCGTGGTGATCGCCGCGAAGGGCTATCCGGGAACGCCGGAAACCGGCGGGCCAATCACTGGGATCGAAGCGGCCGAGGCGACGGGGGCCAGGGTCTTCCAGGCGGGGACCGCGCGCGCGGCCGATGGCCGGCTGGTCGCTGCGGGGGGACGGGTGCTCAATGTCACCGCGCGCGGGGCGAGCGTCGCCGAAGCGCAGGCGCGCGCCTATGCCGGGGTGGACCGGATCGGCTTTGCCGACGGCTTCTGCCGGCGCGACATCGGCTGGCGCGAAGTGGCGCGCGAGCAGGCGGGGTAAGCCGCATCAGAACAAAATGCGGGATTGCAAAAAATCGCCAACCTCGATCCATATATCTGTTATTACATAGTTTTTCTACATTTTGGCGCGATGCGTTAGCCGGCGGGCGCGCGGATCGCTTCTGTGCCTTCGAGCGTGAAGCGGTGGAGCAGGCGCCCGCAGCCGGGATCGAAGGGCCGCGCGCGGTGCATCGTGCCGGTGTTGTTCCAGATGACCAGATCGTCCATCCGCCATCGGTGGCGATAGATGAACTCGTCGCGGTTGAGATGCGCGCGCAACCGCGCCAGCAGGTCATAGCTGTCGGCGGGGTGCAGCCCTTCGACATGCGACACCGCGACCCCCAGCATCAGCGACTTGCGCCCGTCGGCGTGCTGCCAGACCAGCGGCTGGCGGGCGGGCGGGCGGCGGCGCCAGGCGGCGATCTGTGCGTCGCTTGCCTGCGGATCGCCGGCCAGCCCCGAAGTCAGCGCCGAATGGAAGACATAGAGCCCGTCGACCAGCGCCCGGTCGTCCGCGCCGAGCGCCGCATAGGCGGCATAGGTGTTGAGAAACTCGGTCTCGCCGCCCCTGGGCGCAAGGCGCACCGGCCGGAACGAGCCGCCGAAGCAGGGCACGGTCTGGTCGTGGTAGCCGTCCATGTGCCAGAACAGCGTATTGGCGAAATAGGCCGCATATTCGGCGCTGACCTCGGGATCGATGGTGACCTGTTGCAGCCCCTCGCGGACCGCGCCGAAGCTCGCGGTGATCCGGTGCTGCTCCGCCTCGTCGAGCGGGCAATCGCGGATCACCAGCACTCCGCGCGCGATGAGCAGCGCGCGCAGCGCTGGCGCGTGGGTGCCGCCGAGCAGCGCGGCGCGGCCGATGGCAATCGCGCTGCCGATGCGCGGCATGAGGTCGCGCGCGACGAAATCGTCCATCATCCCTCCCCGAACAGATGCGCCTGCTGCTTCTCCATTTCCTCGGCATGGCGGCGGCGCACATATTTCTCGGTCAGCGTCCCCAATATGCCGCCGTGTTCATCGACCACGGCGAGTTCGTCGAGCTGCGAATCCTCGAAACGATCGAGAATTTCGGGCAGGCTCGCGGTCGGCGCCACCGCGGTATGCGCCATATGCGCGATCGACAGCGCCGGGGCGGCAAGGTCGAGCCCGGGATCATAGGCCTCGGTGGTGATCACCATGCCGCGATAGGCGCCGTCCCCGGCGAGCAGCACGCGGCCGGTGGCGCCCAGCGGCACCGCCTCGCGCAACCCGCCGATCGACAGGCCGGCATCGACCACCACCGGCGCGCGGTCCATCATCCGCCGTGCGGTCAACTCGCGCAGCCAGCCCTGGTCGCGCGCGCTGCGGATACCGGTGCCGCGCAGGTGAAGCCGCCATGTCGAGAAGGAATAGCCAAAGCGCGTGCGGGCATAGGCGGTCGCGGTCAGCGCGGCGGTGATGACCACCCCGGTCAGCGCGAAATCATGCGTCGTCTCAAGCACCAGCAGCGACAGGCACATCGGCCCGCCGACGATCGTCACCGCCAGCGCCGCCATCCCGACCAGCGCGGCGATATGCGGATCGACCACCTGCCAGCCCGCCGCCCAGTCGACCGCCTGCGCGGCCAGCGGCCCGAGCAGCGAACCGAGGAACAGCGAGGCGAAGAACAGCCCGCCGCGAAATCCGAAGCTCAGCGAGATCACCGAGGCGATCACCTTCAGCGCGAAGACCACCGCCAGCACCTCCATCGCCGGCTGGAGGATGAGGTCGAGCCGCAGCGCGCCATGCCCCGAGGACAGCGCCTGCGGGGTGATCCAGGCGATCGGCATCAGCAGAACCCCGCCCAGCACCGGCCGCCAGCGGGCCGCGACGATGCGGGGGATGGCGCGCTCGACGATCGTCTGGAGGCGCATGATCGCCACCCCGACGATCCCGGCCAGCAGCCCGAGCGCGGCGAATTTGCCGTAATCGAGCGCGGTGATCGCTGCGCCTGCACCCGGCGAGACGAGATAGCTGTCGCCGCCCGACACCCGCACCACCAGCCGCGCCGCCAGCGCCGCCGCCGCGACCGGCGCCATCGCCGCCGGCGTATAGGCGCCGATCACGATCTCGAAGCCGTAGAACGCCCCCGAGAGCGGCGCCCCGAAGGCCGAGCCGATCGCCGCGCCCGCGCCCGCGCCGACCAGCGTGCGCAGGTCCTCGCGCCGCAACCCCAGCCGCCGTCCCAGCCAGCTCGCGATGCCGCCGCCGGCCTGGGTGTAGGCCGCCTCCAGCCCCACCGAGGCGCCGAAGCCGTTCGAGATCAGCGTCTGCGCGCAGACCACCAGCGTATCGGGGATCGGCAGCCGCCCGCCATGGAGCGCGTTCGCCTCGACCACGTCGATCGGTACCCGCCCGAGGCGGATAAAGCGGTTGGCGAGCATCAGCACCAGCCCGCCGAGCGGCAGCGCGAGCAGTTTTGCCGGATGGCTGATCGCGGCGAGCGCGGACAGCCGGTTTCCACCCACCCCGAACAAGAGGTGCTGCATGGCATGCGCGACAAGGCCCATGGTCCGCGTCATCAGCCCTGCCATCGCCCCGGCGAGCGCGGCGATCGGGATCAGCGCGGCTTCCTGCCCGCGCAGCCAGCGCCGGGCGCGCAGCGCGATGTGGATCGTCGAGAGGCGCAGGCTGGCCATCACTCGCCTATAGGTCGGGCGCCAACCGAACGAAAGCCGCAGCCCGCCCGGCCGGGCGCGGCGTGCCGGTGCTTGCGCCGGTCAACCGCGCCGGCCTTCGTCGCGTGGGCCGGGGGGCGAGGACGTCCGCGTCGCCGACCCCCGCGCGCCGGCGGCGTCGATCCGGTTCACCAGTTCAGGGGCATCGTGCAGGCGCACGAACAGCATGCCGTCCTCGTCGGGATGGGGAATGCCGAGGGTAAAGCCCGGAAAGCCCTCGGGCACATCGGCGGCGCCGTCAAAATTCCGGTTCGCGGCCACCGAGGCCAGCAGATAGAGCCGCTCGCCCCGCAGCGTGCAGGCGGCCTTGCGCGCGGCGGGGCAGGTGATCGCCGAAATCCGCGGCAGGCGCACCAGCGTGCCGAGGCTGATCCAGTCGCCCGCCTCGCCGTTCAGCACCAGCCGCGCGCGCAGCGGCCCGAAGGCCGAAGCACCCAGCGCTTGCGCGGGCAGCAGCGTCGCGACCAGGACCTGCGGATCGACCAGTGTCAGCCCGCTGGAAAGCGTCAGCCGGGCGACCGGTTCGTCGCCCGCGGTCCCGACCTCGACGGTTTCATTGCCGGTGAAGCGCAGCCCGTCGGCGGTCTTGATGGTGAAGCTCAGGATATCGTCCGCGGGGATCTCGCCGGCGTTGTCGAGGAGGATCGGCACCCATCGCCGGTCGTCGGCGGCTGCGCGCTCGTCATGAGCGATGATCGTCGCGGCGGGCGGCAGCGGCCGGGCGGGCGGGGACAGAACCAGCGCGCGCGGCGCGGTCCCGGGCGGTCCGGCGATGGCGATCGTCTCGGGCTCGGGCCGCTTGCCGGCGGGTTCCAGCGTCACGGTGATCGTCTCGGGGCCGGTCGCCTGCCAGACGACGGGCTGGGGCGGGTTGGGCGGCGCTATCCGCGACACACCGCTGATGCAGGCCGCCGGACTTCCGGTGAGCACGATCGGCTCGGCATCCTTGTCCCCTGGCCTGGCGTGCCAGAGCCACGCGCCCGCGGTGTCGATCGCGACCTCGGGGCCAGCGAGCGGATCGAACCCCCAATGCCCGGTGATGCGCGCGGCAAGCGGTCCCGCAACCCCGGCGGGCAGCTTGTCGGGAACGCCCGGCACCAGGCCACCGCGCGCCGGATCGGCGACCAGCGGCAGCGCCAGCGTGCCGCCCGCGGGCAACGCCACCTCCAGCGTCAGGTCGCGCGCATAGCCGGTCGCATAGACCATCGGATCGACCGCCAGCGGCAGCACCGAGGGCAGGCCGAGGCAGGCCGCATCCCCGCCGGCCAGCAGGCGCATCCCGGGTGCGGCGGCCGGCTTCACTTCGGGCAGCACCGCCATCATCACCGATTTGGGATCGGCGAAGGACGGCGGGGTGTTCAACACCAGCTTCAGGCTGTCACCGTCGGGCACGCCGAGCGCGGGGATATATTGGAAGCGGGCGCTGCGCATCGCGCCGAAGATGCCGATGATCTCCCGGATCGCGCTGATATAGGGGCTGTAATAGCCGAGCCCGCCCGCCGGCGTGGCGCTGAGGCTGAGCGCGAGATCGGCGGCGGCGCCGGTCAGCGAACCATTGGCGGAGCCGCCGCCGTTCGCCAGAACCACCGCCTGCCTCGCATCGAGCAGGCAGTTGGCCTGGAATTCCGTCGCACGCTGGAGGCAGTCGGCATTGATCTTGACGTGGAGGCTGGCGGCAACCACCGGCGCCACTTTCGCAAGGCTTTCGGGCGCAACTTCGGCCGCCTTGCGGATCGCGGCAAGATAGGCATCGTAGCGCAACCGGTCGAGCGAGGCCTGCTCCAGATCCTGCGCGGCGCGCACAAAGGCACCCGGCCGCGCTTCCACCGCCTTGCGCAGCGTCGGGAAATCGCCCTTGGTGCGCGGCGCCAGAAACAGCACGAGATGCTGGGCATCGCCCGGCACGGTGAGGGTGAGCGGCGCGGGCGGTTGCCCGTTGTGCCGCGCAAGATCGGCCATCGCGAACCAGCGATCGGACGGCGGGTTGGTCGGATCGCGCAGAAAGGCGGCAACCAGCAGATAATGCGCGGTTTCGTCCATGGGCAGTTCGGAGGCGACCACGACCCGGTCGCCCGGCGCGAGCTGCGGCACCTGCGCGATCGGCAGGGTGGTGCCCGCCCGCGTCACCGTGACGTCCAATGCCGGCCCGACGAGGTCGAAGGGCGCCGGATCGGCCCGTGCCGGCCGCGCGAGGAAAGCCCCGGCACAGGCAAGGACGATCAGGAGGCGCGATGTCATGAAGGCTTGCTCGAACGGAAAGGGACGATGGGCGACCGGCCGGGCTTAGGCGATCCCGCCTGTCCAGACAATGAAGGCACGCGCCGGGGATTTTCGCCAAGCCCGCTTCCGCATCGCCGAGGACGGCGCTATCAGCGCCGCCACTTTCCCATCCGGAGATTCCCATGGCCGAAACCACCGACGACCGTCTGCGCCTGCTGATCGAGAGGGTGGAGCGCCTCGAAGAGGAAAAGAAGGGCATCGCCGAGGATATCCGCGGCGTCTATGCCGAGGCCAAGGCGGTGGGATATGATGCCAAGATCATGCGCCGCGTCGTCGCGCTGCGCAAGATGAAGCCCGACGACCGGCGCGAGATGGAATCGGTGCTCGATCTCTACAAGGCGGCGCTGGGGCTGGAATAGAAGCGAAAATCCCGCCCGATCGCGTTGCGCGGCGGTGATGGTCATCGCGGCGGCAAGGACGAAGCGGGGCGAGCGCGCGATGCGCGCCCGTGGATCGCTCCGATTTGATCCTTCTGCCATTGTCCGCTAGGGGCGCCGCGGAAACTGAAAATCCAGCGCACGACGAGACCATGGCCGGCCATTCCAAATTCAAGAACATCATGCACCGCAAGGGTGCGCAGGACAAAAAGCGCTCGGCGCAGTTCAGCAAGTTGAGCCGCGAAATCACCGTCGCGGCCAAGATGGGCATGCCCGATCCCGACATGAACCCGCGGCTGCGCGCCGCGGTCAATGCGGCCAAGGCGCAGTCGATGCCCAAGGACAACATCCAGCGCGCGATCGACAAGGCGAGCCGCGGCGATGGCGAGAATTACGAGGAGGTGCGCTACGAGGGCTACGGGCCCGGCGGTGTTGCCCTCATCGTCGAGGCGCTGACCGACAACCGCAACCGCACCGCCACCAATGTCCGCACCGCCTTCGCCAAGAACGGCGGCAATCTCGGCGCCTCGGGCGCGGTCAGCCACGGCTTCGAGCGGCTGGGCCTCATCGAATACGGCGCGGGCGCGGGCGACGATGAAAAGGTGCTCGAAGCCGCGATCGAGGCGGGCGCCGACGATGTCGAGAGCGACGAGGACGGCCACGCGATCTGGACCAGCATCGAGGCGCTGCATCCGGTCAGCCGCAAGCTCGAAAAGGTGCTGGGCGAGGCCGAGGCGGTGAAACTCGCCTGGCGGCCCGCGCTCAGGACCGATGTCGGCGAGGACGACGCGCGCATCCTGCTGAAGCTGATCGACGTGCTCGACGATGACGACGACGTCCAGACCGTCTGGGGCAATTACGAAATCGCCGATGCGGTGATGGAGAAGCTGGGCTGATCGTCATCGGCATCGATCCCGGGCTCGGCTGCACCGGCTGGGGGATCGTCGCGCGTGCCGGCCAGCGCCTCGATCACATCGCCAATGGCCAGATCCGCAGCGATCCCGCGCAGCCGCTCGCCGAACGCCTGCTGCTGCTCGATGGCGCATTGACCGATGTCATCCTGCGCCACCGGCCCGATGCCGGCGCGGTCGAGGAGGTATTCGTCAACAGCAATGCGCAATCGACGCTGAAGCTGGGGCAGGCGCGCGGGGTGTGCCTGCTCGCGCTCGCGCGCGGCGGGGTTCCGGTGGCCGAATATGCGACGCGGCTGGTCAAGAAGGCGCTGGTCGGCACCGGCGCTGCCGAAAAGACGCAGGTGCAGGCGATGCTCAAGGTGCTGCTGCCGGGGGTGAAGCTGGCCGGCGCGGATGCCGCCGATGCGCTGGCGGTGGCGATCACCCATGCGCACAGCATGGGCGCGCCCGGACGATAGCGAACCGGGGCAGCGGGGGTCCTGGGCGCGGTCGAGCCGGGCCGCGATTAGCGCATCGCGCCGAAAAGTGGGCACCGGTTTTCGGCAAAAAGCGATGCGACAACAAAGACCTGTGGCCCGGGACGCGCTCTTTCGCCGGTTTTGAAACCGCCACTCGGGATTTACGGATAGAGCAACATGCTCGTCCAGCCGCCGGGCGCTGTGGCATCGCGGATGAAACGGCGGCGCTCATGCAGGCGGTGTGGGCGGTCGATCCAGAACTCGATCGCCTCGGGGTAGACGCGATAGCCCAGCCAATGTTCCGGCCGCGGCACCGCCTGCCCTTCGTATTGCGCGCGCACCGCCTCGTAGCGGGCAAGGAAGGCGTTGCGCGAAGCGAGCGGCGCCGACTGGTCCGAGGCCAGCGCGCCAAGCTGCGAATCGCGAGCACGGCTGGCGAAATAGGCGTCCGCCACCGCCGTGCCGACCGGGCTCACCGGCCCTTCGATGCGCACCTGCCGGCGCAAGGATTTCCAGTGGAACAGCAGCGCCACCCGCGGATTGCCGGCAAGCTCTGTCCCCTTGCGGCTGTGGCTGTTGGTATAGAAGATGAAGCCGCCGCCGGCATCGACCCCGTCGTCCGCGTCGGGGCCATGGCCCTTGAGCAGCACCATGCGCAGCGAGGGCGCGCCGTCGCGCGTCGCGGTGGCAAGCGCCATGGCGTTGGCATCGTTGGGTTCGGCCGCGCGCGCCGCGCGATACCAGGTGGCGAAGATCGCGAAGGGATCGCCATGCGTGATCGCCTCGGCAGCCAGGGTTTCGTCGTCTGTCATCGCGCCGCCGCACCATTCCTGCCGCCCGTGCCGCGCCCGCGGCTGATGAGCTTTATCTAGCCCAGCCGCCGCCCGCTGGAAAGCGCGCCCGCAACGCTTGCCGAGAACGCCTCGCGCACCTAGCTAGGAGCCATGGCAACGGATCCCTATTCGCTTCTCGGCGTGGCGCGCGGCGCGAGCGAGAAAGACATCAAATCCGCGTATCGCAAGCTCGCCAAGGAGCTGCATCCCGATCGCAACAAGGACAATCCAAGGGCGTCCGAGCGTTTCGCCGAGGTCACTCACGCCTATGACCTGCTGTCCGATGCCGACAAGCGCGCCCGCTTCGATCGCGGCGAGATCGACAGCGACGGCAATCCGATCGGTTTCGGCGGCGGCTTCGGCGGCCAGCGCGGCTTTGGCGGGGGCGATTTCAGCGGCGGCGAGGGGATAGACCTGTCCGAACTGTTCGGCGGCATCTTCGGCGGCGGCGCGCGCGGTGCACGCGCGAACATGGGCGGCGACCCTTTCGCCGGCCAGCGCCGCGCCGCGCCGCGCGGGGCGAGCGTGCAATATCGGCTCGCGGTCTCGCTGCCCGATGCAGCGACGCTCGCGCCGCAACGCATCACCCTGTCCGACGGCAAGACCATCGACCTGAAGCTGCCCGCGGGGCTGGAGGACGGCACCCAGATGCGGCTCGCCGGCAAGGGCGAGCCGGGGCCGGGCGGCGCCGGCGACGCGCTGGTGACGCTGGCGATCGCTCCCCACCCCTTCTTCCGCAAGGACGGCGACACGGTGCGGCTCGATCTGCCGGTCACTCTTGATGAGGCGGTGAACGGCGCGCGCATCAAGGTGCCTACGGTCGAGGGCGCGGTGATGATGACGGTGGCGCCGGGCAGCAGCTCGGGGCGGACGCTGCGGCTCAAGGGCCGCGGCTTCACGCGCAAGGACGGCAGCCGCGGCGACCAGCTGGTGACGCTCGAGATCGCCTTGCCCGAGAGCGATGCCGATCTGACGCGGCGGCTCGATGGCTGGCACGACACGCGCGCCCTGCGCGCGCGCTTCGAGACCTGAAAGGCGCGCGCGCGGTGCGCGGGGCGCAGCCGGACCCTGCCTTGCCTGCGGCGTTCGACATTCTCGACGATGGTGCGGTGGATGCAGGCCAGCCGGTTTCGCCCGAGGCGCGCCGGCGCGCCGCGCTGCGCTGGCGCGCCGGCTTGCAGGATGCCCTGGAGCAGCACGTCGGCCCCGGCACTCGCGGCTTCATCGTCCTGCGCCGGGTGGCGGTCGGTGTCTGGGACGATGGCTTCATCCATGCCGGCAACCTCGCCTATATGGGGATCCTCGCACTGTTTCCCTTCTTCATCACCGTCGGTGCGGTTTTCTCGGCGCTGGGCGAGGCGCGCGAGCGTCATGCCTCGGTCGATGCCTTTCTTGCCGCGCTGCCGCCGGTGGTCGCCCGGGCGCTGGCGCCGGTGGCGCATGTCACGATCACCGCGCGGCACGGCTGGCTGCTGTGGGCGGGTGCGGTGATCGGCTTGTGGACCGTCTCCAGCCTGATCGAGACGATCCGCGACATCCTCCACCGCGCCTATGGCGTTGCCAAGACCCGGGCGTTCTGGCGCTATCGGCTGATTTCGGCGGCGCTGATCGTTGGCGCGGTGGTGGTGCTGCTGCTGTCGCTCTATGCGCAAGTGGCGATCGCCGGCGCGCGCGAACTCATCGACGCGCGCATCCCGCGCTGGGCGAATTTGCAGCTCGGGTTGCGGCTTTCGGGCGCGCTGCCGACGGTGGTGCTGTTCGGCTCGATCTATCTGCTGCTCTTGGCGCTCACCCCGGTCGAATATCGCCGCGGACGCTATCCGAAGTGGCCGGGCGCGCTGCTGGTGACGCTGTGGTGGGGGCTGGTCAGCCTGGCTCTGCCGCTGCTGCTGCGCTTCGTGTTCAAATATGATCTCACCTACGGCAGCCTTGCCGGGGTCATGATCGCGCTTTTCTTTTTCTGGCTGGTAGGGCTAGGTGTGGTGACAGGGGCCGAACTCAATGCCGCGCTCGCGGAAACCCCCGAGGAGCGGGACATGCTGGGTCAGGCAGACAACCGGCTGCGCGATCGTGCCCGCGCGGCGGCAACGACAGGGACATCGGAAGGGCGGGAATGGGCGGATTGATGAAGGGAAAGCGTGGCCTGATCATGGGCCTCGCCAACGACAAATCGCTGGCCTGGGGGATAGCCCGCAAACTGCGTGAGCATGGTGCCGAGCTCGCCTTTTCCTATCAGGGCGAGGCGCTGGAAAAGCGCGTGCGCCCGCTTGCCGAGAGCCTTGGCAGCGATTTTATCCTCGACTGTGACGTTTCCGACACGGCGGCGGTCGATGCGGCCTTCGCCACCCTTGGCGCGCGCTGGCCGACGATCGACTTCCTCGTCCACGCCATCGGCTTTTCGGACAAGAGCCAGCTGCGCGGCCGCTTTTACGAGACCACGCTCGACAATTTCCTGATGACGATGAACATCTCGGCCTACAGCCTCGTTGCGGTGACAAGAGCGGCGCATGCGATGATGTCCGAGGGCGGCTCGATCCTGACGCTCACCTATTACGGCGCCGAAAAGGTCATCCCGCATTACAATGTCATGGGCGTTGCCAAGGCCGCGCTCGAAACCAGCGTCAAATATCTTGCCAACGATCTCGGATCCGACGGCATCCGCGTCAACGCCATCTCCGCCGGCCCGATCCAGACGCTGGCGGCGCGCGGCATCGGTGATTTCAACTACATCCTCAAATGGAACCAGCTCAATGCGCCGCTGCGCCGCACCGTCACCATCGATGATGTCGGCGGCGCCGCGCTTTACCTGCTGTCCGATCTGTCCGCCGGGGTGACGGGCGAAATCCATCATGTCGATTGCGGATACAACGTCGTCGGCATGAAGCAGGAAGACGCGCCGGATATTGCCTTGGTATAGGGGATAAAGAGAGAAGGATTGCGGGGGCGACCGGCCCCGGCTCCGGAGCGTCTTGCGGCGCTGAGGTTGCGTCTGGCCCTCGCAAAAAGGAGACACACGATCCGCAGCCTCGCCGCCATCCTTGCCCGCATCGCCACGGAAATGGCCGGGGAAATCGATCGCGGCACGGTGGCCGACTATATCCCGAGCCTTGCGCGGGTCTCGCCCGCGCATTTCGGCATCGCGCTGGTCGATGCCCAGGGCCGCGAATATGCCGCGGGCGAAGCCGAGATGCCGTTTTCGATCCAGTCGGTCTCCAAGGTGTTCACGCTGACCATGGCGCTGCGGCTTCATGGCGACGCGCTGTGGCATCGCGTCGGGCGCGAGCCGTCGGGATCGGCGTTCAATTCGATCGTCCAGCTCGAAAGCGAGCAGGGCATTCCGCGCAATCCGTTCATCAACGCCGGCGCGATCGTGGTCAGCGACGTGGTGCTGGCCGGCGCCGACCCGCGCGAGACGATCGGCGATGTGCTCGCCTTCGTGCGGCGCCTCGCAAGCGATGAGCGCATCACCATCGACCGCGACGTGGCGCATTCCGAGGCGGTGACCGGATTTCGCAATGTCGCGCTAGCCAATTACATGAAAAGCTTCGGCAATATGAGCGGTGATGTCGAAGGCGCGCTCAAGCTCTATTTCCATCAATGCGCACTGGCGCTGTCCTGCCGGCAATTGGCGCGCGCCGGGCGCTACCTCATGCTCGACGGGCGCCATCCCGACAGCGACGAACAGGTGGTGAGCCCGCTTCTTGCCCGGCGGATCAACGCGCTGATGCTGCTTTGCGGCCATTACGACGGCTCGGGCGAATTCGCCTATCGTGTCGGCATTCCGGGCAAGTCGGGGGTCGGCGGCGGCATCCTCGCCATCGTTCCGGGCAAGGCGAGCATCGCGGTCTGGTCGCCCGGGCTCAACGAACGCGGCAATTCGCGGCTCGGCACGCTGGCGCTCGAACGGTTGGCGGCAGCGACCGGGTGGAGCGTGTTCGAGGGCGCCTAGCTTGCGCCCATGAACTCCGGATCGTCGATCTTGTCGCGCGCCTCCTGCATCAGCCGACCCCAGTCCGACGACAGCTTGCGGTAATAGGGATCGTTCTCGTCGAGCCGGCGCTGGACGATCGGGCGCTGGCGATCCTCGGGGATGACGACGAGATCGAGCGGCATCCCGACCGACAGGTTCGAGCGCATCGTCGAATCGAACGACAGCAGCCCGACCTTCACCGCCTCATAAAGCGGCGTTTCCCAATCGAGCGTGCGATCGAGGATCGGCTTGCCATATTTGAGCTCGCCGATCTGCGCGAAGGGGCAATCGGGCAGGCATTCGATGAAATTGCCCTCGCTATAGACCAGATACAGCGCCAGCGGCCCGTTGCCGATCCGGCCGCCGACGAGCAGCGAGGCATCGAAATTGATCGGCGTTCCCGCAAGCGCGCGCGCGACATTGATCCGCGCCTGGATCAGCGCCTCGCAGACCAGCGACACCGCCCGGAACATCGAGGGCATGTGCGCGACCGTCCGCCGCTCCTCGCCATCGTGCGATTCGAGCCCCTCTTCGAGCAGCGCCAGCATCGACTGGGTGGTCGACAGGCTGCCGGCGCTGGCGCAGAAGACGACGCGGTCCGCCTCGTCCACCAGCTTGTGCAGCTTCCTGAAGGTCGAGATATTGTCGATGCCGGCGTTGGTGCGCGTGTCGCCGATCAGGACGATTCCCGCCTTGACATGCATGCCCAGACAATAGGTCATCGCCGTCCCCCGTTTGCGCGGCGCTGCCGGTGCCGCATCGTTTCCGGACGATAGGCGAAACGCGATGCCGGGGGGAGGGGGTAAACCGCCGGCGCGATGCGCTGGCTTATTTTCCGCTGTCGGGCGCGGGGTTGGCGGTTGCCGGCTGGCTTGCCGCCTGCGCCTTCTCGGCGGCCTCGACCTGGGCCTGCTGTTCGGCCGCCCTGGCATCGATCGTCGCCTCGCGCTGCGCGCGTGCGGCGGCGACCATTTCGCTGAAATGCGTGTCCTGCCCGGCCTTTTTCTCGGCATAGGCCTGGCTGATGAAATTGTGGAAGCAGCCGGTCCATCCACCCGCGCCCGTCGCCGAGCAGCTCTGCGTGCCGGCGGCGCCAACCCGCTCGTAAGAGGTGACGCGGTTGGTCCAGGCCTGGTTGTCGGGCGAGGGATGGTCGCGCAGCCCTTCGGGGATGCGATAGCGTTCGCTTTCGGGTTTGCGGGCACAGACGATGATCTCGTCGGCCCGCGAGGCCGGGCAGGCATCCTTGCCGTAAACGATGACCAGATCGACCTTGTCCGAGGAATCGCTGTCGTCCGCAGCCAAGGCGGGCGCAGCCAAGGCGGGCGCGGCGAATGCGGCGAGCCCCAGCATCGCTGCGGCAATCTGGAGCGGAAAACGAGACATGGGCTTTGCTCCCCTGGGCCGCGGCCCGGACGATGACGGCCGGGCGCCGCCGATCAACTCAATCTGGCGTTTCATAGCCGCTCCGAAAGGGCAATGGCGAGCCGGCAGCCGAGCCGGATCGCCGCCGACAGCACCGGATAGGCGGGCGCGCGTTCGGCTCCGGCGACGAGCGCGGCGTCGTGATGCTCGCGCTCCTCGGCGCGGGCGCGGGTGATGAGATCGGACAGTTCGGGATCGCTGTCGCCGATCGCTTCGAGCTGGCGCGTGTAATGGCGGTCGATCTCGGTCTCGATCGCGGCGGTACAGGCCATCGCTGTCTCTGGCGAGACAAGCGCGGTCGCCGCGCCCAGCGCATGGCCGGCGATGCTCCACAACGGGCCGAGCACGGTCGGACGCACCCCGCGCGCGGCGAGCAGCGCATCGAATTCGCGGCGATGCGCGGCCTCCTGCGCGGCCATCGCCGCCACCTTGTCCGAGATCGGCGCGCGCGAGCCCATGACCGCGAGCTGGCCGGCATAGATCCGCGTGGCGCCGAATTCGCCCGCCTGATCGACGCGGATCATCGCCGCGATGTCGGCGCGCGCGCCCATGCCGCCCGCCGCCGCGCCGCGGCGAGCAGCGCCAGAACCATCGCGGCCGCTGCGCCCGAAATCAGGAAGTTGAAGCCGGCCAGCGAAATCCCGCCCCATTGCCACTGCACCTCGTCGCAGCGCACCACCGGCGTTGCCATGATCGCGGCGAGCGGATCGCCATGGCCGAAACGCACCTCGCTGGTGCAGGCGGTGACGCCGTGCCACCAGCCATATTCCACTCCGGCATGATAGAGGCCGATCGCCGCCGAGGTGGCGATCGCCAGCGCGGCGAGCGCGATGAGTGGGGCTTGCAGCCGCGGCCGGATCGCGGCGGCGACGACGCCCGCGAGCGCCAGCGCCAGCGCGGCGATATGCGCATAGCGCTGCCACCAGCACATCTCGCAGGCAACCAGCCCGCCCCACCACTGGAAGGACCAGGCCCCGGCGAGCAGCGCCAGCGGGGTGAGCACGGCGACCAGCGCTGCGCCCCGCCGCAGCGTGTCAGCGGTTGCCGGCAAGCGCCTGCTCCTTGCCGGCCAGCGCGACCAGCGGCGTGCCGCTGGCGTTCTTGAGCGTTTCGACCGCATACCACATCTGGTAGTCCTTGATGTTGCGCGCGGTGAGTTCCTGCGGGGTCAGCCGGAAGCGCGGATCGATCTGGTCGTCGGTTTCCAGCTTGCGGTCGTCGAGCCCGATTTCATTGACCAGATGCCGGCGCAGATCGGTTTCGCGCATGACCTCGAGGTTGCGCCTGGCGAGGTCGGGATCGGACAGCTGCGGCACCTTGATGTCGGGCTCGATGCCGTTCTCCTGCACCGACCGCCCGCTCGGCGTATAATAGCGCGCGGTGGTGAGCTTGATCGCATGCGTCCGGTCGAGCCGGATCATGCTTTGCACGCTGCCCTTGCCGAAGCTGCGTTCGCCCATGATGAGCGCGCGGTGCTGGTCCTGCAATGCGCCGGCGACGATTTCCGAGGCCGAGGCCGAGCCCGCGTCGATCAGCACCACCAGCGGCAGCCCGCGCGAGGCATCGCCCGGAAACAGGCTTTCGGCGCGATAGACCGCATTGTCCTCGGGAAAGCGGCCGCGCTGCGAAACGATCACCCCATGCGTCAGGAACAGGTCCGAAAGCCCCACCGCCTCGTCGAGCGCGCCCCCGGGGTTCTCGCGCAGGTCGAGCACCAGCCCGCCAAGGTGGCCGTGCGCATCGGTGCGCAGCTTCTGGATCGCCTGATCGGCATCGCGCGCGACATCATGCGAGAATTCGTTGACGGTGATGACGCCGATATTGCCCTGAAGCTCAAAGGTCACCGGCTGGAGGGTGATGACCGCGCGGGTCACGGTGACATCGAACGGCTCGTCACGCCCCTCGCGCACGATGGTGAGCCGCACGCTCGTTCCCGGCTCGCCGCGCATCCGGGCGACGGCATCGTCGAGGTCGCCGCCATAGATCAGCTTGCCGTCGAGATGGGTGATGTAATCGCCTGCCTTGATCCCCGCGGCGGCGGCGGGGCTGCCGCGCATCGGCGAGACCACCTTCACCGCCCCGTCATCCATTGCCACGCTGAGGCCGAGCCCGGCATAGCTGCCGTCGATCACCGTATTGAGCCGTTCGAGGCTGGCGCCCTCGAGATAGTCCGAATGCGGATCGAGGCTGGCCAGCATGCCGTCGATCGCGCCCTTGACCAGCTTGTCGTCATCGACCGGATCGACGTAATTCGCCTTGATGATCTGATAGACGGTGAACAGCCGTGCAAAGGCGGGTGCTGCCTGCCCATCGACCGCGGCCAGCCCCGCGGTCGCCGCGGGCAGCAGCGCGATTGTCGTCACCAGCAGGCCGGCACGCAGCAGTGCGGCGGATTTTCTCAACATCGAAGCCCTTTCCACAGGCGGCGATCCTACAGGCCAAGCCGCATGAACGCCAGATGGCGCAAGGCGATTTCGACGCGCGGTCGCAGGTGATCGGTCATCCCCCCAGATGATCGAGCGGGTTCACCGGCACGCCGTTGTGGCGCAGCTCGAAGCCGAGCGCCGGCCGGCCCGGCCCGGCCACGCCCAGCGGCGCGCCCGCGACCAGGCTGTCGCCGACGCGGACGGTGACTTCGGCGAGCCCGGTGACGAGGCTGGTCCAGCCGGCATCATGGGTGATGATCACGATCTGGCCATAGCCGCGGTAGGGGCCGGCGAAAGCGACGCGCCCCGCGGCGGGGGCGACCACCTGCGCACCCGGCGCGGTGGCGATGATGAGCCCGCGCGAGCGCGCGCCCTGCCAGATGTCGCCGAAGCCGGCGACCAGCCGGCCGGTCAACGGCAACGCATAGCCGGCAAAGGGCGTGGGCGCGGGCATCGCGGCCGGCGCCGCGCCTTCGGCGGAAGGCCCCATCGCGGACGGGTCGGGGCGCAGCACCGGACGCAGCACCGGACCCGGCAGCGCGACGAGCTCGGCCCTCAGATCATCCTCCAGCCCCAGGTTCTGGACCAGCGAGCCAAGATCGCGCGCCTGTTCGGCAAGCGCGAGCGCGCGTTCCGCCTCGCGATCGGCGCTGCCGTTGACCACGCGCGCGTCGAGCCGCTGTTGCAATTCGACCGCGGCCAGCGCCTGCCGGCGCCGGTCGAGCAGCGCCTCCTCGTTCCGCAGCCCGGCCTCGGCCCGCCGCAGCTGGCCCTGCAAGGCGCGGCCCTGTGCGATTTCGCCGCGCAGCACGGCGGTACGCCGCTGCACCTCGGGGATCATGCTGGCGATGAGCGCGCGCATATGGACGGTGTTGACCACCGCCCCGGGGCGGAACAGCGCCAGCACCAGCGGCCGGCGGGCGAGCAGTTCGAGCGCCGCGGTCAGGCGGATCAGCGGCTGCTGGTAGCGGGCGAGCCGGTCGCGCAATTGCCCGATCTGGGTCGCAGCGAGGTGGATCTGCGCTTCGTTTTCGGCGGCTTCGGCCTCGGCCTGCTGGATGCGCGCGGCGATCGCGGCGGCATCCTGCGAAGTGCGGTCGGCGGCGGCGGTGGCGCGCGCGGCCTCGCCTTCGAGATGTTCGGCCCGGTTTTTCGCGTCCTGCGACTGCACCCGTGCCTCGGCCATCGCGCGGCGGGTCTCGACGATATCGGCGGTCTCGCCCGCGGCCGCCGGCTCGCGCGGCGCGGCCATCGCCGCAAGGCCGCCAGCCGCGGCGAGAGCCAGTCCGAGGCCGGCAGCAAGGCGGCTGTGCGTCACCATTCCACGGGGCTCATATCGCCTGCTGCCACGCGCTCCAAGCGGTGCCTGCTCAGCCGGCGCGGTGATAGGGATGGCCGGCAAGGATGCTGGTCGCGCGCCACAATTGCTCGGCCAGCATCGCCCTGACGAGGAGATGCGGCCAGGTCATCGGCCCGAAACCGAGCAGCAGATCGGCCTGCGCGCGCTGCGCCGCATCATGTCCGTCGGCGGCGCCGATCAGGAAGCGGGCCTCGCGCACGCCGGCATCGCGCCAGCGGCCGAGCAGCGCGGCGAAAGGCTCCGAGCCGAACGCTTCGCCCCGTTCATCGAGCACCACCTTGCGCAGCGGCGCGGGCGCCGGCGGCAGGCTGCCGCCGTGTTCGGGAAGCTCGGTGAGGAGGACGGGCCAGGTCACGCGCTTGAGATAGCGGGCGACGAGATCGGCCTCGGGCGAGCGGCCGATCCTGCCGCGCGCGATGATATGCAGGCGCAAGGCCGGCTCAGGCGATGCCGGATTCTTCGCCCAGGCCCCACATCCGTTCGAGATTGTAGAAGCTGCGCACCTCGGGCCGGAAAACATGGACGACGACATCGCCGGCGTCGATCACGACCCAGTCCGCTGCCGGCAGCCCCTCGATGCGAGCGGGGCCGAAGCCTGCCTGCTTGATCCGCTCGGCTAGCTTCTGGGCGATCGCCGCGACCTGGCGCGTCGATCGTCCCGAGGCGATCACCATCGCATCGGCGATCTCGGACTTGCCCGCGAGCGGGATCGAAACCACCTCCTGCGCCTGGTCATCGTCGAGCGAGGCGAGGATGAGCGCGTGCAGCGCCGCGGGTGCGGGCACGGGTTGCGCAATGCGGTGCGACGTCAAGATCGGCTGAACTCCCTGTATAGAATGCGGCGGCGCTGAGGAAACGGCGATGGACCGGGCGATGCGCGCCGCGTCGGCCGAGCGGCGTTCATGCGGCGCCGACGAGAAGGCGGAAACTGACCGCATCGCGCAACACCGGGATACGATCCCGGCTTTCCCATTCGGGATCGGCGGCGCGCAGCGCGCTCGCCGAGCGGGTGTCGGGGTCGAAACGCAGCAGCACCAGGCTCGGCGCGCTCCATCCTTCCGGCCGGTCGAGGCTGGCCGCGGACCGCCGGTACCGGCGCAGCCAGGCCATCGCCGGGCTGGCCATGGCGCGGCCATCATATCCCGGGCGCGCGATCACCGCAATCGGCATGCCGCGCGCGAGGCGGCGCCAGTCGTGCCAGCGGTGCAACTGGGCGAGGTTGTCGGCCCCCATCAGCCAGATGAAGCGGTTTTTCGGGAAGCGCCGGACGATCGCGGCCAGCGTATCGGCGGTGTAGCGGGTGGCAAGCTCGCGCTCGATCGCGCTCACCCGGATCGGCAACCCCTTCGCCACGCGCCGCGCCGCGGCGAAGCGCGCGGCGAAGCCGGCCATGCCGGCGCCGGGCTTGAGCGGATTGCCGGGCGAGACGAGCCACCACACCGCATCGAGCCGCAGCGCCCCGATCGCGAAGCGGCTGATCCGGCGGTGGCCGCCATGCGCCGGGTTGAAGCTGCCCCCCAGCAGGCCGATGCGCCGGGCGGGTGTCAGGGGCGCAACTGCCCGTTGCCGCGCACCTGCCATTTATAGGTGGTCAGCCCTTCGAGCGCGACCGGACCGCGCGCATGCAGCCGCCCGGTGGCGATGCCGATTTCGGCGCCGAGCCCGAATTCGCCGCCATCGGCGAACTGACTGGAGGCATTGGCCATGACGATCGCGCTATCGACTTCGGCGAGGAAGCGTTCGGCGACATCGCCATCGGCGGCGACGATCGCATCGGTGTGATGCGAGGAATGGCGGGCGATATGATCGAGCGCGGCGTCGAGCCCGTCGACCACCGCGACCGACAGCACCGCGTCGAGATATTCGGTGTCCCAGTCCTCGGCGCTTGCCGGCCGGACGCGCGGGTCGATCGCCTGCGCGCGGGCATCGCCGCGCACTTCGCATCCGCCGGCGATGAGATCGGCGATCACCGCATGGCTTTCGGGAAAGCGCGCGTCGAGCAGCAGCGTTTCCATCGCCCCGCAGATGCCCGTCCGGCGCAGCTTGGCATTATGCGCGATCGCGCGCGCCATCGCCGGCTCGGCGCTCGCATGGATATAAGTGTGGCACAGCCCGTCGAGATGCGCCAGCACCGGCACGCGCGCATCGGCCTGGACCCGCGCGACAAGGCTCTTGCCGCCGCGCGGCACGATCATGTCGATAAGTCCCGCCGCGGTCAGCATCGCGCCGACTGCCGCCCGGTCCTGCACCGGCACCAGCTGGACCGCCGCCGCCGGCACGCCCGATGGCACCAGCCCGCGCAGCAGCGCCGCATGGATCGCGCGGTTCGAATGGACCGCCTCGCTGCCGCCGCGCAGCAGCACCGCGTTGCCCGCGCGCAGGCACAGCGCTGCCGCATCGGCGGTGACATTGGGGCGGCTTTCATAGATGATGCCGATCAGCCCGATCGGCACGCGGATGCGTTGCAAGCCAAGCCCGTTGGGACGCGTGGTGCGATCGATCACCTCGCCGACCGGATCGGGCAGCGCCGCGACCTGGTCCAGCGCCATGGCGATCGCCTCAAGCCGCTGCGCGTCGAGCCGCAGCCGGTCGAGCAGGGCGCCGGTCAGCCCCGCCGCCTCGCCAGCGGCAAGGTCGCGCGCATTGGCTGCGAGCACCGCCGGCGCGTCCGCGCGCAGCGCCTGCGCGGCGGCGCGCAGGGCGTCCGCCTTCGCCGCGTCGCTCATGCGCGCCAGAACGGCTTGCGCGGCGCGGCCGTCGCTCGCCATCCGGGCGATGAGCGCGTCGGTATCGGGGATCGGTTGGGCTGCCATGGCGACGGATTAGCAAAGATTGGCGCGAGGCGGCGAGAATTTTCCGCAAGCCCGCCGGCGACGGCATAAAGCCTGTGCTTTCGCTGCGGTTGTCGCCTGCCCGATGCTGCACGGCATTTGCGGCATTTCATCCCGAGTGTCGCGCGCTTCATCGTGAATCGCAAGGAGTCGGCGGGCGCCGATTCGCAAGCCTGCGCGTGCGCTGCTAGCCGCCCGCCCCGAAATGCCGAATCGCGTCGTGTCCGAATCATCTGTGCCGGTGCTGCTGCGTGCCGTGCAGGCGCGTCTGCGGCGCTGGTTCCCGGACCGCGAATTCTTCATGCGCTGCGAGGGCGAGGTTCGCTTCGTCACCCTGTCCTCGAAGGTGCAGATCGCGGTCGCGGGCGCGCTGGCGCTGCTGGTGCTGAGTTGGCTCGCAACGCTCACCGGGGTGGCTATCGCGCGTATCGTCGCGGCTCACGACGCCGAGTCGGTGCTGAACCGCGAGGCGCGGGTGATCCGCGCCGAAAGCCGCGTCGCCGCCTATCGCCAAAGCGTGCGCGCGGTCGCCGCCGATCTCAGGCGACGGCAGGATTTCATCGACGCGATGGTCGCGGCGCATATCGGCGACCTGCCCGGCGGTCGCCCGGCGGGCGGCGATGCGGCCGGGGCGCATGCGGCGCGCAAGCTCAGCCTTGCGGTGCCCGAAGCCGCGGCGCTCGCCGGCGTCGAGACGCGCCAGCTCGCCTTTGCCGAGCGCTTGACCCGCTATGCCGACGCCCGCGCCGCGGCCGATACCGCGCGCATGCGCGGGCTCGGGCTCAACCCGGACCGCGAGCTTGCCGCGCTCGACACCGGCGCGGGCGAGGGCGGGCCGCTGCTGCGCCTGTCCACCGAGGCCGATGGCTCGCTCGATCCGCGCTTCGGGCGGCTGGGCGCAAGCCTTGCGCGGATGGACGCGCTCGAACAGGACATGCAGCGGCTGCCGCAGGTGCTGCCGGCCAATCCGCAATTCCTGTCCTCGGGCTTTGGCTATCGCCTGGACCCCTTCACCCATGGCGCCGCCTTCCATCCCGGGCTCGATTTCCGCGGGCCGATCGGCACCCCGATCCTCGCGGCGGCGCGCGGCACGGTGATCTTCGCCGGGCAGCGCTCGGGCTATGGCAATTGCGTCGAGATCGACCATGGTGGCGGGCTTGTGACCCGCTATGCGCATATGTCCGCCTTCCGCGCGCATCAGGGCGAGCGGGTCGCGGCCGGAGAGGTGATCGGCGCGATCGGCAGCACCGGCCGCTCGACCGGGCCGCATCTTCATTTCGAGGTGCGGATAGATGACCGCCCGGTCAATCCGCGCCCCTTCCTGGAGACCCTGACCCATGTTTCCGAAAAAACCGCAGCCGGCGCCGTCGCGGTCAACGACTGACGCGATGACGAACGCCAGCTTCTCGGTGCTCGCCACAGGCACGCGCATCAAGGGCGATATCACCGCCGACACCGACCTGCATATCGACGGCCGGATCGAGGGAGATATCGACTGTGCGGCGCTGGTCCAGGGCGAGGCGAGCGAAATCCGCGGCACCATCAAGGCCAGGACCGCTCGCGTCGCCGGCCTTGTCGAAGGTTCGATCGGCGCGGGCGAACTCATCATCCTCAAAAGCGCGCGGATCACCGGCGATGTCAGCTATGATACGCTGACGATCGAACAGGGCGCCCGCGTCGAAGGCAAGCTGACCCCGCGCCAGGCGGCCGATGCGCCGCGGCTGGTGGTCGCGAATTGAGGGGGCGACGGGGCCGGTAGCGTCCGATCCCGCTTTTGATCCCGCCGCCCGGTCGGCGCGCGAATCCCCTGACGGGCGTGGTTCATGGCCGCGGGCGCCGACGGCTCCGGTTCCCGATGAGACGCCCGGGGTTTCCCCCGGGAAAGCCTATTGACTGCGCTTGCCGGACGTGGCGTTCTCGGGCCGAGCGGGCGGGTGACGGAATTGGCCCACCGCAGGCATTGTGCTGCGCGATCTTGATCACGTGGGGATCACCTGCCAAGGCGCTCGAACCCATCACGACGGTTGCAGTCCAAAGCGGAATTTGCAAGCTTGAGGCTTTGAACCACGAAAATTTGAATATGCAAGCTTAAGGGGTAGCGATGATTGGATTTATAGACTCTGTTAACGAGCGTGAAGTAAAAGGCTGGATAGACAACGCGTATAAAAATTACAAAATGCAATTGATGGTCGACGGTATTCCGCACACTGTTGAACCAAAATTTCATGCTCGCCCGAATCTTATGGCGCAATCCATTGACGGGGTTGGGTTTGCGTGCGCACTTGACACTCATCTGACGCATTTCAGAATGCAGGTGCGTCTGGTTGATGATGAGCGCGCGCCCATCTATATCCCCTTTTCTGAAACGCATCTGTTGTATCAGGACGTAGCCCCACTTTCCAACAGCTTCAAAGTCGATGCAAGTGATATCGCCACGCTGGTTGATAGTATAAATGTCGACTCCCTTTCGTACATTAACTTCTGTAACCGTTTCGGTGCCGAAGTCGCTCGCCTTGGTGTCGAGTTTGATGTCGTAATGATCGACGGAACTTACGGAAGCATATCGACTCGCTATCGCCTTTTCTGCCCTGCCGAATATCTTACCAGTGCCGGATATAGTGTTTTATACATAAATCCAGCCATATCGGATTTGGAGACGTTTCTAAATATCAAATGCCGGGTTGCCGTATTCTTTCGCGCGCCCTATACTGGCAGTTTCAGTAATCTCGCGCAAGCGATGCGCAGCCGAGGGACAAAAATTGTTTTCGATATAGATGATCTAGCGTTCGATGACCGCTTGATCGGCAAAATCGACGGTGTTCGTTTCCTGAATTCGGAAGAGCGCATAAATTATGCACAAGGGATGCGTCAGTACCTAGATTTCATAGAATACTCTGACATAGTCACATGCTCTACTAATTTCCTGTCGGAATATATCGCCAACCTTACAGAGAAAAATGTAATAATTATTCCGAACACAGTAGGTAAAAATTACCTTGAATATTACGCGAAAAGGTCGATCGAGCGCCCAGTCGACGCCGATAATTTTGTCGTCGGTTATTATTCGGGTAGTCGGACGCATCAGGAGGATTTTCGTTGCTGCTATGATGCGCTCGTCACCCTTTTATCGCGATACCCAGACATCAGGCTGAGGATTGTCGGCGAATTGGATCTTGCCGAATTTCCAAAATTGTCGAGTTTCTCCGATCAAATAGACGAAATTTCCCGCATGGATTATTTCCTGATGCTGGAAGATATCGCGAATTGCGACGTCGTCCTGGCGCCTCTGGAAATCGGCGATCCTTTTTGTGAGTCGAAGAGCGAGCTCAAGTTTTTTGAAGCGGCATTGCTCGAACGGGTTGCGGTCTGCTCGGCTACCGACACCTATCGGCGGGCAACGCAGGACGGCCGCTATGCGCGGCTGGCCGAGACGGCAGCCGACTGGCTGGGCGCGCTTGAGGAGCTTTATCTCGATCGCAAGGCCATGCGCCAACTCGCGCTTGCCGCAAAGCATTATGTTCTCGATGCCTATCACTATGCGAAAGCCGGAAAGGCGGCGGAACACGCCTACTTTCGCGCTGACCGGCTGCCCGAGCGCAAGGCTTTGTCGCTCGTTCGCCACACCGGCAGCGTCGGGCATGGGGCGCCGCGCAAAACGGCAAGCGTCCTGATTCCCGATGTGATCATCGGCGGCGGCGGGCATCGGAAAATTCTCAGCCTGTGCAAGGGCCTGAGCGAGGCTGGATATCATATCTGCCTGCATGTCGAAAGCGGGCGGCCACGAAACCAGATCGCGCTGGACATCCGGCAATATTTTTATGATTTCGATTTTGAAATTATCAATAGCTGGAACGTTCATGCCGAAACCGATATTATAATTTGCACACATTGGCTGACCGCATACAGCCTTCGGCTCTTCGAGCGTCCGGAACTGGTATATTACTTCGTGCAAGATTATGAACCCTTGTTTCATTCTGCATCGAGCGACTACGCCAAGGCGCTGTCAACTTACAGGATGGGATTTAATATCGTTTGCTTTGGAAATTGGGTGGCGGACAGGCTTGCAATCGACTTCGGTGTTACGGCTTCGGTCATTCCATTCACTCTCGACAGCGCTACGTATTTTGAAAAGCCGAATATACGAAAAAGCGTCGATGTCCTGTTTTTCGCCAGGCCCTCGCAGCCTCGCCGCTGTTTTGAATTGGGTGTCGAGGCATTGCAGCTGGCCTACAGGAAAAATCCAAGCTTGCGCATCGGCCTCTACGGAGAAGATCAATATAGTTACATACCATTTGTCTATCATAACTTTGGTCTAATCACATCTCTTGAAACGCTTGCGGATATATACAGAAAGAGCACAATAGGCATTTGCTTCTCCAGCACAAACCCGAGCCTTGTCGGCTATGAAATGATCGCCTGCGGCTGCGCGCTGATCGACCTCAGGGTGCCGGGTTTTGAAAATAACTTCGGCGGGGAAGGCTTTGTAAGTTACGCGGATGCCTATGCCGAGAGCATATTGGAAAAGATCGATCGCAACCTGCTGGCTTCTCCCGAGCGCGATGCCCGCGTCGCCCTGGGAAGGGAGTTCATATCAAAGATGGAAGGCGACGAGTCGATCGCAAGGAAGTTCCTCGATATAATCGAGCGGCGCTGAATTTTGAAAATCAGCAGGAAATGAATCCATTCTGCTGCATAAAGTGATTCATATAAGAGAGATAATATGATCATTGCCACTGTCAGCGCCCAGCGTAGCGGCACGAAAATGCTTTCTAGCATGATGTCTAGCGGTACTCAGATACTTACTTTAGGTGAAGTATTTAATCCAGACAATGAAACTCCATTCTCATTTTTGACATACATAAAATCAATTGGAATGAATAAAATATTTGAAATGGGATCTGAGCTTATCTTAAGTAAATACTTTAAAGGTATTTTGTCGATAACCGGCTGCGTTCACGTTGACATTTTATACAATCAATTGGAATATTGCTGCGTATCATGGAACCCTTTTTCATATCCATTTATTTTTGATTACCTTAAATCAAGAAAGGCATTCATAATTTCTTTGCGTCGACCGGCTATACAGAGATACACAAGTATTAAAGTCCTGGAGCAGAGCGGAGTTGCTCATTTTCACGAACGCGGACAGGAAGTATTTGATAAAATTCAACTCAATCTCTCGAAAAATGAGTTGCAATCTTTTACTCTCGATCAGAAGAAATATGAAAAATTGGTAGATATTTCCTTTTCAAACTATATACCGTACTATAATATTGATTTTGATACAATAAAAGCCGGCGTGATTCCCGAAGACCTAAAACAAAAAATATCAGACGCTGCGCTCGCAATCGGAGAATATATTGACCCGAAAAAAATTCAGATGGGCGGGCCGAGCACGATTGCAACCCCGATAGATCGTGCGTTTCACTGGACTAAGTGACATGACAAAATTTAAGGTGAATATATTATGATGTGCCCAATTTGCCGCAACTTGCCGTTTAACGTGTTTGCGGTCGAGGCTGGCGAAGGCGATTTTAAGTCAACGTTCTGGATTTGCGAATGCGGCCACTGCAATGCACGATTTGATAAGAGAACGTATCAAATAGACTTTGATAGCGATAAATTATCGCAAGCGGCGGTAAACCGTGAGTTTTATGATGTTGGAATGAACGAGGAGCGTGTATCTGAAGAGTTGGAAATAAATCGTGGGATGATTAGCGGCTTTATGCCCTTCGTGAATGATCGATCGTTGTATGTAGAAATAGGTTGCGGGTTAGGTTTTTTGACGCGGGCAGCAAGCCCATATTTCGAACAATGTATAGGGTTAGATTTGGAAGTGGAAACCGCTGAGTCGATCGACTGCCAAATTCCTAACGTGAAATTCGAGTTGCACGATAATTTTCTGGGCCGGTTCACGGGAAATATCTCTGCGCTCGCGGCTTGGCACGTCCTCGAGCACTTGCCCGAACCGCACGGTATGTTAGGTGACCTTTTTTCAAAAATATCGCGAAGCGGGATTTTTTTCGGACAAGTTCCTTTGTTTAAAACCGATTATGTCATGGATGCGCATTATATATTTTATGACGAGGTGTCCCTTTGCAAGCTCACACGACCGCACGGATTTGTACCGTTGTACATGCAAAGGGATGAAGGAAATTCATTTTTATCTTTTTGCTTTCGAAAAATTTGATTTGCAGACTCCGTCTTCCGCCTGAGATGGCCGCTTGTGGCGTTCACCTGGGCGCCTCCATTTACCGACTGAACCCGGTCGAGAACGTCTGGCAATAATCTTGCGCCAGAACCAACTCCGGCTCACCGTCCGGGACACCATCGACACTATCGTCGATGCTTGTTGCGCCGTCTGGAACAAGCTCGCCAGGGCGCCGGATACCATCCCGTCCATCGCAACCCGAAAATGGACAAACGTGTCCGGGCATTGGGCGATTGGCATGGGTGTCGCCGGGTGGCTGGCATGGCGCGGGCGCTGGCAATTGGCAGGACGGGTCGCGAACGGTTTCCTGCAAACGCACAAGGCCCGCGGATGTCCGCGGGCCTTGTGCGCTTTGCCTTTCGATACACAGGCGCGCAACGCGCTGTCCCAAGCCCCGACGCGCGTGGCGCGCCGGGGCTTGGGCGCAGTTGATCAGGCGCTGTAGTACATATCGAATTCGACCGCCGACGGGGTCGTTTCCCAGCGCATCACCTCGGGCCACTTCAATTCCATATAGGCCTCGATCTGGTCCCTGGTGAACACGCCGCCTTCGAGAAGGAAGTCGTGATCGGCTTCGAGCGCGTTCAGCGCCTCACGCAGCGAACCGCACACCGTGGGCACCGCCGAAAGCTCCTCGGGAGGCAGGTCGTAGAGGTTCTTGTCCATCGCCTCGCCGGGGTGGATCTTGTTGCGCACCCCGTCGAGCCCGGCCATCAGCAGCGCCGAATAGGCGAGATAGGGGTTGGCCATCGCATCGGGGAAGCGGAACTCGACCCGCTTCGCCTTGGCGCCGGCGCCATAGGGGATGCGGCATGACGCCGAGCGGTTGCGCGCCGAATAGGCGAGCAGCACCGGCGCCTCATAGCCCGGCACCAGCCGCTTGTAGCTGTTGGTGGTCGGGTTGGTGAAGGCGTTGAGCGCCTTGGCGTGCTTGATGACGCCGCCGATGAAATAGAGGCACATGTCCGACAGCCCGGCATAGCCGTTGCCGGCGAACAGCGGCTTGCCGCCCGACCACACCGACATATGGGTGTGCATGCCGCTGCCGTTGTCGGTCTTGATCGGCTTGGGCATGAAGGTCGCGGTCTTGCCGTAGTTCTGCGCGACCTGCTGGACGACATATTTGTAGATCTGCATGCGGTCGGCGGTCTGGACCAGCGTGCCGAAGGTGAGGCCAAGCTCGTGCTGGGCCGCGGCGACCTCGTGATGGTGCTTGTCGCAGGGCAGGCCCATCGCGATCATGGTCGAGACCATCTCGCCGCGCAGATCCATGCAGCTGTCGACCGGCGCGACCGGGAAATAGCCACCCTTGGCGCGCGGGCGATGGGCAAGGTTGCCACCTTCATAGTCCTTGCCGGTATTGGTCGGCAGTTCGATGTCATCGAGCTTGAAGCCGTTGCCGTCGTAGCCGTCGTAGAAGCGCACGTCGTCGAAGACGAAGAATTCGGCCTCGGGGCCGACATAGACGGTGTCGCCGATGCCGCTCGACTTGACATAGGCTTCGGCGCGCTTTGCGGTCGAGCGCGGGTCGCGGCCGTAAAGCTCGCCGGTCGAAGGCTCGACGATGTCGCAGAAGACGATCATCATCGGCGTCGCCGAGAACGGATCGACATAGACCGAGGCAAGGTCGGGCTTGAGGATCATGTCCGATTCGTTGATCGCCTTCCAGCCCTCGATCGAGGAGCCGTCGAACATCAGCCCGTCGTTAAGCTCATCCTCGCCGAGAACCGAGGAGACCATGGTGAGGTGCTGCCACTTGCCCTTGGGATCGGTGAAGCGCAGGTCCACCCACTCAAGTTCCTCGTCCTTGATCCTTTTGACGATTTCCGCTGCCGTTGCCATTACCGTGGTTCTCCGATTTCCCCGGGGCCGCAGTGGCTCCGGGCGTGGGGGATTGCTGCGAGGCGCGGCACCGTTACCCCTTTTCGGCGCCTGCCTTTGAAACTGGCTGCTTTTCGAGATCCTCACCCGTGGCGGGCGCGCTGTCTTCGTGTTTTACAGCGCGTCTTCGTTGCGCTCCCCCGTGCGAATGCGCAGCGCGCTGTCGATCGGGATCACGAAAATCTTGCCATCGCCGATCCGGCCGGTCTGCGCGGCATTGGCGATCGCCTCGACCACCCGCTCGGCCATGGCGTCGGCGACGATCACCTCGAGCTTCACCTTGGGAAGGAAATCGACGACATATTCGGCACCGCGATAGAGTTCGGTGTGGCCTTTCTGGCGCCCGAAGCCCTTGGCTTCGGTGACGGTGATCCCCGACACGCCGACATCATGCAGCGCCTCCTTCACCTCGTCGAGCT
>JAGWPW010000031.1 GCA_028870315.1 Sphingomonadales bacterium | reverse complement strand
CGGTGCCGCCGGCGCCGAGGGCCGGGGGCGCAGCGGACGCGGCCTTGCCGGCGGCGGCGGGACGCCGAGATCGAGCGAGACCAGCGCCGCCTGAACCCCGCTGCGCACCGCGGGCGCGGCAAGCCCATAGATCACCAGCAGGGCAAGCCCGACCTCCAGCGTCGCGGCGAGAAGCCCACCGGCGAGGCGTTCGCGCCGGGCAGAGGCCGCGCTGTCGAACATCGACGGTTCCTTGCCGGCGGCGGAAATCCCGCGCGACCGGAGTCAGCGGTTAATGGCGATACCAGCCGCAGCGGCGCTTGGCGGTGATCGTCCGGTCGATCGCGCGGCCGCCGAAGGCACCCGCGACGCCGCCGATGATCGGCCCGGCAAGCCCGCCGCCGATCAGGCTGCCGCCCGCGATCGCGCCGCCGACCCCGCCGGCGACGAGCCCGGTCGTCCCCGAGGAATGGCGGCAGTGCTTGTAATAGGTGTGGCCGTGATAGACGCGGACATTATCGGCGAATGCGGCGTTGGGCAGAGCCAGCGACAGGGTGGCAAGGGCCAGCAGGACAGACTTCATTTCAGGCTCCACTCATAGGATTTGGCGCGGTCGTTGCGGCAATGCGCGAAGCCGCGCCTGGTTGCGACCGAAGCCACCCTAATCGACCTCCCCGCGCTCGCCAAGTCGCGCCGCGATCCAGAGCCGAATCGCGCCGGCAAGCCCCGGCGGCGTCACGGAACGGATGCGTTCGGCATCGATCCGCGCGACCAGCGCATTGACCGGCAGCCCAAGTTCGGCCGCCGCCGCGCACAGCAGCGACCAGAACAGCGGTTCCAGGCTGACCGAGGTCTTGTGCCCGGCGATCTCGACCGAGCGCTTGACCGGCGGATGATAGGGCGAACGCATGGTTGCGATGCGCGAAGCCGGGATGGCGCCGCCGCCATCGCCGCCTCGCGCTCAATACATATGCTGTCCGCCGTTCATCGACAGCGTCGAGCCGGTGACGAAGCCCGCGTTCTCGGAACACAGAAAGGCAACGCCGCGCGCGATCTCATCGGCATGGCCGAGCCGACCCACCGGGATTTTGGCGATGATCTTGTCGAGCACCGGCTGCGGCACCGCGGCGACCATGTCGGTATCGATATAGCCGGGGGCGATCGCGTTGACGGTGACGCCATATTTCGCCCCCTCCTGCGCCAGCGCCTTGGTGAAGCCGTGGATGCCCGATTTCGCCGCCGCGTAATTGACCTGGCCGTATTGCCCCGCCTGGCCGTTGATCGAGCCGATGTTGACCACCCGCCCCCAGCCACGCTCGCGCATCGCCGGGAAGGTGGCCTTCACCATGTTGAAGCAGCCCCCGAGGTTGATGCGCATGACCTCGTTCCAGTCCTCGAAGCTCATCCGGTGGAGCACACCGTCGCGGGTGATGCCGGCGTTGTTGACGACGATGTCGATCGGCCCCACCTCCTCGGCGACCTGCGCGCAGCCCGCGATGCAGGCCTGATGATCGCCCACGTCCCAGCGATAGGCGCGGATGCCGGTTTCGGCGGTGAAGGCTTTCGCCTTCTCCTCATTGCCGGCGTAATTGGCAACGACGGTGCAGCCCTGCGCCTTCAGTGCAAGGCTGATCGCCTCGCCGATGCCGCGTGTGCCGCCGGTCACGATTGCTATGCGCGCCATGTCTGCCATCCTTTCCCGGATTCGTGGAGCGGCATGCTAGAGCATTTTCGCGCCGGGTGGAAACACCTGACGAGCAGGAAAATACGCCAGATCAGGAATCTGGGCACATGCGATACGAGACGGCCGAATCCGCAACCGGGTCAGAATTTGAACTGGGTGCCGACGAAGACGGCCTGGGTGTCGATCTTGTCGGCGGTGCTGTCGATCCGGTCGCGGTCGCGCTGGTAGCGCAGCCCGGCGGTGACATCGAGATTGCGCGCCAGCCGATAGCTGCCGCCAAGATCGACGGTCTGCACCCCGTCGCTCTCCAGCGTGCGCGGGCTGCTGCCCGGACGCTGCCGATCGTCGAGCGCGATATGCGGCGCCAGCCGCGACGGCTGCTCCTGCGGAGAAAGCTTGAAGTTCGACAGATCCGGAAGATCGGGGCGATGGCTGTCCTGCGTCAACGATAAGGCCGGCGCGCTCTGGCCGAAGCCTTCATAGCCCCGCGCCACCCCCAGGCTGTAGGCGGTGGGCGCGATGCCCAGCGTCGCGACCGCGACCGGGAGCGGGGCGACCGGGCCGCGGCCGGTGCGATCGGCCAGCACCCCGCGCACGATGATCGCCCGCGCGGTCACCGGATCGACCCGCACCGCGACGGTGACCGAGCGATCGGGCCGCGTGACCAGCCCCGCCGGGGTGAAGCGGAACAGCGGCCCCCTGGCGCCGGTCGGGCTGGCGGCAAGCACCCGTGCGAGCCGCGGATCGGTGGTGCCGCTGCGATAGCCCGAGATCTCCGGATTCTCCGAAAGCCCGGCGGTCGGCATGTCGATTCGCGTCGAAAAGGCAAGCACCGCGCTCGGCAGCGCGAGCAGGGTGACCGCGCCCATCATCACCAGCGTCGGCGCCGCGGCAAAGCGGCCCGGGCGCAGGCGCCTGGACGCATGCAGATCCTTGCTGCCGCTGTTCGTCACCTTCGCCGTCCCGATCCCTCTTCGCGTCCCCGCCGGGGACTTTTCCCGATATTTTCCCGGCCGGCCGGCGCCTTGCCGGGCATGCTACTGTACACTTTTCCGCCGCCTTGCGGTAGCCCGCAAATCACCCGCGAAGCCGGCCGGACGCGAGAGCCGCCGCCCCTTGCCGCGCCCGCGCCGGGGGCTATAGAGGCAACGCGCCTGCGCAGAACATTGAGGACCTTGACTCGACCATGACTTCCAGCCCCGGTTCCGGCCCGGTTTGCGCTTCTCGTCCAGCGATGGCGGCGCGGCGGCTGTGCTCGCGCCTGCTCGCTTGCAGCCTTCTCGCCGTGGCGGCGGGCGGGCTGCTGTCGGGCTGCGTCCATCACCGCAAGGTCCATCCGGCAAGCGAGCTTGCCCCGTCGAATGTTTCGACGATCGGCGTCAATTCCTATCTGTGGCGCGCGAGCCTCGATGCGCTCTCGTTCATGCCGCTGGTCGAGGCCGACAGCAAGGGCGGGGTCATCGTCACCGACTGGTATGCCGATCCGCACAATCCCGACAACCGGATGAAGATCACCGTCACCATCCTCGATACCGACCTGCGCAGCGACGCGCTGCGCGTCGCGGCCAGCCGCCAGGTGCGGGAGGGCGGGGTCTGGGTCGATGCGCCGGTCGAGGCGGCCACCGTCCAGCGGCTGGAGGACGTCATCCTGACAAGGGCCCGCGACCTGCGGCGCAATGCCGTTGCCGGCTGAAGCGCAAGGACAATGAACGACAGGTTCGACCCGGCGCGGGCGGACGGGCACTGGCAGCGCATCTGGGACGAGCGCCAGTGCTTTTGCGCCGACGATGCTTCGCCGAAGCCGCGCAGCTATGTGCTGGAAATGTTCCCCTATCCTTCGGGTCGCATCCATATCGGCCATGTCCGCAACTACACCATGGGCGACGTGCTCGCGCGCTTTCGCCGGATGCAGGGCATGGAAGTGCTGCATCCGATGGGCTGGGACGCCTTCGGCATGCCCGCCGAGAACGCCGCGATGGAAAAGGGCGTGCACCCCGGCGGCTGGACCCGCGCCAACATCGCAACGATGAAGGCGCAGTTGCAGCGCCTTGGCTTCGCATTCGACTGGAGCCGCGAGTTTGCCACCTGCGATCCCGGGTATTACGGGCAGGAGCAGGCGCTGTTCCTCGACCTCCATGCGGCGGGGCTGGTCACGCGCAAGCAAAGCGCGGTCAACTGGGACCCGGTCGATCAGACCGTGCTGGCCAATGAGCAGGTGATCGACGGGCGCGGCTGGCGCAGCGGCGCGGTGGTGGAAAAGCGCCAGCTTGCGCAGTGGTTCCTCAAGATCACCGATTTCGCCGACGAGCTGCTCGAAGGGCTCGAAACCCTCGACAAATGGCCCGAGAAGGTCCGCCTGATGCAGGAGAACTGGATCGGCAAGAGCCAGGGGCTGCAATTCGCCTTCACCCTTTCGGACGGGGCGCGGCTGGAGGTCTATACCACCCGTCCCGACACGATCTTCGGGGCAAGCTTCGTCGCGGTCGCCGCCGATCATCCGGTGGCGCAAACGCTCGCCGCGCGCGATCGCGCCGCCGCCGATTTCGTCGCGCTCTGCAAGCAGGGCGGCACCACCGCCGCCGAGATCGAAACCGCCGAGAAGCTGGGGTTCGACACCGGGCTGGCCGCGCGCCATCCGTTCACCGGCGAGGACCTGCCCGTCTGGATCGCCAATTTCGTGCTGATGGATTATGGCACCGGCGCGATCATGGCGGTGCCCGGGCACGACCAGCGCGACTTCGAATTCGCCCGCAAATACGGCCTGCCGATCCGGCGCGTCGTCGCATCGAGCCTTGCCGGGGCAGACGCGCCGATGGGTGACGCGGCGGAAGCGGGCGATGGCGTCGTCGTCCATTCGGGCTTCATCACCGGGCTGTCGGTCGCCGAAGGCAAGGCAGCGGTGATCGCCCGCGCCGAGGCCGATGGCTGGGGCGAGGGCAAGACCGTGTGGCGGCTGCGCGACTGGGGCGTCTCGCGCCAGCGCTATTGGGGCACGCCGATTCCCTTCATCCATTGTCCGGCCTGCGGCGTGGTGCCGGTGCCGCGCGCCGATCTGCCCGTGGTGCTGCCCGAGGACGTCGATTTCAAGACCCCGGGCAATCCGCTCACCCGCCATCCGACATGGAAGCACACCGTCTGCCCGGCCTGCGGCGGAGCGGCGGAGCGCGAGACCGACACGCTCGACACCTTCGTCGATTCCTCCTGGTATTTCCTGCGCTTCGCCAGCCAGCCGGCGGACCGCCCGTTCGACCCCGGGGAAATCGCCCGCTGGCTGCCGGTGGCGCAATATATCGGTGGCGTCGAGCATGCGATCCTGCATCTCCTTTACGCGCGGTTCTGGACCCGCGCGCTGAAGCGCATCGGCAAGATCGCGATCGCCGAGCCCTTCGCCAGCCTGTTCACCCAGGGCATGGTGACGCATGAGACCTATTCGCGCCCGGAGGGCGCAAATGACCAGAGGGTCTATTTCAGCCCCGCCGAGGTGACGCGCGGCAGCGACGGCGCGATCCTGACCGCCGATGGCGCCCCGGTCGAGATCGGCCGCGTCATCAAGATGTCGAAATCGAAGAAGAACGTCGTCGATCCCGATACGATCATCGCCGCCTACGGCGCCGATGCGGTGCGCTGGTTCATGCTGTCGGACAGCCCGCCCGAGCGCGACCTGCCGTGGTCCGAGGCGGGGATCGAAGGCTGCGCGCGCTTCGTCCAGCGGCTGTGGCGGCTTGTCGGCCAATATGACGCGCAAGCCGCCGGCGACGATCTCGCGCTCGACCGCAAGCGCGACCAGGCGGTGCATGCGATCGCCAACGAGATCGAGGCCTTGTCGTTCAACAAGGCAGTGGCGCGGATCTACGAGCTGACCGCGGCAACCGAGAAGGCGCCGCCGTCGGCCAGCCGCACCGCCGCGATCCGCATGCTGCTGCTGCTCGTCGCGCCGATGATGCCGCATCTCGCCGAGGAGGGCTGGGCGGCGATCGGCGAAAATCGCGGGCAGAGGGGCGGGCTCATCGCCGAAGCCGCCTGGCCGGTGGTCGATCCGGCGCTGCTGGTCGAGGACGAGGTGACCATCGCCATCCAGGTCCGGGGCAAGCTGCGCGATACGCTGACCGTCGCGCGCGGGCTGGCGCGCGAGGAACTGGAGGTGCTTGCCCTTGCCAGCGACAAGGTCCAGCGTGCGCTCGACGGGCTGGCGGTGAAGAAGGTGATCGTGGTTCCCGACCGTCTGGTCAATCTGGTGGCATGACCCGCGCGCGCCGCGCCCTGGCGATCGCCGCTGCGGCTCTGCTCGGGCTTGCGACAACGGGTTGCGGCCTGCAACCGCTGTACGACAATGGTGGCCATGGCGTCGCCGCGCATGGCCTCGCCGCGGTCGAGGTGCCGGCGATTCCCGGAAAATCGGGCTGGCTGATGCGCAATGCGCTGGTCGACCGGCTGCATGCCGGCGGCGATGCGAGCCCGCTCTATCGGCTCGATGTCACGCTCGACGACAAGCTGGAAGGGCTCGGGCTGCTGTCGAACAACACCGTCGAGCGCGAGCGCCGGACGCTGCGCGCGCGCTACCAGCTGGTCGATATCGCCAGCGGACGGGTGCTGCTCGACGCCTCGACCGGCTGGGATGCCGGCCTCGACGTGACATCCTCGGAATATGCGACCGTCGCGGCCGAGAACACCGCGCTCGAAAATCTCGTCCAGATCGTTGCCGATCATATCGTCACCCGGGTTTCGTTGCAGATGCGGGTCGAGGCACATGCGAGGCAGGCAGGCCAACCATGACCGGCTGCGGGGCGCGCAGGGCATGAAGGCAACGCAACGGGATTTCGCCGCGATCGCGCCCAGGGCGGCGCGCGAGGCGCGCCTCTTCCTGTTCTGCGGGCCGGACGAATCGGGCGCCGAGCGCGCCGCCGAGCAGATCGCGGCGCTGCTGCCCGAGCGCGGCGAGCGGATCGAGCTGGCCGGCGGCGAACTCAGGCGCGATCCGGTGCGGCTGGGCGATGAGGCGCGCTCGCTGTCGCTGTTCGGCGATGCGCGGCATCTATGGGTGCGCGCGCAGGGCGAGGAATTGTGCGAATCGCTCGAAATCCTGCTTGGCGGTGAGGTCGCGCCGGCGCCGGTGCTGATCATCGCCACCGCGCTGACCGACAAGTCGCGCACCGCCAAGCTGCTCGCCGCGCGCGGCGATGCGCTGGTCGCGATGTTCTATCCGCCCGAACTGCGCGCGGCGAGCAATACGGTGCGCCAGATGGCGACCGCCGCCGGCCTCGTCGTCAATGACGAGATCGCCGAGCGCATCGCCCGTGCCGCCGGGCTCGATGCGAACGTCGCCGCGGCCGAGCTCACCAAGCTTGCCCTCTATTGCGACGCCGCCCCCGAACGCCCGCGCGCCGTCGATGCCGAAGCGCTCGATGCCATCGGCACGCGCACCGAGGAGGACGGGTACATGCCACTGGTCAACACCGTGCTGGTCGGCGCGGTCGGCCAGCTTTCGGACGAATTGCGGCGCATGCGCCAGGTCGGGCTCGATCCGGTCGGGCTGCTGCTCGCCTTCGAGCGGCGCGCGGCGCAACTCGCTGCGCTCGCCGCGCGGCTGGGACCGGCGGGCGACGTGCGCAAGCTGATCGAAGCCGAAAAGGCGGCGCGGCGCGTGTTCTGGAAGGATGAGCGCGACCTTGTCCGGCAGTTGGGCATCTGGCGGGGGCACCGGCTCGAACGGCTGCTGGCAAGGCTGATGGCGCTGCATCGCGCGCTGCTCGCCAACAACCACAGCGCCGGACTGCTGTTGAGCCATGCGCTTGCCGAAATCACCCGCGCCGCCGCGCAGGCCAGGCGGGGGAAGCCGACGACTTACCCGACAAGGTAGTTTACCGGGGCGGCGCGGCGGACTAAACAGGCGCCATGGGCTGCAAACATCGCAAGGCCGCGCCTCGCTGTGGCATGCTGCCCGGCATGAGCGAATGGCCGCGCAGCAGCGCCCGCTGCCCCGTGCGGGTGGGAAGGGATCGGTCACGGTGAATCTCATCGATTCGCGGCGCGGTGGGTTTGGCGGCGTCGGCGCAAGACCGGCGCCTGCGGATTCGGCGCCGTTGATGCCCTCGCTGCTGCAGCGGCGCCTGCAATGCTATATCGCGCTGATCCTTGGCGATATGCTGGCAATCCTCGCCAGCTTCGCGGCCACCGGCTATCTCTATCTCGCCTATTACGGGCTGCACAGCTCGCTCGTGCTGGCGCAGGCCCTGCTGCCGGTGTTCCTGACCGTGGCCTTCTACAACGGCGCCTATTCGATGAAGGCGCTGGTCGATACCAGCTTCGCGCTGACCCGGGTGGCGCTCGCGGTGCTGATCTCTTCGACAGGTGTGGTGTTCATCGCCTTTTACCTGCGCTCCTCGCAGGAATTTTCCCGGCTTGCCTTCACTGCCGGGTCGGTGGGTGCGCTGTTCTGCGTCATGTGGGTGCGCTTGCAGATGCGGGCGCTGGTGCGCTGGCGCTGCGGCGCGGCCGTGCTGAACGAGCTGGTCATCGACGATGGCGGGCCACCGGTGAAGCTTGCCGCGGGCTTTCACGTCTCGGCGCGGGCCTTCGGGCTCGAACCGCGGCTCAACGATCCGCATGCGCTCGACCGTATCGGCCTCGTGCTGCGCAACGCCGACCGGGTGATCGTCAGCACCCCCGAGGATCGTCGCGCGGCCTGGGCGATCATCCTGCGCGGCGCCAATGTCGATGGCGAGGTGATCGACGAGACCGTGGGCAAGCTGTTTGCCACCGGCGCGCGGCGCACCGCTGGGGTGGGGTTGCTGCAGGTGTCGGTCGGGCCGCTGGCGCTGCGCGACCAGTTGACCAAGCGCGGCTTCGACCTGCTGGTGGCGGCGATCGGGCTGCTGGTGCTCTCGCCGCTGCTGCTCGCGGTCGCGCTGGCGATCAAGCTCGATGATCGCGGTCCGGTGTTCTTCGTCCAGCGCCGGGTGGGGCGCGGCAACTGCTTTTTCAACATGATCAAGTTCCGCAGCATGAGCGCAAGTCGCGAGGGCACCGACGGCACGCGCTCGACCGCGCGCCAGGACAAGCGCGTCACCCGGGTGGGCCGCTGGATCCGGCGCAGCAGCATCGACGAATTGCCGCAGCTGTTCAACGTGCTGCGCGGCGACATGAGCCTTGTCGGCCCGCGGCCGCATGCGATCGGCTCGCAGGCCGGTGAAAAGCTGTTCTGGGAAGTCGATTCGCGCTATTGGCAGCGCCACGCGCTGCGCCCGGGGCTGACCGGGCTCGCGCAGATCCGTGGCCTGCGCGGCGCCACCGAATGCGAGCAGGACCTTGCCTCGCGGCTAAACGCCGATCTCGAATATCTGAACGGCTGGTCGCTGTGGCGCGACCTGTGGATCATCGTGATGACCTTCCGCGTCGTCGTCCACGACCGCGCATACTGACCCGCCAGGCGGAACTGTTCAAGTTGCGGGCGCGCGCGCCGGTCGGAGATCGGGCGGGGTCGCTTCCGCCGCGAGCAGCGCGATCGCCTCGGCGAGCGGCAGCACGCGCTGCTGCGCTTGCCCCAGCGTGCGCAGCGCGACCGTGCCCTCCTCGGCCTCGCGCTTGCCGACGACCAGCAGTTGCGGCACCTTCTGGAGCGAGTGCTCGCGCACCTTGTAATTGATCTTCTCGTTGCGCAGGTCGGTCGTAGCGCGGATGCCCGCCGCCTTCAGCTTCGCGGCCACTTCGCATGCGTAATCGTCGGCATCGGAGACGATCGTTGCCACCACCGCCTGCACCGGGGCCAGCCACAGCGGCAGCCTGCCCGCGTAATGCTCGATGAGGATGCCGATGAAGCGCTCGAAACTGCCGAGGATCGCGCGGTGGAGCATCACCGGGCGATGCTTCTCGCCATCCTCGCCGATATAGCTCGCATCGAGCCTTTCGGGCAGCACCGTGTCGGTCTGGATCGTGCCGACCTGCCAGGTGCGGCCGATCGCGTCGGTCAGGTGGAATTCGAGCTTGGGGGCATAGAAGGCGCCCTCGCCGGGCAGTTCCTCCCAGCCCCATTCGGCGGTGGCGCGCCCGGTCGCGGCGACGGCATCGCGCATCGACTGCTCGGACCAGTCCCACATCGCGTCCGAGCCGAAGCGCTTGTCGGGGCGCAGCGCGAGCTTGATCGCATAGTGATCGAAGCCGAGGTCGCGATAGACCCGGTCGAGAAGGTCGCAGAAATCGGCAACCTCCTGCACCAGCTGGTCCTCGCGCACGAAGATATGTGCATCGTCCTGGGTGAACTGGCGCACGCGCATGAGGCCGTGCAGCGCGCCATGCGGCTCGTTGCGGTGGCAGCAGCCAAATTCGGCCATGCGGATCGGCAGCTCGCGATAGGAGGTGATACCCTGGCGGAAGATGAGGACATGCGCCGGGCAGTTCATCGGCTTGATCGCCATGAGATCGGCCTCGCCCGAAAGGACTGGTCCTTCGTCCTCGCCGCCCTCTTCGCCGACATGGGGAATCTCGTCGGGGACGACGAACATGTTCTCGCGATATTTGCCCCAGTGGCCCGATTGCTCCCACTGCCTGGCATCCATGATCTGCGGGGTCTTGACCTCGACATAGCCCGCGGCATCGAGCCTGCGGCGCATATAGGCCTCAAGGCAGCGCCAGATCATGTAGCCCTTGGGATGCCAGAAGATGCTGCCATGCGCCTCGGGCTGGAGGTGGAACAGGTCCATCTCCTGGCCAAGCTTCCGGTGATCGCGCCTGGCGGCCTCCTCGATGCGGTGGAGATGCGCCTCCAGTTGCTTGCGGTTGAGCCAGCCGGTGCCATAGACCCGGCTCAGCATCGCGTTGTTCTGGTCGCCGCGCCAATAGGCGCCCGAGACGCGCGTCAGCCTGAAGGCCTCGGGATCGAGCTTGCCGGTCGAGGCGAGATGCGGGCCGCGGCACATGTCGGCCCAGTCGTCGCCCGACCAGTAGACGCTCAGTTCCTCGCCTTCGGGAAGCTCGGCGGCCCATTCGGCCTTGAAGCGCTCGCCCTGCGCCTGCCAGCGGGCGATGAGCGCATCGCGGCTCACCACCTCGCGGCGCAGCGGCTTGTCGGCGGCGATGATCCGGCGCATCTGCGCCTCGATCGCCGGCAGGTCCTCGTCGGTCAGCGGGCGCGGGGCGGCGAAATCGTAATAGAAACCATCCTCGGTCGCCGGGCCGAAGGTGATCTGCGTGCCGGGGACCAGCGCCTGCACAGCTTCGGCCAGCACATGCGCATAATCGTGACGCACCAGTTCGAGCGCCGCTGCCTCGTCCCTTGCGGTGACCAGCGCCAGCGCCGCATCGCCGCGGAACGGGCGGGCAAGATCGACCATCTCGCCATCGACCCGCGCCGCGAGCGCCGCCCGGGCAAGCCCCGGCCCGATCGCCGCCGCGACATCGCCCGGGGTCGAGCCCGCGGGCACCATGCGCGCGGAACCATCGGGAAGCGTGATCGTGAACATCTCGGACATGCGCGGCCCTTAGAACATCGCATCGAAAAGTGGGAACCGCTTTTTGGCGTGATGCTCTAAGGTCAAAAGGCGATGCCGCCGAATCACCTGCCCCTGCCCGACGGGCGCCGCATCGCCCATCGCTTCCTGCCGGGCGCAGGGCCGACCTTCGTATTCCTCCCCGGCTATATGTCCGACATGACCGGAAGCAAGGCGACCGCGCTGTGGGACTGGGCCGCGGCGCAGGGGCGTTCGTGCCTGCTGCTCGATTATTCGGGCTGCGGCGCCAGCCCGGGCGCCTTTGCCCAAGGCACGCTCAGCCGCTGGCGCGAGGAGGTGCTGGCGGTGATCGCCGCGCGGCTGTCGGGGCCGGTGGTGCTGGTCGGCAGTTCGATGGGCGGCTGGCTGATGCTGCTCGTCGCGCTGGCGCTGCCGGCCGGGCGCATCGCCGCGCTGGTCGGCGTCGCCGCCGCGCCCGATTTCACCTGCTGGGGATATCGGCCCGACGAGCGCGCGCGTCTCGCCGCCGGCGAGACGCTGCTGCGGCCCAACCCCTACGGCCCCGAACCGACCCCGACCCATCCCGGCTTCTGGGCGGACGGCCAGTCGAACCGCGTGCTCGCAGCGAAGATCGCGCTCGCCTGCCCGCTGCGCCTGCTGCACGGCCAGGCCGATGCCGAGGTGCCGTGGAAAGTGTCGCTGCGCCTCGCGGCAAGGCTGCGTTCGGACGATGTTCAGGTGACGCTCGTCAAGGATGGCGATCACCGTCTGAGCCGGCCCCCGGATCTCGCCTTGCTGCTCGCCATTTCGGGGGCGCTGGGCTAGCCCGCCCGCCGCGATTCAAGGGAGTTCGAATGTCGCTTGCCGCTGCGCTGGTGCTGGTGCTTGCGCAATCCCTGCCTGGCGACCTGCCCGAAGGCGTCGCGGCGATGCGCGGCGAGGTCGCGCGGCGCACGGTGAACGAGAACGCTCCGCCCAGCCGGCTCGACAGCTGCCTCGCGCTGGCCGGAAGCGATGCCGCCGCCGCCGAACGCAGCGCCACCGGCTGGCTCAGGGAAGAGCGCGGCAGCCACCAGGCGTTGCCCCAGCTGTGCCTTGGCACCGCTTACAGCACCGCGCAGAACTGGACCGCGGCCGAGGGCGCCTTCGTCAGCGGGCGCGATCTGGCGGCGGACTCGGACCATCTCCTGCGCGCACGGCTGGGGGCGATGGCGGGCAATGCCGCGCTTGCCGCGGGCACGCCGGCGGTGGCGCTGGCGCTGCTCGACCTCGCGCGCAGCGACGCGCTTGCCGCGGGCACCGCCACGCTTTCGGGCGCGATCGCGATCGACCGCGCCCGGGCGCTGGTGGCGATGAAGCGCGACAGCGATGCCGCCGCCGCGCTGTCCGAGGCCCGCGCCGACAGCCCCGACAACGCCGAGGCGTGGCTGCTGTCGGCAACGCTGGCGCGGCGCGAGGGCAAGCTTGCCGAGGCACAGCAACAGATCGAGATGGCCGCGCATCTGGCGCCCACCGACCCGGCGATCGGGCTGGAGGCGGGCGTCATCGCGATCCTCGCCGGTCGGCGCGACGCGGCCGCGGCAAGCTGGCGCTCGGCGATCGCCGCCGCCCCCGCCAGCCCCGAGGCCGCGGCGGCGCGCGGCTATCTCGACGAGATCGGCGCCGCCGCCGCGCCGGAAAAGCGATGATCACGCAGGATTGAACCTCCAACCGGATCGAAGGTGCGAAAATGGGACGAGCAGGCACGACGAGCGAGGAGCGCAGGACCGGCAAGGCGCAAGCCGTGCATACCGGGGAACTGGTCCCGATCCTTGCCGAACGGCTGGCCGCCGCGCTCCTACCCGCCGACAGCCTGCCCGGCCCCGGCGAGCTTGACGAAGCCGCCCGCTTCCTGCTTGCCACCGGCGCGGTGCGCGCCGCCGATGCGACCGCGCTCGCCATCGACACGGTGTCGGGCACCGCGGGCGCGCGTTACATGCGGATCGCGGTGATCAACGCCGACATGCCGTTTCTCGTCGATTCGATCGCCGCGGCGATCGCCGCGCAGGATCTCGAGATCACCCGGCTCATCCACCCCGTCCTGCCGGTGCGGCGCGCATCCTCGGGCCGGATCGAGGGCTTCGGCGCGGGCGCGGCGCCCGGGCTGCCGCGCGAATCCTTCGTCTATATCGAAACAAGGCGCGGCAATGCGCGGGTGCGCGCCGCGCTGGCCCGTGCGCTTGCCCGCACACTGGCCGACGTGCGCGCCGCGGTGGCGGACTGGCCGGCGATGCGCGCGGCCATGCGCGCCGATGCCGATGCGCTCGCCGCGCTCGACCGCGCCGAGGGCGCGGCGCTGCTGCGCTGGTTCGAAGGCGGCATGCTGACCCAGCTCGGCGCGCTGCGCCGGCAGCGTGACGGCAGCGAGCGCGACGCGCTGGGCATCTGCCGCAAGGGCGAACCGCTGCTTTCGGCCGAACGCTACGATCAGGCCTTCGCCTGGTTCGAGACACGGCGCGCTGACGACCGCCTGCCGCTGGTCCTCAAATCGCGGACGCTGGCGCGGGTCCATCGCCGGGCGCCGCTCGATCTGTTCCTCGTGCCCATCTATCAGTCGGGCATCGTCGTCGAGATCGCGATCCACGCCGGCATCTGGACCAGCGCGGCGCTGGCCGCGCCGCCCGCCGAAGTGCCGCGGCTGCGCGCGCAGCTTGCCCAGTTCATGGCAAGGCACGGCTTTTCGGCGCAGGGCCATGCCGGCAAGGCGCTGGCGCATGCGCTCACCAAACTGCCGCACGATATTCTGATTGGCTTTTCCGACGCCGATTGCGAGCGGGTGGCGATGGCGATGATGAGCCTGATCGACCGTCCGCGCCCGGCGCTGGCGCTGGTCGCGGGCGCGCTCGGGCGGAATCTCTTCGCCTTTGTCTGGCTGCCGCGCGACGCGCTGACCACCAGCGCGCGGCTCGACATCGCCGAGATGCTGACCGGGGCGAGCGGCGGCCGCGTGCTCGACTGGACGCTCGAAGTCGAAGGCAGCGCGCTCGCCCAGTTGCTGTTCGTCATCGACCGCCCCCCGAACGCCGCGCCGCCCGAGGAAAGCGCGCTCGACGCGCGTCTCCAGGCGATGTTGCGCGGCTGGAGCGATGCCGTCGAGGCCGAGCTGGTGATCGCCGGCGAAGGGTCGCGCGCGGCGGCGATCGCGGCGCGCTATGCCGACAGCTTCCCGCCGTCCTACCGCATCGCCTATGGCGCGGCCGAGGCGGCGGCCGACATCACCCGGCTGCGCGCGCTCGATGCGCGCAGCGTGGCACCGGGCGAGCGCGCGGTGCGGCTCTATCGCTTCGCCGGCGACGGCCCGCACCGGCTGCGGCTGAAGATCTACCAGCAAAGCGGGGTGCTGACCCTGTCGGGCGCGGTGCCGGCGCTGGAGAACTTCGGCTTCCGCGTCGCCGATACCTTCCCCTTCCGGCTGACTCGCGGCGAGGAGACACTCGCCTCGTTGCATGATTTCCTGCTCGACCTGCCGAGCGGCATCGATCCCGAGGCGGTGATCGCCAACCGGCCGGCGATCGAGGCGGCGATGACCGCGGTGGGCAACAACCGCGCCGAAAGCGACGGCTTCAACCGTCTGCTAACCGGCGTCGGGCTGGCGGTCGAGGAAGCCAACTGGCTGCGCGCCTGGTATCGCTATTTGCGGCAGGCGGGGATGAGCTTCGATATCGCCACCGTGGTCGAGGCGATGATCGCCGCGCCCAAGGTGACGCATGCGCTCGTCGCGCTGTTCCGCGCGCGCCACGATGGCGCGCCGGCGGGCGAGACGCGCGAGGCGGCGGCGATGGAGGCGATCCGCGAGGGGCTTTCGGGCGTCGCGAAGATCAATGATGACCGGCTGCTGCGCGCCTTTCGCGCGCTGATCCTGTCGATCGTGCGCTGCAATGTCTTTGCGACGGGCGCCGGCGGATCCGAGGCGACGCTGGCCTTCAAGCTCGATTCGGCAGCGGTGCCGGGGCTGCCCAAGCCGCTGCCCTGGCGCGAGATCTGGGTCTATTCGCCGCGGGTCGAGGGGGTCCATCTGCGCGCCGGGCCGATCGCGCGCGGCGGCATCCGCTGGTCCGACCGGCGCGACGATTTCCGCACCGAAGTGCTGGGGCTGATGAAGGCGCAGCGCGTCAAGAACGCGGTGATCGTGCCGACCGGCGCCAAGGGTGGCTTCTATCCCAAGCGCCTGCCCGATCCGCAGCGCTACGGACGCGAGGCCTGGGCGGCCGAGGGCCGCGCCAGCTATCAGGACTTCATCCGCGCGCTGCTGTCGGTGACCGACACCATCGTCGATGGGCTGGTCGTCCATCCGGCGGGCGTCATCGCGCGTGACGGCGACGATCCCTATTTCGTCGTCGCCGCCGACAAGGGCACCGCAAGCTTTTCCGACACCGCCAATGCCATCGCCGGGGAGACCGATTTCTGGCTCGACGATGCCTTCGCCAGCGGCGGTTCGAAGGGCTATGACCACAAGGCGATGGGGATCACCGCGCGCGGCGCCTGGCTGTCGGTGCAGCGCCACTTCCGCGAAATGGGGATCGACATCCAGACCCAGCCGGTGCGCGTCTGCGGGGTCGGCGACATGTCGGGCGACGTCTTCGGCAACGGCATGCTGCTGTCGCGCCAGCTCAGGCTGGTCGCAGCCTTCGACCACCGCCACATCTTCCTCGATCCCGATCCCGACCCGGCGCGCGCCTGGGCCGAACGCCAGCGGCTGTTCGGGCTGGAGCGGTCGAGCTGGGACGATTACGACAGGACGCTGCTTTCGCCGGGTGGCGGCATCTTCCCGCGCAGCCTCAAGGCGATCGCGCTGAGCGAGGAGGTGCGCGCGGTGCTGGGCATCAGGGACGAGACGCTCGATCCCGATGCGCTGATCTCGGCGATCCTCACCGCGCCCGTCGATCTGTTGTGGTTCGGCGGCATCGGCACCTATGTGAAGGCAGCGGGCGAGAACCATGCCGCGGTCGGCGACCATGCCAATGACGCGGTGCGCGTCGATGGCCGCGCGCTGCGTGCGCGGGTGATCGGCGAAGGCGCCAACCTCGGCTGCACCCAGGCCGGGCGGATCGAGGCGGCGCTCGGCCATGGCGCCGAGCGCGGGCTGCGGATCAACACCGATTTCATCGACAATTCGGCCGGCGTCGATTGCTCGGACAAGGAGGTCAACATCAAGATCGCGCTGGCCGCCGCGAAGCGCGCCGGCCGGCTCGACGAACCGGGCCGGGTCGCGCTGCTGGTGGCGATGACCGAGGACGTCGCCGCGCTGGTGCTGGAGGACAACCGCCTGCAGGCGCTCGCGCTGTCGATCGCCGAAGCCGGCGGCGCGGCGGCGATGCCCAGCCAGGCGCGGCTCATCGAACAGTTGGAGGACAGCGGCCAGCTCGACCGGGCGACCGAGGGGCTTGCCGAGGACGAGGCGCTGGCGCGCCGCGGCGCCGAGGGCAAGGGACTGACCCGGCCCGAGCTCGCGGTGCTGCTGTCGAGCGCCAAGCTCGTGCTTCAGGGCGCGCTCGAAGCATCGACGGTGCCCGACGATCCGGGGCTCGATACAGAGCTTGCCGCCGCCTTCCCGTCGGCGATGCGCGCGCGCTTCGCACCCGAGATCGCCGGACATCGGCTGCGCCGCGAAATCATCGCCACCCGGCTGGCGAACCGGCTGATCAATCGCATCGGCTTCGTCCACCCCTTCGAGCTTGCCGAGGAGGAAGGCGTCTCGCTGGCCGAGGTTGCCAGCGCCTTCATCGCCGCCGAGCGGCTGTTCGCCATGGCCGAGACCTGGCAGGCGATCGAAGACGCAGCGATGCCCGAACACGCGCGCCTGCGCCTGTTCGAGGCGGCGGCGCTGGGGCTGCGCAGCCAGATGGCCGATCTGCTGCGCGTCGGCGCCGGGCAGCACACCGCGACCAGCCTTGCGGACGCGCTGCGGCCGGGGATCGCCAACCTCGTCCGCGCGAGCGACAACCTGCTCGCCGGCGCCAGCCGCGAACAGCAGCACCGGCTGCGCATGGGCTTTTGCGAGGCGGGTGCGCCCGAGGCGCTGGCCGATCGCGTCACGCGCCTGTTCGATCTCGATGGCGCGGTCGCGCTGGCGCGGCTCGCCGCCGATCTCGATCTCGATGCGGTGGCGCTGACCCGCGCCTTCATGCGCATCGGCGCGCGGCTCGGGCTCGACTGGGCGCAGGTTGCCGCCGCGGCGATGGCGCCCGCCGACCCGTGGGAACGCCTGCTCGCCGCCGGCCTCGCGCGTGATTTCCAGCATATGCGGGTCGATTTCCTGCGCCGCCTGCTCGCGCGTGACCGCCGCGCGAGAAAAGGCGCCGATCCGCTGGCGCAGGTGCAGCACTGGCTGGCCACGCAGGAGGCGGCGGTCGCGCAGTTCCGCGCCATGGTCGCGCGCGCTCAGCTCGCGCCGCAGCCGGGCGCGGCGATGCTGGCGCAGATCGCCAGCCAGGCGCGCAACCTGCTGAACCGCTGACCGCCGGTTCATCGCTGAGGCGGGCCGCGCGCGCGACAAGGCGCTTGCGCGCGACAAGGCGCGCGCCAAGATCGCGGCGATAGGGAAACGAGAGGACGCGATGGGCTTCGAATCGGGACGGTACAAGGCCGCGATGCCGGCGCAGGTGGCCGAGGGCTGGACACTGGTGCGGGCAACCCCGCCCAGCCGGCTGGCCAGCGCCAATGGCCTCAGGACCGGCTTGGACGGGCGCATCTATGTCGCGCAGGTCGCCGGCAGCGCGGTCAGCGCGATCGACCCCGACAGCGGCGCGATCGAGGTGGTGAGCCCGATGGGCGGCGCGATCATCGGCCCCGACGATCTTGCCTTCGACGAGGCAGGCAATCTCTATTGCACCGAGATTACCGAGGGGCGCGTGTCGATGCTCGCCCCCGACGGCACCAGCCGGGTGATCCAGGGCGACATGCCGGTCGCCAATCCGATCACCTACCACCAGGGCCGGCTGATCGCCGGCGAATGCCGGGTCGGCGCGCGGATCATGGAGCTTGACCGCGGCGGCGGCGCGCCGCGGATCATCCTCGACAATGTGCCGATGGTGAACGCCTTCGAGGTCGGGCCGGACGGCAAGCTCTATTTTCCGGTGATGGGCACCAACGAGATCTGGCGCGTCAGCCTCGACGGGGGCGAGCCCGAGGTGGTGGCGCGCAACCTCGGCGTGCCCGATTCGGTCAAGTTCCACCCCGACGGCTCCATCATCTCGACCCAGGTCCACAGCGGCCAGGTGCTCAGGATCGACCCCTTGACCGGCGAGAGTTCGCTGCTTGCCGACATCGGCCCGGGGCTCGACAATGTGACCTTCGTCGGCAAGCGCATCTTCGTCTCGCATATCACCGGCTCGATCCATGAGATCCTCGCGCCCGGCAAGGTGCGCGCGCTGATCGACAAGGGGCTGCAATGGCCGCTCGGGCTGACCGTGGCGGCGGACGGCACGCTGTTCATCGCCGACGGCGGCTTCACCTATCTGCTCGCGCCCGGCGCCGCACCGGTGATCGCCGGCATGCTGTTCACCCCCGGATTTCCCGGCTGGACCCGCGATGCGGTGGCAAGCGCACCGGGAGAATTCGTGGTCACCACCGCCGCCAATATCGTCGCGCGCTGGCGCCCGGCGTCGCAGGAGCACGAGGTGCTGGCCAGCGGCATCGAACTGGCAATGGGCATCGACAAGGCGCCCGGTGGCGGCATCGTGTTCGCAGAGGCGGCGCAGGGCCGGGTGATGGCGGTCGCAGGCGGCGACATCGAGACCCTGGCGCGCGGGCTCGACGAGCCGCGCGGGGTCGCGGTGGGTAGCGATGGCACCGTCTATGTCGCCGAATCGGGCGCCGGGCGGGTGGTGAAGATCGCGCGCGGCAAGGTGGAAACCGCGATCGACGGGCTGGGTGAACCGCATGGCATCGCCATCGACGGCAACCGGCTGTATGTCGTCGATATAAAGGGCCGGCGGCTTGAGGACATCGACCTTGCCAGCGGCGCGCGCCAGACGATCGCCACCGAACTGCCGGTCGGCGCGGCGCCGGGAACGCTGCGCAAATATCTCGGCGCGGTCGGCGACATGTGCGGGCCGATGGTCAGCTTCACCGGCCTTGCCATCGCGCCCGACGGCACGATCTATGTTTCCGCCGATGCCGAAGGCAGCGTGCTGGCGTTTCGCCGCGCGCGCTGATCGGCGCTTGACTTAATGAACAACAATGTTGATTAACATATCGCAGCAGATGCGAGAGGATATCCATGACCTGCCAGCCGACCAAGGTTCCCGCGCCTGAAACGATCGACATTCCCGCGATCCGCGCCCGTTATCGCCAGGAGCGCGACAAGCGCCTGCGCAAGGAAGGCCAGGCGCAATACGTCAAGCTGAGCGGCGAGCTGGTCGAGAATTACGCCGCCGATCCGCACCGGCCGGTGGCGCCGCGCGCGCCGCTGACCGAGGAACTCGACGTGGTCGTGCTCGGCGCGGGCTGGGGCGGGATCATGGCCTCCTATTATCTGGCGAAGGAGGGAATCACCGACATCCGCAATGTCGATACCGCGGGTGATTTCGGCGGGGTGTGGTACTGGAACCGCTACCCCGGCATCCAATGCGACAACGACGCCTATTGCTATCTGCCGCTGCTCGAGGAAACCGGCTTCATGCCGTCGAAGAAATTCTCCGACGGCATCGAAATCCAGGGCTATTGCCGCCAGATCGCCGAGCAGGCGGGCTTTGCCGATCGCGCGCTGTTCCACACCCACATCACCGCGCTGACCTGGGACGAGCGGCTGATGCGCTGGCACGTCAAGACCAATCGCGGCGATGACCTGAAGGCGCGCTTCGTGATCATGGCCTGCGGCGTGCTCAACATGCCCAAGCTGCCGGCGATCCCCGGCATCGACAGCTTCAAGGGCCGGATGTTCCACACCGCGCGCTGGGACTATGCCTATACCGGCGGCAGCTATGCCGAGCCCGTGCTCTCGAAGCTGGCCGACAAGCGCGTCGCGATCATCGGCACCGGCGCCACCGCCATCCAGGCGGTGCCGCATCTTGCGCGTCATGCAAAGCATCTCCACGTCATCCAGCGCACCCCCTCGACGGTGGACGAGCGCCCCAATCCACCCACCGATCCCGAATGGATGAAAAGCCTCAAGCCCGGCTGGCAGGCCGAGCGCCAGGCCAATTTCCAGCGTGCGGCGATGGAGGCCTTCGCCCCGGGCGAGCCCGATCTCATCTGCGACATCTGGACCGAGATCGCGCGCAACATGGCCGCCGAGCTCGAAGCCGCGGGCTGGCCCGAGCTGACGCTGGAGCAGTTCGTCGCCAAGCGCGAGGTGATCGATTACCAGGTCATGGAACGGCTGCGCCGCCGCGTCGATTCGATCGTGACCGACAGGGACACCGCCGAAGCGCTCAAGCCGTGGTACCGCCATCTGTGCAAGCGACCGCTGTCGAGCAACGAGTTCTACCCCGCGTTCAACCGCCCCAATGTCACGCTGATCGACGTTGCCGAGACGAAGGGGCTGGAAGCGATGACCGAAAAGGGCTTCATCGCCAATGGCCGGGAACATGAGATCGACTGCATGATCTTTGCCAGCGGCTTCGAGGTGACAAGCGCGCTCGAACGGCGCTGGGGCATCGACGAGATCCGCGGGCGCGGCGGCGTCTCGATCTACGATCACTGGCGCCACGGCCCGCTGACGCTCCACGGCACGATGACTCATGGTTTTCCCAACCAGTTCTACATCGGCTACATCCAGGGCGGGCTCAACGCATCGGTCACCGAGATGTTCGGCAAGCAGGGGCTGCATATCGCCCATGTCATCGCACAGACCCTGAAGCGCGGCGCGCGGGCGGTCGAGACCACCAGGGAAGCGATGGATGCCTATTGCCACCGCTTCTGGGAACT